>JAABUD010000277.1 GCA_011389555.1 Desulfotignum sp. | reverse complement strand
GCTTATCGGTTCAATGGTTGAGACCAATCAAGCCACGGAGGCGCTCAAGGAAAGCGAAGAACTCCTTGAAACCACCGGTCGCATGGCCCGGGTGGGGGGCTGGCAGCTGGACGTCGAAACAATGGCCGTCACCTGGACTAAGGAGACATACCGCATCCATGAAGTGTCCCCGGACTCCAAGCCAGCGCTGGACAAAGCCATAGAGTTTTTCCACCCTGATGATCGTGAGGCGCTGTCTCAGGCCATACAGCGGGCTTTAGACCGGGGTGAACCCTATGACATGGAACTGCAGTTCATTACGGCCAAGGGCAACAAACTTTGGACAAGGACTATCTGCCGGCCCGAGGTCGTGGACGGCAAGACTGTCAGGCTTCAAGGAACCTTTCAGGACATAACCGAGCGCAAGCAGGCCGAGGAGCAGCGGGAGAAACTCCAAACCCAGCTTAATCAGGCCCAGAAAATGGAATCCGTAGGCCGTTTAGCCGGTGGCGTGGCCCATGACTTCAACAACATGCTGGGAGTGATTCTGGGACATACGGAACTGGCATTGTTGCAGGCAGATGAAAATCACGATCTGTATTCCGACCTGAAAGAGATTCAAACCGCTGCAAAGCGTTCGGCTGATATCACAAAGCAACTGCTGGCTTTTGCCAGAAAAGAAATCATCTCCCCCAGAAAGCTGGATTTGAATGATACCGTGGAAAGTATGCTGAATATGTTGCGCCGGCTTATCGGAGAAGACATTGACCTGGTCTGGAAGCCATCTGTTCATCTGTGGCCTGTGAAAATGGACCCGTCTCAGATCGACCAGATCCTTGCCAATCTCTGCATCAACGCCCGGGATGCCATTGACGGAGTAGGGAAACTCACCATAGAAACCGGAAGAAAAACGTTTGATGAAGAATACTGCAAAGAACACGCTGGCTTTATCCCTGGCGATTTTGTGCTGCTGGCGGTGAGTGACAATGGCTGCGGCATGGACAAAAACACTCTGGACAATCTGTTCGAACCGTTTTTCACCACCAAGGGTGTAGGCAAAGGCACCGGCTTAGGGCTTGCAACAATTTACGGCATCTGCAAACAGAACAACGGATTCATCAATGTCTACAGCGAACCCGGCCAAGGCTCCACCTTCAGAATATATCTGCCCCGGTTGGTTGCCGATGAAGACATCGACAAGGCCGTTCCTGAGAAAAAAACAGCTGCCGGGGGTTCTGAAACCATCCTGCTGGTGGAAGATGAACCTACCATTCTCAGGATGACCCGGATGATGCTGGAAAGGAAAGGGTATTCGGTTTTACCGGCTGCCACACCTGGTGAGGCGATAGACCTGGCCAAAACCCATGCAGATAAAATTCATCTTCTCATGACGGATGTGGTCATGCCGGAGATGAACGGCCGGGACCTTGCCGGACAATTGATACCGCTTTACCCGGAAATAAAACTCTTGTTCATGTCCGGGTATACCGCAGATGTCATTGCCCACCAAGGGGTCCTGGATGATGGAGTGGCATTTATCCAAAAGCCGTTTTCCATGGCGGAGATGACAGAAAAGGTGCGAAAAGTGCTGGATATGGCCACTGATAAAAGTTAAGTATCATACCAGAAATGCAAAATTTTGCATTTCTGGTACGTTTGCTTTGCAAGGATGCTGAAAGCGCTGCCAATCAAGTATATACGAGAAGCCAGCCTTTATGACTGCACCGGTAATTTCCCCGTCAAGGATACCATTAACAATCAAAACCTGATATGATCGATTTGTTCAGGGATGATGGTTGCAATTATGCAGCGGGTTTGATAAGCCCTCAAACTTGACAGACAGCGGAAGAAATAAATTTACAGCATGTCGCTCAACTCACAGATGCTGGGCGGCGGCGGGGTGGATGGTGCAATTCACCGGGCAGCCGGGCCGGAGTTGCCGGCCGCATAAAAAAAGGTTCCGGTGCAAAACGGAATCCGGTGTCCTGCCGGAGAAGCCCGGATCACCCAGGCCGGAAATCTGAACGCAACATATGTCATCCATACTGTGGAACCCAGATATGGGGTTGATGAGCCCTCTGAGAAGCTGCTTGCCTCCGCGTATCAGAACAGCCTGGAACTGGCGCTGTCCCATGGATGCCGGTCCATTGCTTTTCCAGCCATATCCTGTGGTGTTTACGGATATCCGCACCAAGAAGCGGTCTCCATTGCTGTTTCCGTTTGCAGCCGGCCGGAATATGCGCCCGTGTCAATTTGTTTTTATCTGTTCAGTGAAGACATGGCCGCCATCTGGGTCACAGCTCTGGAGAAACACAGTGTTACCTGACTTTTCGGCACGGTTTGGGATAGTATTTCTTTAATCCGCCTCCACTTCCATGCTTTTCATCACCTCGGCCTGGACACTGTCCCAGATCATGCGTTTGAGCTCCATATAGCGGTTGGACAGCTGAACTTCCGCATTGCGAGGATAAGGCAGATCATTGATGATCTCCTGGGCGATCCGGCCGGGCCGGGCTGTCATCACCATGATCCGGGAAGAAAGCAGCAACGCTTCGTCAATGGAGTGGGTGATGAAGACAATGGTCTTGCGGTGTTTTTCATAGATACGCACCAGCTGTTCCTGGAGCACCTGCCGGGTCATGGCATCCAGGGCCGCAAATGGCTCGTCCAATAGCATCACCTTGGGATCGTTGGCCAGGCTTCGGGCAATGGACACCCGCTGTTTCATGCCGCCGGACAAATGATGGGGATAGCTTCTTTCAAATCCCTTGAGCCCCACGATATCAATGAACCGGTCGGCCCGTTCCCTGCGTTCTTTGTGGGGCATCCGTTTCATCTTCATGCCGAATTCCACGTTGTCCTGCACGGTTTTCCAGGGAAACAGGGCATATTGCTGAAAAATCATGCCGCATTCCGGAGTAATGCCGGTAACAGGATTTCCATCCAGCAGGATCTGACCCTCCGAGGATTTATCAAACCCGGCCACCAGGTTGAGCAACGTGGTCTTGCCGCAGCCGGATGCCCCCACGATCACCAGAAATTCGCCATCTTTGACTTCCATGGACAAATTTTGGAGCGCCACGACCTGCTCATCCTTTTTTTTCCCCTGTTTGCTGTGAAAAATCTTGGTGACGTTCTGTACAGCGATTTTGGTATCTGAAGTTACCGGGTCCACGGCAGCAGCCTCCTTTCAAATTTGCGAAACACCACATCAATCACCATCACGGTGATACTGATCATCACCATGCCCAGCAGCACGGTATCGGTCTGAAAATATTCCTTGCCGTTCATGATCATGAATCCCAACCCCTCTCTGGCCGCCACCAGCTCGGCGGAAATGATACAGGTCCAGGCAATACCCAGCATCACCTTGAGCCCGGCAATGATCTGGGGCAAAGATCCGGGCAGGATCACCTCTTTCATCACATCGAATTTAGAGGCACCCAGGTTTCTGGCAGCCCGGATCAGCAGGGGATCGATACTCTTGGTGGCCTCGATGATATACAGCAGGGACGGGGCAAACGAGCCCATGAACACGATGGAGTATTTCTGGGTTTCAGTGATTCCCAGCCACAGCAGGGACAAAGGGATCCAGCTCATGGAGGGCAACGGACGTAACAAAGAAATGATCGGATCGAACACGGCCATGAAAAACCGGGAGGATCCCAGAAAGATGCCGAAAGGAATAGCCACCATGCTGGAGACTATGAATCCCACCATGACTCGGCGGGTGGATGCCAGGGTGTGGGAGATCAGCTGGCCGTTCTCGATCATTTTGACGGCCCGGGACAGGATCTGGGACGGGGCCGGCAGAAACAGGGGTTCAATGAATCCCAGCCGGCAGATCAGTTCCCATACCGTGATGAATATCACCAGGGAGGCGATGCTCACGGCCAGGGATTTGGTCGGGGTGTTGATTTCCATAGGATTTCTCCGGATAATTGGAGGTTTGGTATTGGGTTCTTGAATTTGGGGAAAGGGCCTGCCCGGGAGTGGCAGGCCCTTTGTTTTCAAGATGAAAAAAAGGTTAAGGGACAATGGATTCCATGATCCATTCCTTGACCGGCGGGGCGTTGTCGATCTGTTTGTGCTTGACCAGGAACTCGGCCAGCTGCTGCATACCGGTGACAAAATCGCCGGGGTCCACCATCAGTGCCCCCTGCTGGTCACCAGGGATCCATTCGATGTCATTGAGTACCGTCATCTGATCCTCCATGCTCAGGTTGGTGAGCTTCATCAGCACCTTGGCACATTCTTCGGGTTCGTTGATGAGCATGTCCACGGCTTCGAAATAGCCTTTGACAAATGCCTTGGAGGTGTTGGGATATTTTTTTGCAAACTCGGTTCTCACCACCAGCAGATCCGGCCCGGGGCCGAGTTTGTATTTTTTGTACAGGCTGAATTCCGTGTCATTCACCAACAGATGATTGCCGGGCATGTTGAGCAGTTTGTTGAAATGCGGTGTCCAGGCCGCACAGGCATCGATTTCACCAGAGCCCATGGCCGCCGGCATCTCATTGACCTTCAGGTTCAACAGGGTCAGGTCCTTTTCCGGATCCAGGCCCTGCTGTTCCAGAATATCCAGCACCAGCACATGGGCACTGGATGCAAACGGGGCTGCGATGCGTTTGCCCTTGAGATCAGCCAGGGTTTTGATCCCTTCTCTGGCAATGATTCCCTCCACAGTGGCATAGGAGTCCTGGGTCCCGAACGCCATGAATCCCTTGGAACCCGCAGCCATCAACGCAATGGCTGAAATACTGCCGGTGGACGCCACGTCCAGATCCCCTGCCACCAGGGACCCCATGCGGCCGGAAGAGGCGTAAAAATTCTGAAACAACACGCCCAGCCCGTGTTTCTGAAACAATCCTTTCTCAATGCCCACCCATGCCGGATAATGTCCCAACCACGAAGATCCGCCGTAAATCACTGTGACTTTTTCAGGGGTTTCTTGGGCATGGACACCCACGCCTCCCAGCAGCAGCATCGCCCCTGCCAACACACACAGCGTTTTTTTCAACAGTTTGTTCATTTTTTCCTCCTTGCTTTTTAAAGTTACCGGTCGTGGATCTGTTTGACACCTGCCACTCTCCCTGATATTCAATGTCAGGGACCGGGCTGATGCAACGATACATACACCCCTATCAACTTTTGTGCCATAAACCCATAAAAGACCATTCTTATGCATACACAGGCTTTGAACGAATTTGAATTGAAAAACGGCGGCCAGAATTGTGCGGTAGACCGCACACAACCGTCTTGCCTGCGGTGTACCGCACACAGATATCCTCAAGTGACATCGGTGAACGAAAAGTCGAATGAATTGCCGTATCAGTATCGGCCTGCGGGAATGGCTGTGTATCTGACGTTGTGTGTGGTTCTGGTTCTATGCCTGCCGGGTCTGGTTTCGGGTGAACCGCATTTGAAAATCGGAATCCCCACGGGGTTTCCATCCTTTGCCTATCAGGATGAAGGGGAACAGGAAGTGCGGGGATACAGCGTGGATGTGCTTCAGGTTTTGTGCAGCCACCTGTCGGTGACCCCTCACTACCTGGTGGGTCGGCCCGAAGATCTGCTGTTTGCTCTCACAAACAAGGATATCGACCTGGTGGTGGGCGTGTTGCCGGACCTGACCCGGCGACAGCAGACCCACACCATGGAAATCATCATTTACGTAAAGCGCCATGTGTTTGTCTACCAACCCACTGATCCAGCAGCACAAGGCAGCATCCAGGGGGCAAAAACAGTTATTGTCCAGGGCCAGCCCCATATGTCCACCGAGATCATGGGTGCCCGGCAGGATGTCATCCAGGCCCGGTCGGTGAAAGAAGCGCTCATGATGGTCAATGCCGGTCAGGCCAAAGAGTTCATCGATTATTCCGATGACATGGCCACCTATCTCATCGGCAAATACGGACTCCAGAACATCCGCCAGGCCGGGGTGCAGATGGGACGCTTTCCATTCACATTGATGATTTCCAAAGAAAACCATATCTTGAAATCCGGACTGAATCAGGCCCTGGGCCAGGCCATCAAAACAGGTCAACTGAATCAAGGCCCATACCGAAGATATGATCAGCGGGGAACTCAGCGGCAGTGAAATGGATGAAAGCCTCAATGCCATCCGGCGCAACGCCATTCGGGCCGGCAACACTACCCGGGCCATCCTGGATCAGGCATCTTCCGATGCCACTGAAAACACGCAAATGGATCTGGCCCGGACAGTGGAAGCGTGTCTGTACTTTTTAAAACCCCGGTTGAAAAAAATTGAGGTGGTCCAGGACCTGTCATCGGAAACCCACTGGGTCTGGGGAGATGAAAACCAGTTGCAGCAAATGTTCATCAACCTGCTGTTGAACGCCGTGGAAAGCATGAACGGCAAAGGCACGCTCCGGGTGAGCGGCACAGTGTTCACCCGCGGTGCAACCGGCCGTCACTGTCTCGTAATTGAAGACAGCGGCAAAAGGATCCCTGAAACGCTGCGCACCCGGATTTTTGACCCGTTTTTCACCCAGGGAAAAGCCCAGGGTGTGGGGCTGGGACTGTTTGTAGCCCAGCGGATCGTCACCCAGCACGGTGGCACCATTCGTGTCGATGACAGTCAACACCTCAAGGGTGCGGCCTTGATCGTCACCCTGCCTTCAAACCTGCCAAAAGAACATTACAGAGAGTGACCATGCGTTTACTGATCGTTGAAGACGAACCTGAGATGCTGCTGTTTCTCAAGCGGTTTTTTCAGAGAAAAGGGTATGCCGTCACTGCGGTGACCCGAGGCGAAGATGCCTGGGCCGCAATGACGGAAACCGAATATGACCTGGTGATCTCCGATCTGGTCCTGGAAAAGATGAGCGGCATCGAGCTGCTGAAAAAAATCCGGGCCATTGACAAGGACCTGCCCTTTATCATCATCACCGGTGCCGGCACCATTGAAAGCGCGGTCAAAGCCATCAAAATGGGGGCGTTTCATTACATCACCAAGCCGTTCCAGCGCCAGGAACTGGAGATCACGGTGCAGCGGGCCGTGGAATTCGGCATGATGAATCGCCGTCTATCCAAACTCAATGAAGAAACGGTCACGGAAAACAATCTGTTCATCATCGGCAAAACCCCGCAGATGAACCGGATTATCGGCATCATCGAAAAGATCGCCGATTCCGATACCCCGGTACTGATCCAGGGAGAGACCGGCACCGGCAAGACCATGTTTGCCCGCCATATCCATGCCTTGAGCCGGCGGGGGGAAGGGCCGTTTGTCACTATTGACTGCGGGGCCATCATGCCCAGCCTGCTGGAGAGCGAATTGTTCGGGCATATCAAGGGCGCGTTTACCGGTGCCATCCGGGCGAAAAGAGGCCTTTTGGAAGAGGCGTGCGGGGGCACCGTATTTCTGGATGAAATCGGCGAACTGCCACCCCAGACCCAGGTCAAACTGCTGCGGACCATCCAGGAAAAAGAGATCCGCCCGGTGGGAGGCAACCAGGTCATAAATATCGATGTGCGTTTCATTTCCGCCACCAACCGAAATCTGAAAGAAGAAGTCAAAGTCGGCCGTTTCAGAGAAGATCTGTACTATCGCCTGTCATTGATTCCATTGTGCCTGCCCCCGTTACGGGAACGACGGGAAGACCTGCTACAGTTTGTGGCCCAGTTTGTCCGGGAGTTCAACCATCGCCACAACAAGCAGGTCACCCAGCTGAGCCCGGCCGTGCTGCAGACCATCATGAACCTGCCATGGAAAGGCAATATTCGTGAACTGAAAAACGTGATCGAGCGGGCTGTGCTGCTTTCAGAAGGTTCGGTTATCGATTCGGATTGTCTGGGTGCAGGCGGTATGGACCCCCATATTATGACGTCCGGCATACTGGAAGATTCCGACACCCCAGCCGAACCCCTGCTACTGAAAAAGAGCGTGGAAGAAGCGGAAAAGACCGCCATCCGACGGGCATTGCACCTGGCCGAAGGAAACCGATCCAAAGCGGCGCTTTTCCTGGGTATCGGCCGTCGGACCCTGTATGACAAACTGGCCTTCTATCAGATAGAATCAGGCCGTTTGGACTGAACTTCGGGTTTCTCAGCTGCCGCATATCAACAGGATTGTTTTCAATTTGGACCTGTGCTAAAAATTGATGATATGTCATCAACCTTATTTTGCTTATGAAAGACATTAAATGGACAATAATTTCTCATTTCCTGGATTGACACCTCCTGTTCTCATGTCCGGTCCAAATGACCCGGCCCTGTTCACGGACCTGTATGAACTCACCATGCTCCAGGCCTATTTTCATGAAAACATGACACAGGAGGCGGTGTTCAGCCTGTTTGTTCGCCGGCTGCCCCGGGCGCGCAATTTTCTGCTGGCCTGCGGGCTGGACCCCGTGCTGGCGTATCTGGAAAACCTGACATTCACACGGGACAGCCTGGATTATCTGCGCTCCCTGGGGCAGTTTTCCGAATCGTTTCTGGAGTGGCTGGGCCATTTCCGGTTCACGGGCAGTATAAGGGCCGTGCCCGAAGGCACCCCGGTATTTGCCAATGAACCCATTCTGGAAATCACGGCCCCCCTGCCCCAGGCACAGATCATCGAGACCTTTGTCATGAACCAGATTCATTTGCAGACCCTGCTGGCATCCAAAGCCCGGCGGGTGGTGACCGCAGCCGGAAACCGAGCCGTGGTGGATTTCGGTGCCCGGCGCATGCACGGACTGGATGCGGCACTCAAGGCGGCCCGGGCGTTTTATATCGCCGGGGTGACTGCCACCTCCAATGTGCTGGCCGGAAAACAGTATAACCTGCCCGTGACCGGCACCATGGCCCACAGCTATATCCAGGCCCACGACGATGAAGCCGAAGCGTTCAAGGCATTTTTGCACAGCTTTCCGGAAACCGTTCTGCTGGTGGACACCTATGACACCCTGGAAGGCATCCGGAAAATCATTGAACTGGCAGATACTCTGGGGAAAGACTTCAAGGTCAAAGGGGTGCGCCTGGATTCCGGAGATCGACTGGCCCTGTCCCGGGATGTTCGAAAGGCCCTGGATGATGCCGGTCTGCCCCGGGTGGAAATTTTTGCCAGCGGGAACCTGGACGAATACAGCATTGCTGAACTGATAGATGCCCGTGCCCCCATCAACGGTTTCGGGGTGGGCACCCACATGGGGGTGTCTCTGGATGTGCCGTGCGTGGACATTGTTTACAAGCTGTGTGAATACGCGGGGAAAGGAAAGCTGAAACTGTCCAGCGGCAAACCCGTGCTGCCCGGCGCCAAACAGGTGTTCCGCACGGAACAGGCGGGCCGGTTTGTCAAGGATGTCATCGGGGGCATGGATGAAGACCTGCCCGGCCGGCCGTTGCTGGAACCGGTGATGCACCACGGACAGCGGCTGCCGGCCGGCACCAGGGATCTGAAAACCATCCGGGATTATGCTGAAACACAGACAGCCCGGCTGCCTGAAACCATTGTGGATATTCACCCGGCAAATCCGCCCTACCCGGTTGAGATCAGTCCCCAGCTGTATGGCAGACATCAGCAGATTCAAACATCTTTCAAACAGGAGAAACAGGTATGCAGCCGATCCCATTTTCACAAATAGAGCGTTTTAAAGTGGGCCATGCCCAGAATCTGACCGCCGGAACCGGATGCACGGTGATCCTCTGCGAATCCGGGGCTGTCACGGGGGTGGATGTGAGAGGCGGGGCACCGGGGACCCGGGAAACCGATCTGCTGGATCCGGTGAACCTGGTGCAGCAGGCCCATGCCGTGCTCCTCACCGGGGGCAGTGCGTTCGGCCTGGATGCGGCCGCCGGGGTCATGGCGTTTCTGGAAGAAAAACAGATCGGGTTTGACGTGCAGGTGACCCATGTCCCCATTGTCTGCGGGGCCGCACTGTTTGATCTCACCGTCGGGGATCACCGGGTCCGGCCGGATAAAGAGATGGGATACCAGGCCTGTGTCCATGCCCGGCAAACTGAATCAGGCCGGGGAAACATCGGTGCCGGCACGGGTGCCAGCGTGGGAAAGATTCTGGGTATGGACCGGGCCATGAAAGGGGGACTGGGCTGTTTTGCGTATCAGGCCGGGGACCTGAAGGTGGGGGCGCTTGTGGCGGTGAACTGCCTGGGCGATGTCATCGACCCGGAGACCGGAAACAAACGGGCCGGGCTCCTGAATGAGAATCACTCTGCGATGGCAGATACAGAAACAGAAATGGTGAACTCCCTGACAGCGGAATCCAACCTGTTTGCCGGCAACACCAGCCTGGGCGTGATTGTCACCAATGCGGACCTGACCAAGGCCCGGGCCGCCAAACTGGCATCCATGGCCCAGAACGGGTTTGCCCGGACCCTGCGGCCGGCCCATTCCATGTTTGACGGGGACACCCTCTTTGCCATGTCCTGCGGCAGTGTCGGGGCAGAGCTGAGCGTGGTGGGGCTCATGGCGGCCCGGGCCATGGAGCGGGCCGTGGTGGCGGCCGTGGAAAACGCGTCATCCCTGTTTGATCTTCCCGCCTGCCGGGATCTGGCCGGCGGATCAGACGGCATGGTGAAGTCCTAAGTACCAGGTGGCGATGCCGAAATAGATGATCACTCCGCCGATATCCGCCACGGACGTCACCAAAGGCGCGGAAGCCGTGGCCGGGTCCAGTTTGAACCGGGTGAGCAGAAACGGCAGGGACATGCCCAGAAGACTGCCGAACAGCACCACGCACACCATGGCCAAAGACACGATCACGGCCACATCCATACCGCCCCGGAACACTCCGATAAACGACACGGCAATCGCCATGCACGCCCCGATAGCCAGGGCAATGCCCACTTCCTTGCCCAGCAGCCGGAACCAGTCTTTCATCATGACATCGCCGATGGCCATGGCCCGCACCATCAGGGTGGCGGACTGGGCACCGGCATTACCGCCGCTGCCGATGAGCAGGGGCAGAAAAAACACCAGGGCCACCGTGGCCTGGATGGTGTCTTCATAATAGGCGATCCCGGCACCGGAAAAAATATTCATGAACACCAGGGCCAGCAGCCAGGGCAGCCGCTTCCGGATCAACAGCCAGGGACTGGCATCCCGCAGCCCGATATCCACCAGGTCATCGTCCCCTGTGCCGGAGCTGATGGACCCCATGCGGTGGAAGTCCTCCGTGGCTTCTTCCTCGATGACATCATGGACATCGTCAAACGTGATGATCCCCACCAGCGCGTCACTGCCGTTGACAACCGGCATGGCCAGCAGATCGTATTTGGCCATCTGCCGGGCCACCTCTTCCTGGTCGTCATGCACCCGGGCGTATATGGGCTCCCGGCGCATGATCGTTTCAATTTTGACCGTGGGCCGGGCCAGGATCAGTTCCCGCAGCGACACCAGGCCCAGCAGCCGCCGCCGGGCATCGATCACATATGAATAATAAATGGTTTCTTTGTTGGGGGCTTCCAGCCGGAGCTTGTCAATGGCCTGCCGGGCCGTGAGACCGGGGGACAACGTGGCGTATTCGCTGGTCATGAGCGCCCCGGCCGTGTCCTCCTCATAAGAAGACAGCCGCCGGATGTCTTCTCTTTCCGTTGTGGCCAGCAGGCGCAGAAGAATTTCACTGCTTTCCTCGGGCATGGATTGCAGCAGGTCCACCCGGTCATCCGAGGACATCCGGGTGATGGCCAGGGCCAGGACATCATTGGACAATTCCTTGGCGATCTCCCGCTGATTCTCGTAATCCATGTGCGTGAGCACATCGGCACAGCATTCCGGGGACATATGTGAAAAAATCGTGACCAGCTGCGCCAGTTCCAGCTCGGACAGCTGGGCTGCCAGGTCTGCCGGGTGTTCCGATTCGCACAGCTGCCCCAGCACCTTGTCATCGATATATTCAGGGGTGTCGCCCTGACCGGGCACAAACAGATTATCCGGTAGTTTGAGAGAGTCGTTCACAACCCTGCCTCCTTTTACTCGGTCCGCCATCATGACAGGCAAACCAGAAGGTCACGGCGTGACAGGCAGGATCAGAATCTTGTGGTTCTGAAGCAGACAGCCATGGGGCCTGTACGTGTCATTGACAGCGGGGTATGATAAAAATGTCGTTCTCTTATGAAAATCACAGATATCGATAAGTGACAACTACCACCTTCGTCATCCATTTTCACATCCTTGTCATCAAACGGTTCATAAATCCAAAGGGAATCTGCATGCGCATCATGCATTCATATCCCGGTTATCAAAGTTTCAAAACAAACATCTTTATATACAAAAAACACCCCTGCTTGTCAAACAAAATCGTTTTGAGTCCAGGAGCAGACTCCTGTCAGGTGCGGGCCATGAACACCGCCCGCACCGGCCCCGGATACCCTTCCACCGTTTTCGCCGGATCATGGGGATCCAGAAAATCGCGTAACGATTCGGTCTGTATCCAGTCGGTTTTGCGCTGCTCTGCCAGGGTGGTGGGGGTGACATCCAGGCACTGGATATCTCTGAATCCGGCCCGGGCCAGCCAGGACTCCATGACCGCCAGATCCGGAATAAAATAGATATTGCGCATCTTGGCATACCTGTTTTCAGGAAACAGGCACACATGGTTTTTCCCCGCCAGCACCAGGTTTTCCAGAACCAGGGTGCCGGCAGAAGGTCTCAGGCAGTCGTGAATCTCTTTGAGCATGTCCAGAGGCGATCTTCGGTGATACAGAATCCCCATGCAGAACACCAGGTCAAAAAAACCGGCCATCTGCGGCAGTTCTCCATGGGTGGCAGGCAGGCAGGCCACGTTGTTCTGATTCACATACTTCTGGATAGCCAGGTACTGGCAGAAAAACGCGCTCTGGGGTTCCAGGCCCAGGACCAGTTCCGGGTTGCGTGCGGCCATGCGAAACATGTAATACCCGTTGCTGGCACCGATATCCAGGATGCGTGTGCCCGTCAGGTCCGGCAGATGGGGGGCCACCCGGTCCCATTTCATGTCTGAGCGCCATTCCGCATCCACATGGATCCCGAACAGGTTGAACGGCCCTTTCCGCCAGGGGCTGAGCTGTTTGAGCAGGGCTTTCAGCCGCTGCCGCTGGGTTCCGGAAACATCGGCTGACGTTCCGGCACCCACTGCCGGGGTATCCTGATGGACCCCGGACGGCACAAGTTCCGGCAGTTGCTCCACCACATTCAGATATCTGCGGAAATTGCCCGTTGGATGCGCCAGAAAGGCCTGTTTCTCCTCCATGAGTCCGGCAATCTCTTCTGTGTGGGGTGCCAGCTGTGCCTGCTGATATGGGGACAAAAGAGACATCATGTCGTCACCCCAACCGATTCCCTGTCACTGGAAACACCGTGGGTATCTCCTTCTTTCACCGCCATGATGGCGCTGAAATTGAACCATTTGAGCCAGACATCCACATGACTGAACCCGGCCCGGTGCAGGCGCTGAAAATGGGTCTCCAGAGTGTCGGGAATCAGCACTTTTTCCAGGGCATCCCGTTTCTGGCTGATCTCCAGGTCAGAATACCCGTTCTCCCGCTTGAACTGCTGGTAAACATCCAGGTGCAGACCATGAACGGCCGGTTCCGGGTGAACGGTTTTTTCCATGAGCAGCAGGAGCCCGCCGGGCACCAAACCGGAAAATATCCGGCGGATCAGCTCATCTCTTCCGGCCGGATTCAGAAACTGGAGCGTCAGGTTGATCACCACCACGGAGGCATTTGTGATGCAGATATCCTCCATGGCCCCGCAGACCAGGTGAATGCTCCGGCCCGGTTCCTGCGAACCCAGCCGGTGTTTGTATTTTTCCAGCATGGGCCTGGAGGTGTCCACCCCCACCAGGGTGAACGGAATTTTTCCGAACACGGCCTGGAGCCGCACCCCGAGATTTCCATGGGAACAGCCCAGGTCATAGATCCGGGTGCCTGCCTGAAAAAACCGCCGGACCAGATCCGCCTGCCGGCAAAGGCTCTCTTTGTACAGAGGCACGGACCGCACCAGCATGTCATCAAACACCTCTGCCACCTCCCGGTTAAAGGAAAAGGGCTGGATCTGTCTGCGTTTTGTGGCAAATACCCGGTCGCGTGTCATGGCATTCATCTATCCTTTGCATCAAAAATCCACCCCCTTATATCTGATTTGATCCCGGAGTGCAAGACAGACAGGGGCGGGTCAAAAGACCCGTGCCGGACACAGCCACAAAGGGTTGAGAAACGGCCAAAAGAGTCATGCAGGTCAGGGGTTTTCCCCTATTGCCTTTTTGAATTCTCTTTACTATAAAAGGATACAGTTTTGTTTCCCCATCGGTTTCAATCCATGTAACCGACAGAGCGGAGCTATGCCCCCGCAGGCAGCCGCCCCCTGCCCAACCTACAGATCCAGCGGGCTCCTGGCCTCCTTGACAGTTGTTGACGCAATGGTATGGGTATAGATCATGGTGGTTCTGACACTGCTGTGCCCCAGCAGTTCCTGTATGCTCCGGATGTCCTGGTTGGCGGCCAGCAGATGGCTGGCAAAACTGTGCCGGAACGTATGGGCCGATGCTCTTTTCAGGATTTTGGAGGTCTTGACGGCCCGCTTGATCGCTTTCTGCACATGGGTTTCATGCAGATGGTACCGCCGGTATTCTCCGGTGTCAGGCACATGGGTCAGCTCTTTGGCCGGAAAAAAAACCGCAATGCATTGATCGCCTGATTCTGGCGCACGTTGATTTCATTAATAAAATACTTGAGAAACCTGAGCGGTCAGATATACCTTGGTCGAATATCGAATCCTTAATTATTGCTCTTGGTGGAGAAATATCTGAAGGGCGAGGCTCACGAGTCAGAATCGTTTTAAACGATGTAAAGGCAATTTTTCATCGGCCGCATCCCGAGCGTGTTACAGAAAAGGGTGCGGTAAAATCAGTAAGAAGATTTTTACAGGAAACAGGAGTAATATCATGATGGAATATAAAGGATATTTTGGTAAAGTCGAATTCGATGATGAGGCAAATATTTTTTGTGGTGAAGTTATAAACTTACGAGATGTTGTAACCTTTCAAGGTGAAACGGTTACAAAATTACGCAAAGCTTTTCGTGACTCTATTGACGATTATATTGATTTTTGTGCATCTCGTGGCGAAGAACCTGAAAAGCCATATTCTGGTAAATTCATTGTACGTGTCGATCCTGAACTTCATAAAACCATCTTTATAGAAGCAAAAAAGACTGGAAAAAGTATCAATGCATGGGTCTCTGACAATCTATCCAAAATACTTCAAGAAAACACTCAACATAATTTTCACCGATCCGGTTAATGGGAATATTGAGTGGCGCAAGATTGAATCATTATTTCTTGCTTTGGGAGCGGATCGAACTGAAAGAGCGGGCTCCGCTGTAAGCTTTGTCTTGAATGATGTCCGGGCGGATTTTCACCGTTTACATCCGGATAAAGATGCATTGAGGTATCGTGTGAAAGATGCGCGCAGATTTTTGAAACTGGCAGGTATAAAACCATGAATATTATGAAATATAAAGGCTATATTGCCCGAATAGAGTATGATGAGGAAGACCGTATTTTTGTCGGACATCTGGCTGGTATTAAAGACATTGTCGGTTTTCACGGTTCAACTGTGGATGAATTGGAGGGTGCGTTTCATGAATCCGTCGATAATTACATTGCTATAAGCGAAGAAACCGGCAGAGCACCGCAAAAGCCATATTCCGGCAAATTAATGTTAAGGATTCCTCCCGAAGTACATGCAGATGTGGCGACTATTGCTCAAGTGCATGGAAAGAGCATAAATCAATGGGCGGCGGATACTTTAAGAAAAGCTGCACAGATTTAAACACACTGAAATAACA
>JAABUD010000276.1 GCA_011389555.1 Desulfotignum sp. | reverse complement strand
CACCTTTGACCACACTGGATTACGAAGGCATGTATGTGGGGAAAAACTGAGATGTTGCATGACCGGTTTCATGTGAAAAATGAGGTGGTGGTTGATGAACACACGGGTCTGATGTGGACCCGAAATGCCGGGCTGGTGGAATTTCCCTTGACCTGGGAGGAGGCCCTGGCAGAGATAAAAACATTCAACGAAACCGGACTGTTCGGGTATCATGACTGGAAACTGCCCAACCGCCGGGAACTGTTCAGCCTGATGAGTCATGAGGTGATCAACCCCAGCGTCGATGCCGGTCACTTGTTTACCGGCATCTTTCACGGGTATTACTGGACGTCCACCACCTGTGCCCGGCTGCCGGACCAGGCCTGGTATATCCACCTGGGCGGGGCCCGGGTGTTCAAGGGAATGAAGCACCGTTCCTACATGGTCTGGCCGGTGCGAAAGATCGATCCCGGCAGTTCCCGGGTGATGAAGACCGGACAGACCGTTTGTTATGATGGATCCGGCAACCGGATGGATTGTCATGGGTCCGGCCAGGACGGTGAGTTCCAGGCCGGGGTGTCTTTTCAGGATCGGCGGTTCAGGGTGGATGGAGACAATGTTCTTGATACCGGGACCGGGTTGACCTGGCTGAAGCATGCCAATGTGCACCAGCAGACCATGGACTGGAAAACAGCCGGAAATGTGATATCACAGATGAACAAAGACCTGGCATATGGATTTGATGACTGGCGGATTCCCGAAATCCGGGACCTGGAAAGTCTCACAGACATGGACCATCATTCCCCGGCCCTGCCTGAAAATCATCCGTTTACACATGTTCAGGAGTTTTACTGGTCTGCCACCACCAGCCAATATGATACCGGGTATGCCTGGGTTCTGTACACCAAGGACGGGCCTGTGGGGGTCGGGCACAAGCCGCTGACTGAATTTTTTCTGTGGCCGGTGCGGGGCCCTTATGCCGGCATGGAATCAAACCATGAAACTGATCGCTGATAACCTGCGCATCACCCGGCCGGACATCCGTCGGGCCTTGCAGCGGTTGGACCCGGCACCGGTGCAGGCCCTGGTGAAATCCTGTGAAGCCCGGGGGGCCTGGGCCATTGACGTGAATACCGGACCTCTGGGAAAGCAGGCGGCGCCGGGCATGCGGTTTTTCATGGAGGCGGTTCAGGCCGTGACCGACCTGCCTCTGCTCATTGATACGGCCAATCCCGATGCCATGGCCGCCGGGGAGAAGGCGGCGAAAAACAGAATCATTCTCAACGGGTTTTCCCTGGAACCCCGGAAACTGGAACAGATTCTGCCCCTGGCCCGGGAATATGATGCGGATATCGTGGGATTCCTTTTGTATCCGGATTCCCGGGTGCCGACGGATGCCACCCAGCGGTTCGAGGTGGCCCTGGAACTGATGGAAAAAGCGGAAGCGGCCGGTGTGGCAAAGGAACGGGTGATCATCGATCCGGTGATCCCGCCCCTGGCCTGGGCGGACGGGATTGTCCAGGCCAGAGAGGTGCTGGAGGTGATCCGCACCCTGCCCGACCTCTTAGGATTCCCGGTCCAGACCATCGGCGGGATCTCCAATCTGGGAACCCATGCCCCGGACCGGGCGGCACGGCTGGCTGTCGAGCAGAGCTATGTGGCCATGCTGTCGTCGGCCGGTCTGGATTATGCACTTCTGGATATATTGAATTCCGATTTGGTGCGGGCAGCACAGGTGTCCGGCATCCTGGCCAAAGAGGATATTTTTTCCTGGGGCATGGTGCCCTGATGAATGAAACGCGAAACAGGTGGTTCAGATGACCGGGCATAAATTTGATTTTGATTATCTGGTGATCGGATCCGGCTTTGGCGGCAGCGTGTCTGCCATGCGCCTGTCCCAGAAAGGCTACAAGGTGGGTGTCATCGAGTCGGGGAAACGGTGGGCCGGGGATGATTTTGCCAGAACCAACTGGCATCTGCGCAAATACCTGTGGATGCCCAAACTGTTTTTATATGGCATTCAGCGGATGAACCTGCTCAATGATATTTTTATCTTGAGCGGGGCCGGTGTGGGCGGCGGCAGTCTGAACTATGCCAATACCCTGTATGTGCCCCCGGATTCTTTTTTTGACCATGAAGTTGTCAAACGCATGGGGGGAAAATCCGGTTTGATGCCCTATTATGAGCTGGCCCAAAAAATGCTGGGGGCCACGGAAAACCGGTATATCGGCGAGGCAGACCATCTGATGCGCCAGACGGCGGCGGAATATGGAAGGGAGCACACCTTTCACAAAACCCGGGTGGGGGTGTATTTCGGAGAACAGGGGAAAAAAGCCAAAGACCCCTATTTTCTGGGACAGGGGCCGGACCGGATCGGGTGTGAACTGTGCGGGGCCTGCATGACCGGGTGCCGGAAAGATGCCAAAAACACGCTGGACAAGAATTATCTGTTTTTTGCGGAAAAATTCGGGGCTCAGATCATTCCTGAACACCGGGTGACAGATCTTTTTCCCCTGTCGGATGACGGATCTGAGGGATACCGGGTCACGGCGGTGAAGACCACGGGAATCCTGAAATCCAGAACCGTCTGTCACACAAAAGGGATTGTGCTGTCCGCCGGGGTCCTGGGAACCCTGTCCCTGCTGCTGACCATGAAGGAGAAAGGGCGGCTGCCCCACCTGTCGGATCAGCTGGGGCAGCGGGTCAGAACCAACAGTGAAGCCATTCTGTCGGTCAGAGCCAATTGCCGGGCTGCAGATTTTTCCAAAGGCGTGGCCATCACCTCCAGCGTGCATCCGGACGACCATACCCACATGGAGCCGGTCCGGTATGCCCGGGGCAATGATTCTCTGGGACTTCTGGCGGTGCTGATGACCGACGGCGGCGGGCGGATTCCCCGGATATTCCGGTATGTCGGCAATATTTTCAGGCATCCGGTTCAGTTTTTCCGGTTGCTGAATCCGTTTGGATTTGCCCGCAGAAACCTGATCGTCCTGGTGATGCAGACCCATGACAACTATTTGAATGTGTCCCGGAAACACCGAAGGATCTGGCCGTTTGTCAAAACCCTGGGATCAGACCAGGCCGGTGACAGAAAAAATCCGGTCTACATTCCCATTGCCCATGACTTTGTCCGGCGCCTGGCCCGCAGGGTGGACGGCATTCCGGTCAGCATCTTTTCTGAGGTTTACATGAATGCGCCGATCACGGCCCATATCATGGGGGGATGCAGTGCACACACAGATCCGGAAAAAGGGGTGATCGATGACAGAAACCGGGTAAATGGATATAAAAACATGCGGGTGGCGGACGGATCCATGATCCCGGCCAATCTGGGGGTGAACCCGGCGTTGTCCATCACGGCCCTGGCGGAAAGGGCCATGTCCTTTGTTCCGGCAAAACAGTCAAATATAAACTTTTTACAGGTGGAAAAAAAATGGGGAATTACAGAGTTGCTGAACAGGTCGGACACAAAACAGACAGGGGAATTCATTTGAAAACATACCATAAGATACTGATCCTGGTGCTTGTTTTGAGTATCGGCATGGGGTTTCCGGTTTTTGGAGAAACCATGAAAAGGCTTGCCTCCGGGGATGTCGTCGCCCTTCAAAATCAATGGGGCCACGGTATTGTGACCATCGGAAAGGTATTCCAGGCCGGGGGGGATTACACAACTGCGGCCCGGGAAATGATTGCAAAGATGTATGGCTATGATGACGGACCGGTCCTTTTCAAGCCCACCAAGGCTGCGGCGGATCAGTTCCGGGAAACCGCTGATCAGGCCCTTTCCTATTTTGTGGGCGGCAGTGTGCCCGAAGATCACGGGTTTGCCATTCAGCCCTGGTCAGAAGTGCGGTTTGAAAATCATGACGTCGTGATTCAAAACAATATGGCCGTGGCCATGGGCAATTATTATTTCACGGATGCCAATACCGGGGATGTCATCAAAGTGGAATACACCCTGGGAATCAAGCGGTGTGAAGATGGCCGGCCCGTGATATTTCTGCACCATTCGTCACTGCCTTTTCAGCCCGGGCATTGACTCTGGAAAGGAAAACAAAAAATGGACGAAGCAAAAAAAATCCACAATATCTGTATCTATGGCACGGGGGGTATCGGCGGTTATTTTGGCGCTAAAATCGCCCACACATGCAATCATGACCAAACATTGGCGTATGACTGTTTTTTTGTGGCCAGGGGAGATCACCTCCAGGCCATCAGGCAAAAAGGCATCACGCTGATTTCTGAGGAAAAAACCATTACCGGGGTGCCGGCGGCAGCCACGGACCATATGGATGATCTGCCTGATCCGGACCTGATTTTTGTCTGCGTTAAAAGTTATGACCTGGATGGGGCCGTCAAAGCCATTGTGCCAAAAATTCACGAAAATACCATTATCCTGCCGTTGCTGAACGGGGCTGATATTTATGAAAGGATCAGAAAAAATGTGGCCACGGGGGTGATCCTGCCCGCCTGTGTCTATGTCGGCACCCATATCCAGGAGCCCGGCGTGATTTTTCAGAGTGGCGGAGACGGCAAGATTTTATTCGGGGCGGATCCGAAATATGAACCGTTTGACCCGCAACCTGTTACTGATTTTTTCGATGCCATGCAGATCAATTATCAATGGCGCACCGATCCTTATCCGGATATCTGGAGCAAATACCTGTTTATCGCAGCCTTTGCACTGGCCACGGTGTTTTTCAACAAAACCATCGGTGAAGTGGCCGCGGATCCAAAGGCAACACAGACCGCCCGTGAAATCATGAAAGAAATCCAGGCCATTGCCACAGCCCAAGGGGTTGAACTGCCGGAACATATCATCACAAAACAGCTGTCCATGGCGGCCCAATTTCCCTATGATACAAAAACATCCTATCAACGGGATGTGGCATTCAAAGGACGGGTGAATGAAGGCGATCTATACGGGGGTACGATTCTCAGGCAGGGGGCTGAACTGGGTGTTCCCACCCCGGTCACCCGGTCGGTGTATTCGGCCATTCAGGACCGTCTGTCAGCCAAGTAATCCCACAATGGCGCCGGTCATGCAGGTGGCGATGGTGCCGGCGATAATGGACTTGAGACCCAAGGACACGATCTCTCCCCGGCGTTCCGGCGCCATGGTGCCCAGCCCGCCGATCATGATGCCCAGGCTGCCGGGGTTGGCAAATCCGCACATGGCATAAAGCATGATCAGCCGGCTGTCCGGCCCCAGACTGTCTGCCGGCAGCCCGGCCAGGTTCAGGTAGGCCACGAATTCGTTGATAATGGTTTTGGTGCCCATCAGCCCCCCGGCGATGCCGGCTTCCGCCCAGGGAACGCCCATGAGCCATACCACCGGTGACATGATCCATCCGAAAATCCGCTGCAGTGTCAGGGGCGTGCCGTTCACAACCGGCAGAATTTTGAGCAGGATATCTGCCAGATGCACCAGTGCCACCAGTACCACGAGCATGGCAATGATGTTGATGAGCAGCTCCACGCCCTGAAGGGTGCCCCGGGTGACGGCATCCATGGAACTGGTGGCCGGGTCCGGTTCGGTGAGCTCTCCGGAAGTGACCGGGCAGGTTTCCGGGATCATGATTTTGGCCACAGTGATGGCGGCCGGCGCACTGATGATGGAGGCGGCCAGGATATGGCCCAACACATTGGGGATGATGTCCCCCAGGATGTTGGCATACAGCACCATCATGGTGCCGGCGATGGTGGCCATGCCCGAAGTCATCAGGGTGAACAGTTCACTGCGGGTCAGGGAACGGACATACGGCCGAATAAACAGAGGGGACTCCACCATGCCCACGAAAATATTGGCAGACACGCCTAAGCCTTCAGCCCCGCCCAGTTTGAACAGTTTTTCAAGCACCCGGGAAAATTTCTGAACCACCCAGGGCAAAATTTTCCAGTAAAAAAGCAATGAAGACAACGCACTCATGAGCAGCACTAACGGCAGGGCCTGAAATGCCAGGATAAAGGATGCACCGGCAAATTTCTCTTCAAAGGGCAAAGGGCCGCCCCCCAGGTAGCCGAATACCATGGAAGTGCCGGCCCGGGTGGCCTGTTCCAGGGCCAGAACCACCTGATTGAGCAGGACAAATCCCTGGCTCAGCAGCGGGATCTTGAGAAAAATCAGGGCCAGCAGAAATTGAAGTCCTAAGCCGACGGCAATGGTTTTGATGTTTACCCGGCCCCGGTTTTCACTGATCATCCAGGCCAGCCCGATAAAAACGATCAGACCGGCAACGCCTTGAATTATCATGGTGTTTCTTTCAGCTCAAATGTAGTGGTTTAAGTCAAATGCCTTCTGGAATCCTATAGTTCATTTGGCGGATCACGTCAACGATTCCGTGCATAAGTCGCGTTTTTGCAACCAAATTATAGTGATTTTTCATGTTTTTTGGGTTTACTTTTCTGTTTTACAGGCATATGAAGACAAAACGGGATTGTTTTGCCGGGATACACAATGGCATTTATTTTGCATTCGCATATAAGAAATTATGGAGATCGACATTTCGGAAGCATACGTGACATAGGGTTTTTGCCAGACAAAAGCGGCCGACGCCGACCGTTTTTGCCGTGATTTATATTAACGGCTACATCTCACAGCCATAAGGAGGAGAGAAAAAAATGGATGCATTATTGATCATGGTTATTTCCTTTATCGGTTATATTGTAATGTATCAAGTGTATGGCCGGTTTATCGGGGCCAAAATTTTCAAACTGGCCAAGTCGGCTGAGGTGCCTTCTACTGTTCAGGAAGACGGCGTGGATTATGTACCCACCAAAAAAGAGGTGATCTTCGGCCATCATTTTACCTCTATTTCCGGAACCGGCCCTATTGTGGGACCGGCCATCGCTGTTATCTGGGGATGGGTGCCGGCCATGATCTGGGTGTTTTTCGGCAGCATTTTCATGGGTGCGGTGCATGATTTCGGTGCCTTGATTATTTCCATGAGAAACCAGGGAAAATCCATTGCCGACTATACCTCAAAATATGTCAACAACCGCACCCGGTTTTTCTTTTTCCTGATTGTCTTTCTGGAACTGTGGATTGTGATTGCCATTTTCGGCCTGGTGATCGCCGTGGTTTTTGCCATGTACCCCACCTCTGTTCTGCCGGTCTGGTGTGAAGTCGCCATTGCCCTGTACCTGGGCCATGCCATTTACAAACAGGGCAAAAGCATCATCACCTGGTCCATCATTGCCGTGGTGCTCATGTATGTCACCGTGTTCATCGGTGCGGTCCTGCCCATCAAAATGCCGGCCATTGCGGGGATTCCGCCGACAGGTGTCTGGACCATCCTGTTGCTGATCTATGCGTTTATCGCTTCCACCCTGCCGGTCACCACGTTGCTGCAGCCCCGGGATTTCATCAATTCCCATCAGCTCATGATTGTGATGGTGCTGCTGATGATCGGCGTGGTTTTTTCCGCATTTTTTGCCAACCTGTCCATCGTGGCGCCGGCGGTTCAGATGAGTCCTGCAGAGGCCCCGCCCATGTGGCCGTTTTTGTTCATCACCATTGCCTGTGGCGCGATTTCCGGGTTTCACTCGCTGGTGTCTTCGGGCACGTCTGCCAAACAGGTGCGGTATGAAACCGATTCTCTGTTTGTGGGATATGGCTCCATGCTCATGGAGGGGGCCCTGGCCACCCTGGTGATCATTGCCGTGGCCGCCGGTATCGGTATGGGATATGTGACCAAATCCGGTGAAACCCTGATGGGAGTGGCTGCCTGGACCACGCATTATTCCTCCTGGGCCGCGGCAGCCGGCCTGGGTTCCAAAGTAGCCGCATTTGTGGACGGGTCCGCCAACATGATTGCCGCATTCGGTGTGCCGTCCAGTATTGCCGTGGTGATTATGGGGGTGTTTGTGGCGTCTTTTGCCGGTACCACCCTGGATACGGCCACCCGGATTCAGCGCTATATTCTGTCCGAGCTGTTTGACAGTGTGAAGCTCACGGCATTGACGGGCAAATATGTCACCACGTTTCTGGCCGTGGGAACGGCCCTGCTGCTGGCATTTGCCACCGGTCCCAGCGGAAACGGCGCCCTGAAGCTGTGGCCCCTGTTCGGTGCCGTGAATCAGACCCTGGCCGGTCTGGCGCTGATTGTCATCACGTTGTACCTCAAAGACAAAGGCGGGGTGAAATGGATGATTTCCGGTATCCCGGCCGTGTTTATGATGGTGATGACCATCTGGGCGTTGATCCTGAACCAGGGCAGTTTCGGCACGGCCCACAACATCCTGCTTCAGGTGGTCAATGCCATTATCCTGATTCTGGCGGTCTGGATCACGGTGGAAGGGGTATTGCGGTTTTTTACCATCACTCCCGGGGGTGAGATTGCATCAGAACACAGATAATTTCCGACTGGGGCGAGATGCATAAAACGCTTCAGAAACATTATATGATACTGGTGTTGCCGGGCCTGGGGCTGTTTCTGATCCTGGGCCTGGCAACGGCACTGGATCTGGTTTCACCGGGCTGGTTTGTTGTTTCTTCCCGGGTCTATGTCACCGTGTTTGTGGCCGCCGTTATAACGGCCATTGCCGGACCGGTTTTTTTAAGGACCCTGTTTGCCCATTTTGTAAGAGCACAGCACCATGTCGATGCTGCTGATTTTCTCAAGTTTCAGCGACGGCTCTTGCAGGTGTCTCAGACAACGGTGTATCTGGCGGTTGCCGCGGTACTGTTCAATTTTCCCCGGTTTTATGCAGCCGCCATTGTGTTGATGGGATTGTATGCCATGTATTATTACTATCCGTCCCGGCAGCGGATCGATTTTGACAAAAAAATATTCCGGGTGACATGAAAAACGACAACACACCATTTCCGCCTTTTTGGAGCCGGATTAAAAAACAGGCCCTCAGCTGGTGGCAGGCCGCAGATGAAGTGGCACGCAACAAAGCGGTCCACACCATTGAAGCGGAGTGTGAAGAGATGGAATATATTTTTGCGCTGCTGGTCCAGGGATCATTTGTGGGCCTGCCGTCTCCGCCGGCACACCTGAGTATGGATCTTCTGCCGCTGATGGAAAAAGACCTGATGCTGTTGCTGGAAAGGATGAACACCTCAAACCAGCCGTTGTCCCGGTTGTTTTCCGTGTTCGATATTTCGTGATCCCATGGCTTGCTTGCGCACACTCTTTTTTCTGGGCAAGGGCGGTACGGGCAAATCCACGGCATCGGCCCTGATCTCCCTGGTACTCAAAGAAAAGGGCAAAAAAGTGGTTCTGGCCTCTTTTGATGATGCCCATAACCAGGCCGATATTTTTGAGACGGTATTTTCAGACAAAGCCTGTTCTTTGGGCCCGTGTCTGGAAGTGATGCAGATCGACCGGGACAAGCAGATCAAACGCTATCTGGCAAAGACCGCAAAACAGGTGAAAGCCAGTTTCGCCTATTTGACCGCATTCAATCTGGACCATTATTTCGATATTCTCAAATTTTCCCCGGGCATGGAGGAGTATGCCCTGGTTGCAGCGTTTACCGATCTTGTGGCCCGGTACAAGACCCATGACTATCTGGTGATCGATATGCCGCCCACGGCCCTGTCCCTGCGATTTTTCAATCTTCCCTCTTTGTCTTTGACCTGGACGGATCAGCTGGAAAAGCTGAGAAATCAGATCAATGAGAAAAAAGAGATCATTTCACGAATCACTCTGGCCGGCAAAGAATTTGAGCAAGACAAGATTCTCCAGCGGCTTCTTCAGATCAAATCCGACTATCAGGCCCTCAAGGCCCTGTTTGAAGATCCGGCTCAAACCAGCTTTTATGTGGTTTTCAACCGGGATGTCCTGTCTGTGGCGGAAACCCGGCGGGTCATCGAACACCTGGACCGGCAGGTCATCAAGCCCCGGGGCCTGATCTGCAATGAAAGGACCGGGGCAAATGGGTCCACACAGACAGTGGAAACGTTGTTCCCGGGCTTTCCCATCCAGACCATTCCTTATTCATCGGCATCTCTGATCGGCATGGAGGCCCTGGCACAGCACATCCGTTCAAATCATCTGACCTTTGACAAAATCCTGCCTGAATAATTACGGGGTCTGTGTCACGGTGACCGGCGTGTCTGCCTGACCGGCGTAAAACACGATGATATGGGCCGGATCAGGGCCGATGCTTTCTCCCCGGTGCCAGGTGTTGACCACTTCCACAATGGCCTCCCCTGCGTTCAGATCCAGTGTTTTTCCGTCCGTGGTGTGTACCTGTAAATGGCCGGACAAAAGCACTCCGGCGTTGATCACCGGATGCTGGTGAATCGCCAGCGTCTCTCCTGCCGGCACGGTGATGCTCAAAATGCGGACCTCGGGTTGACCGTCCGGATAGGCCGGCAGCAACGCGCCATCCCAGCTCTTCTGGGTGGCAGCCAGTTCCTTGACCGCAACCTGCGGGTTCTTGGCAAATACGGGAGAACTCAGGCACAGGAAAAGCCCGCATAAAAAGATCAGGCAGAAACAGGGATAAGGTGTCAATCGTTTTTTAAAGACCCGCGTCATTGTCAGTATTCCTTTGTCGTAAAAAAAAGTGCTGCATTATTCTGCGGTTTGATAAAAAATGCCTCGGTTCTGATGCATGGCAATAATTTTGTTGTCCGCGGTCATCACATCCAGGTATTTGTTGATTTCGCTCACGTGCAGGCCCAGGATGGTGGACAAATCATCCAGGGTGCAGGGCCGGCGGGCAATGGTTTCCATGATGGCGGCTTCCATGTCCTGGCGATAGGCAGCCACCTGTTTGCGCTTCGGGGCCGCAGCAATGATTTCCGCGGCCCCGGGATCCAGGTATTGGGCAATACGCTGTAATTCTTCAAAAGACGCCCCTTTCAGGTCTGTCACCGTGCCCGGCCGGTCCAGGGTGTTGAGCTGGATGCATTCAGGATGGAGTTCATGAATGACTTTTTTCAGGGCGTTCAATTCCTCTTTGTGATCATTGTATCCCGGCAGAATGAACACTTCCAGGCGAAACCGGCCTTTGAAGCTGTTTCTGAATGTCATCAATCCGGCCAGATGGGCATCCAGTGTCAAATCCGCATGGGGGCGGTTGATTTTTTTGAAAACCGGTTCCGTTGCCGCGTCCAGGGAGGGAAGAACCACATCGGCCGCCATCAGCGCGTCTCTGACTTGTGGATCGTGCAGCAACGTGCCGTTGGTAAGAACCGCGACTGGAATCTGGGGCCGCTTTTGTTTGATAAATGCCAGCACGTCACCCATGCAGGTGTTCAACGTCGGTTCACCGGATCCGGAAAATGTGATGTAATCCGGATCCGGGTGATGGAAGAAATAATCATCGAGTTCTTCTTTGATACGGTCCAGCGGGGCGTATTCCCTGCGGTCCAGGGTCAGCCGGGTGGTGCGGCCCACCTCACAATACACACAGTCCAGAGAACATACTTTCCGGGGGACCAGGTCGACCCCCAAAGAAATGCCCAGCCGCCTGGAGGGAACCGGTCCAAATATATGGTGATACATGGTATGAATCCTGTTTACAATTCGGGGTTGATATGGTGCTGCTTCATTCGGCACATCTGGCCCTGTTTTATACCCGGGTGAATGCACAAGGCAAGGGTTTTGTGCTGGATGTAAAGAATTTTGGGTGAAACCCGGGAAAAAAAATGATATTGTAATTTTTTTTGCATATCATGACAGACTGGAAAGGTCAGGAGGAGAATGAAGCCACAGGAAATCGAAGATTTGAGTTTTCAGATCATAGAGAAGGAAGCAGGGAACCACGGCCTGGATGACACCCACTGGCCCGTTGTCAGACGGATGATTCACACGTCGGCGGATTTTGACTATCTGCGGACCGTCCGGTTCGGCAACCAGGCGGTACAAAAAGGTATGGCCGCCATTCAGCAGGGATGTCAGGTGTTCACGGACACCAATATGGCCCGGGTGGGAATCCGGAAAAAAGAGATTACCCGTTTCGGCGGTTCGGTTTCCTGTCTGATGTCGGATCCTGATGTGGCGGCACGGGCCGCGGATCACGGTACCACCCGGGCCCTGGCTGCCGTGGACCTGGCTGCGGATCAGATGAATTCAGGCATTTATGTGGTGGGCAATGCGCCCACCGCCCTGCTGCGGCTCATTCAACTCATCGAGGAGAACAAAGCGGCGCCGGCCCTGGTGATCGGCCTGCCGGTGGGGTTTGTCAATGCCGCGGAATCCAAGGAAGCGCTCATGGCGCTCAAAATCCCCTATATTACCAACACGGGAAGAAAAGGCGGCTCCAATGTGGCGGCGGCCGTGGTCAATGCGTTAGCCATTATGGCCGATGAAAGAACGAGTCCTGAAACCCGCTGACCGGCCGATCTCTGTGGACAAAAAAAATAGTTGAAGAGGTGGATCATCAAGGGAATTGTCATCGCCGCCACCGGCAGCGGCTCAGGTAAAACCACCCTGACCCTGGCCATTCTGGCCTGGCTGCGTGCCAAAGGGCTGAACGTGGTCCCGTTCAAGGTGGGGCCGGATTTCATCGATCCGGGACACCATGCCCGGATTGCCGGAAGGACCAGCTACAATCTGGACTCCTGGATGCTTTCCAGATCATATAACCGCGGGGTGTTTCATTCCCGGACCCAAGGCGCGGACCTGGCTGTGGTGGAAGGGGTCATGGGCCTGTTTGACGGGTATGATGCAACCACGGAAACCGGGTCCACGGCCCAGATGGCCAAATGGTTGAAACTGCCCGTGCTGCTGGTGGTGTCTGCCAAAGGCAAGGCCAGGAGTGCGGCCGCCGTGGTCAAGGGATTTGAAACGTTTGATCCGGACCTGACCCTGGCCGGCGTGGTGTTCACGTTCACCGGCAGCCCCCGGCATTATGCGTATCTCAAAGATGCGGTGGAACAGAACTGCACCACCCCCTGCCTGGGGCACCTGCCTTACAACCATGCGCTGATCATGCCGGAACGCCACCTGGGCCTGACCACGGCCGATGAACATATCATTTCTCAGGCCACCATCGATACCCTGGTTCGCATGGTGGATGAGCACCTGGACATGCCGCAGCTGATCCAAAAACTGCCGGACGCAGAAACCCCCGGGGATCCAGTAAAACTGCCGTGGCAGACGAGACCGGGAACCCCGGACCCGCAATGCAGTCCAAAACCCGCTTCATCCAGCCGTCCCCGGATTGCGGTGGCCCGGGATAAAGCGTTTTGTTTTTATTATCCGGACAACCTGGCCATGCTGGAACATGCCGGTGCCAGGCTTGTCTTTTTTTCACCGCTGGCCGATGATCACCTGCCCGAAGAGATCGATGGCATCTATTTGGGGGGGGGATATCCGGAGCTGTTTGCCGACATATTGTCAAAAAAATCCTTTGTTTTGTCTGAAATCAAATCCCACAGCCGAAATCGAATGCCCATTTTTGCCGAGTGCGGAGGATTCATGTTTCTGTGCCGAAACCTGTGGCCTGCGGATTCGAGTCAACCGATTCCCATGGCAGGTTGTTTTGACCTGGAAGTCGGCATGTCCAGCCGGCTCCGGTCCCTGGGGTATCGGGAGGTGACCCTGACCAAAGACACGGGGATCGGCGTAAAAGGAGACCGGATCCGGGGCCATGAATTCCATTATTCGTCCGTTATGACCGATACTGAAGCCTGTGACCATGTGTTTGAGGTCACCACCCGGGCCGGACAGGATGTGCAGGTGACCGGATACCAAAAATACCGGACCCTGGGGTCGTATCTGCATGTGCATTTCGGCTCCAACCCGGCTGTGCCCCGCTGCTTTGTGGCACATTGCATCGATTTCAGGCAACAGCGGATAACCGCTCAGGCCAAGACATGACTCAACAATCATTGAAAAAAGGGTTCACCACGGGGGCGGCTGCGTCCGCTGCGGTTCAGGCCGCCCTGATTCGGCTGCTGACCGGCAGGGCCCCGAACCGGGTGACCATCGCGTTTCTTTGCGGCGGCACCCGGACGGTGCCGGTGCATCAGGTGACCTGTCCGGCGGAAAACCGGTGTGAGGCGATCATTGTCAAAGATGCCGGAGATGATCCCGACATCACCCACAAAGCGCATATCGGGGCCCGGGTGACCCTGACACCGGGGAAAAACCGGCACATTGTCATCCAGGGAGGCAAGGGCGTGGGCCGGGTCACCAGACCGGGCCTGGAAATTTCTGTGGGCGCGGCGGCCATCAATCCGGGGCCTGAAGAGATGATCACCCGTGCCGTGCACACAGTATATGACACGTTGGCGACAGACGTGTGCCATCAGGTGGAAATCACCGTGTTTGTGCCGGAAGGCGAGGCTCTGGCCCGGAAAACCCTGAATGCCCGGCTGGGAATCGTGGGCGGGATTTCCATTCTGGGGACCACGGGCGTGGTAACCCCCATGTCCCATGATGCCTATATTGCCACAATCCGCGCCGGTATCCGTGTGGCGGCCGCCGCAGAAATGGATACCCTGGTGTTCACCACGGGCCGCCGCAGTGAACGCTATGCCGGACAGCTGTTTCCACGGTTGTTACAGCAAGCGTTCATTCAGACCGGGGATTTCTTCAAGGCTGCCATTCAGGAAGCCGTGGACCAGCCCCGGATCACACAGCTCATTTACACCGTGTTTTTCGGTAAAGCCGTGAAAATGGCGCTGGGGCATGAACACACCCATGCGGCCCGGTCCAGCATGGCGCTGCATAAACTGGCAGAGTGGGCGTATGCGATCACCGGCTCCCGATCCCTGGCTGAACAGATTGGTGCGGCCAATACCGCGCGCCATGCGTTTTCCTATATCTATCCGAAATACCCTGCCCTGATTCACCATGTGGGACAGAAAATCAAGACAAACGCAGAAGTGTTTGCCGGGCATCGGATTTTGTTCCGGGTCATTCTTCTGGATTTTGACGGCCGGGTGATCTTTGATTCCGAGGGTCAGTTTCCGGATTTGAACACCCGTTTGTTCAATGCCAGCAGCACCAGATAGACGGTGCCGCTCAACACGATGATGGTCGGGCCGGACGACAAACTCAAACTGTAGCTGATACCCAGGCCGGTCCAATGGCAATGGCCTTCTTCGCTGCACCGGTGATCATGGCGGACCATTTTCAGATCCCCGTGATAGATATCCTTGATCATGGTGCCGTCCACAGGCAGTATACATGCTCCCCGGGATGCCCTGGGTGTAGCGAGGTTATTTGTACACAAGATCAAGGCAATTGTCAAAAATAAGATAACCGGCATTTGGATGTAATATGCCAAGAAAATCAACAAGATGGACAACCAGGTGGAAAGGATGAAAAAAATAGTGTAAAAAAAATGAAAAAAAGAATTGACACGGGTAAGAATTTCATGCATATTACGCCGGTCTTCTCGAGAGACGGTTTGGATGTCCTCGGGGAGTTTTTTTTTGATCTTTGAAAATTGGTCAGTGATAAAGTTTGAAGCGGGTCTTAAACAAGACCTTAAAGAGTTTTAGAAGGCTTAAATTGAATTAAGGTCAAGGATTTAACTGGAGAGTTTGATCCTGGCTCAGAATGAACGCTGGCGGCGTGCTTAACACATGCAAGTCGAACGAGAAAGGGATTGCTTGCAATCCTGAGTAGAGTGGCGCACGGGTGAGTAACACGTAGATAATCTACCTCCAAGCCCGGGATAACCATTCGAAAGGATGGCTAATACCGGATGCAGTTTTCATGCACAAGTGTGGAGATGAAAGATTGCCTCTTCTTGAAAGCAGTTGTTTGGAGATGAGTTTGCGTACCATTAGCTTGTTGGTGGGGTAACGGCCCACCAAGGCTGTGATGGTTAGCTGGTCTGAGAGGATGATCAGTCACACTGGAACTGGAACACGGTCCAGACTCCTACGGGAGGCAGCAGTGAGGAATTTTGCGCAATGGGGGAAACCCTGACGCAGCAACGCCGCGTGAGTGAAGAAGGCCCTTGGGTCGTAAAGCTCTGTCAACTGGGAAGAAGTTGCATAGCATTAACAGTGACATGTATTGACGGTACCAGTGGAGGAAGCGCCGGCTAACTCCGTGCCAGCAGCCGCGGTAACACGGGGGGCGCAAGCGTTATTCGGAATTATTGGGCGTAAAGGGCGCGTAGGCGGTCTTGTCGGTCAGATGTGAAAGCCCGGGGCTCAACCCTGGAAGTGCATTTGAAACAGCAAGACTTGAGTACGGGAGAGGAAAGCGGAATTCCTGGTGTAGAGGTGAAATTCGTAGATATCAGGAGGAACACCGATGGCGAAGGCAGCTTTCTGGACCGATACTGACGCTGAGGCGCGAAGGCGTGGGTAGCGAACAGGATTAGATACCCTGGTAGTCCACGCAGTAAACGATGTTCACTAGGTGTAGCGGGTATTAAAACTTGCTGTGCCGCAGCCAACGCATTAAGTGAACCGCCGGGGAAGTACGGTCGCAAGACTAAAACTCAAAGGAATTGACGGGGGCCCGCACAAGCGGTGGA
>JAABUD010000275.1 GCA_011389555.1 Desulfotignum sp. | reverse complement strand
TTTGATGGCACCACCGCGATCATTTACTACCCCCCATCCATATCCGGGAATCTTCATGCGGGTGCCAAAAGGATAATATCTGGTATCGGCGGCAATAGTTCCATCTTCGGGTAACCAGAGCCAGGGTAGCGCCACACGGTGGGGAATCTTCCAGGGATGGGTGACGGTATCCACCGACAAGAGACCATCATAGCTCTCCTGCGGGTCCTTTCCGCTGGCTGTCTTACCGGTATATTCCTTGCCTTTATTCTTGCCCTTGGTAATATAGCGATCCCAAAAATTGAGTTTCAATAAGGCCCAACTGCCTCGATGCCATTCACAACACTTTTTACAGCCGCAATAAGCGGTGGTCTCCATCATTCGCACCTCATGCCGAGCACAACTGGAGGAAAGCCCCAGCAGAAAGACAAGAGCACATAGTGTCAGAAAAAAATCGAAAAGCCTGCGACGAATGATATCACCTCATTATTTTCCCTCTTATTCTTTCTTAGTGTTATGTTCCAATTGTTTGATTGGGTTTCCAAAAGTTTTTTTGTATTGATTCAATTCTTCCCTGCTGACCCATTTTCCTTTTGTTTCCTTGCTAATCGAAGATCTTTGACTGTCTTCTTTTACAAAGCATTCTCCCAGGACATATTGACACCCATCATCAGTTTCAAATGCTTTCCAATCATTACCGAAGGTCAAAATATTCGAGACAGTCTTTTTGTGGTAGGAGCCATCACCCACATAAACAAAAACAGTTCTAAAAGCCACAATGTCTTCTGGCTGAACCTGTCGAAAGAAAAAGTCATAACGGTTCTTGACCATCCTTTGACCAATGAATATACCGATCAGGCCACTTAAAAGAAGAAGAACACTTATTATTGCAGGCATTGTCACCTCCGTTTTTTGTATATTTGTATTGAATTGCTTATAGGAATACCAGAACAGAGGGAATGCTTCAAGAAAAGTTGTTGCTATAATTTTTATATATTAAAGAGTTGAATTCAAAATAGGTGAAAAGAACATCTTTATGAAATAGACTTCAATAATTTAAAGATGATTGGGTAATCCCATCCACCATCAATCTTCAAAGGACCCAAACCTTCAGCCCATGCACTTCGCATATCAGATCAGGTAATTTTATCAAATATGAAGAGCCTTTAATACAGCCTTAGGATTTTATGCTTTTCTTGAAAAACAGCGTCTTCCTATCCTAATATTAGGGGACCGGGCTACTGATCATGGGGCTCACCGGTGTCATCGATCTGATCGCAAAAATAACCCCCAAACCGTTGATCCGGGGGAGGTGCAGCTGTCCACCAGAGTCCTGCTCATGTCCGTGGGCATCCGGTTCATGATGGGCACATCCAAATTTCAGGCCATGCAGGATGCAGTGGAACTCCACCTGGCGGTCCAGGCCCTGAGACCTCTGCCCATCAGCCTGGTCATCGGGGGTATCGGTACTGTTCTCACCCTTTTGTTTCTGGACTGCCGCAGGTTTCCGGCAGGATTGATGGTGGTGGCCGGCGGGCTGCTGGCCGCCCACTATCGGTTCGGGGCCCCCACCGCCGGGTCCGCCCTGATTAACGGTGCTGTGTCTGCCGCTCTGATCCTGGGCATCACCCTGGCATCAAACCTCGCGGCCGGGTTTATCGCCGGCATGGCTGCGGTCCACCTGCTCCGGTGGCACAGGCTGTCGGTGTGAAAAACCGGGTTGAAAATCACATCTGATGATCAGGTCATCGGTTTTGACCTGCCTTGCCGACCATTTTATATTGTTTCGGACGTATTAAGTTTTGGAGCGATGATGATTTCCACACGCCGGTTTTGGGCCCGGCCTTCCGGGGTATCGTTTCCGGCCACAGGTTCGTAAAAACCACGGCCCACAGCACTCAGACTGGCTGGATCAACTCCTGTTTTGTACTGGAGGTAGCGGACCACCGAAGCAGCACGATGCGCTGAAAGTTCCCAGTTGGTAGTATATTTATCCCGGAAGTCTTTGTGGATGGGAAGATTGTCCGTATGACCCACCACCATGATTTCCCGATCCTGGGCCTCTTTCTTTAAAATGCGCCCGACCTTGTCCAGGAGTTCCTTTCCTTTGCGGTTCAGCGAGGCACGCCCGGAACTGAAAAGAATCTGGTCAATAAAGGTGATGGTGATCCGTTCCTGCAGACGGTCCACGGTGATTTCCTTATCGGTGATCTGTTTTTCCAGATCGGTGACCAGGGAGTTGTGGGTTTTTTTAAATCTCTGGAATTCTGCTTCAATCCGGGATTTTGTCCCGGAGATGGTTTCCAGCCGGTCCTTATAGATACCTATCTGCTCGCCGGTATCTTCCAGCGCCTCATTCAGAATTTTCACCGTGTATGCTTTTTCTGCCAGCGCAGTTTCAGCCGCCGCCAGTTTTCCGCTTAGTTCGACTATTTCATTTTTCAGACGGTTAATTTGTGTCACCGCCGCATGAAGTTCAGCCCTGAGCCGGGCAACCGTTTCATTGGCTGCCTGAAGATCCGTTTGTGACTGCTTCAGATCCGCCTGGAGCGATTCCAGGTCGGAGATCTGCGCATTCAGCGCTGCAATCTGTCTTTCAGACGTATCATTTTGTACCTTCAGTGTACTGTTCCGGCTTTCCAGAGCGGTGATCTTCTCCTGCATCATCTCAGCTGCGGCCTGGCTTCTGGTGGAAATCTTTTCCATTTCATTGTTTTTGTTTTCAACCAGAGCTTTTAATCTGCCGATCTGATCGGTCAATTGCTTGAGTTCCTGTGCCCTGGCAGCGGAGTTTTCCTGTGCTTGTGCAGTTACGTCTTCCATGGCAGCTTTCGCTTGTTCCAACGTGGCGATCTGCTGTTCACAGGCAGTTACCTGATTTTCAACCTGACTGGTTTTTTTCCTGGCATCAACAAGCCGGGACTGCATCTCTGCCAGTTGCTGCTGTAGTTCCCGGATCCGGTTTTCACTGGATTGCCTGTTTTCCCGAACTGCTTTTAACTGCTGGGACAATGCCTGTTTTTCCGCCGCAAATGACGCTTTGTTGTTTTGCTGGGTTTCACGCCAGGTTTGTTCTTTTCGGGTCAATTCGCTCTTTGCCTGGGCTAAATCTTTTTTTACCGCTTCCAGTTCATTGGTGCATTGGCGGACCTTACTCTCTTCTGTAGACAATCTGGCTGCCTGGGTGTTGAGATCGGAGATATCGCTGCGTAATCGGTCGGTACGCTGCCGGCTGGCTTCCAGGGCAGTTTGTGTGCTGTTCAGCTTAAACGCCAGCATACCGGCGGCAATAATGAATCCTGCCAGTAAGACAGCCAGGATGACGATGGGGGTATTGCTTTTCATGGATGGTGGCCTCCTTATAACCTGAACGGGTTATTTGTATTATGTACCAGAACCCGCTGCGAATATCAAATTAGAGATTTGTGAGCCCTGTGCTGCCTGGATTTAGGTATAATCCACCTTTTCTTCCAGGCTGATGGATATACACCGGTCCACTACTTTTTCTTTGTTTTCGACAGAAATGTTCTGAAGTATTTTGTCCAGTAAGGCGCCCAGGGCCTGGTTTCCCGAATGGACCGCCGCACTGACCGACAAGGGTTCCCTTGAGTTTTCCCGATACTTTCATTTTTATTTCTACTGCCCAGGTCTTTCAGTGTATAAACCTCATGCTTTGCCTGGGTATCCATGATTTTTCATGGCTGTGAATATTTTCGTTTTGGATAATTTATGTTGAGTGTGAGCTACTGGGAATTCTCTCCGTTTTTCCAAAGTTCATATTCACTTATATCAATATTATCATTCCAATAAACAGCGTAGCCTCCTTTTTCAATTTTGACATTTTTAAAAAAAGAAGGGTTTTTCAATGGCGCAAACATTTCATTATCCCATAGTCTACTGACATCATATATTTTTTTTTCGCCATTTGTGAAAATGATGGTGAGCAGTTTATGATCTGACGCGGCAACATTTAATATTTTTGGTATCTGCATCTTTTGCGTTACTCCAGAGGGGGCAGTTTTTTAAATTCCTGTGTTTTCCAAATGGTTTGTAATTCAGCCTGGTATTTTTCAGCCCATTCCACAACCAGCTTCCTTGCCCTTGGAGGGAGGTCTCCAAAGAAAAGCTTGATAATAATTCCATAAAATCTTGTAATTTCCGGCATCATTTCACCCACTGTCCTGTCAATTATCCATATGCATTATCCGAACATAAAGAATATTATCAAGTTTCTGATTTTATTGGTATCATAATTTTATTGGGCCTCAGAAAAGCATAGTCCATCCTTTTCACTTCCACTGTCCAGGTCTTTCACTGTATAGACCTCATGATTTGAATGGTATCCATTATTTTTTCAGGGCCATGAATTCTCATGTATTGAGATAATATCCTACCTGTAGAAGACGACCATATCAGGTTTTGAATACTCAAGGTATTGCAAAAATCATTACCATTACATTTCACAATCTTCCATGAAAGTCCAGACAGAAAAAGGAAATTTTTCTCAGGTTGTTGTTGTAACAACTGCTGTGTCAATGTGTACTTGGCTGTAGCAACTGCCTCGATCTTTATGGCTGGAGCGAAAGTGCTGATAATTATTCCAGGGGTTTGATAGCGGTGGCGGTCAGATCCGGTCGTATGACTCCGCCAATGTTCCCAGATAAAACCGCAGCCGGTCAAACAGCCGGGAAACATCTGTCGTGCCCTGGTAGCTGGCCAATGCAATACCCGCCATGGCGACCGGTCAAGCCCAAACGATAAAAAGCGCATTGAAAGAGACATTGCAACAGATGACCCAGGGCAGAATTGCTCAAATTATTAATAATACCAGTTTTGGTAAAATTAATAATTTGGTCAACCACGGCAGAGGGTGAGGCTCACAGGTGCCGCCCGGCACGGGTCTTTGGCCCAACCGGAACCAGTGAAAAACAACCTGTGTCACGCAAGAAGCTGCACCAGCAGGATCCGAAAACCGATACCGATGAGCACCAGCCCCCCCACGATCTCCATGCGCTTGCCCAGCATCGCCCCAAGATGCCGCCCGATACGGATGGCCAGCAACGACATGCCCGAAGTGACCACACCAATGACAATACCCGGATACCAGATCGTCACCCCCAGCATGGCAAAACTCAGGCCCACGGCCAGGGCATCGATGCTCACGGCAATGCTCAGCATCACCATGGTCATGCCCCGGGACGGATCTTTGCCATGGGATTCCGCAGAAGGATCCATCCCGGATATCACCATGCGGCCGCCCACCACCATGAGCAGGAGAAACGCCACCCAGTGACTGACCGCCTGGATGAACACCAGCAGTCCCAGCCCCAGAAACCACCCCAGCACCGGAAACAGAAACTGAAACAGCCCGAAATGAAAAGACAGCCGGAACACGGCCCTGGCATTGCCGGCATATCCGGCGGCCGAGGCGGCCAGACTCACGGCAGCCGCATCCATGCCCAGGCCCAGGGCGATCAGAAAAATGTCCGCGGCGCCCACGAAATTCCTTTTCTCAAGTCATCCATTGGCAAACGGGTCATGGATTTACAGACTGATCACTGCGGCATCACAGGACATATTGATGAATTCCGCCGCCGATGCCATGCGGGCCCCTTCGATAAGATCCGCCTCCTTGATCTGGCGGGCACCGGCACAGGGGGTGCACACGAGAATCGGTACTTCATGGGCCTGAAGATAGGCCAGAAGGTCATCCGCCACATCCCCGGTGGCGGCCCTCACATGGGTGATGATCCCTTCTTTGGCCAGATACACCCCTTCGTCCAGTAAAAACAGGGTCGTATTTTTCCCTTCCTTGTGGGCGATGGTGGCCAGGTGAATGGCCCGGGTGGCCCGATTGGTGTCGTTGGTTCCACACGACAGTGCAATTACCACATTGTTGGTCATTGGATGCTCCTTTTCTTTGTGTTTCATGCGGCTTGTGGAGAATACCGAACCGGCATCAACGGGTCTGAACGTAACGCCAGTACAGCAACCGTTTGTCCAGTATGTTACAGCGTATGGGACACCCTTGCCATCTCCACCACGGGCAGCGGTCCCAAAGGCTCACCCGGAAGCAGGTTCAGGACTTTCTGGGGCATGCTGCGGTACAACAGCCGCACCTGGATGGTTGACTCCTTTTCCAGGATCCGGTCCAGGGTAATCACCTCTTTTGCCTGGCCTTTTGCCGGAATCCGGTTGTCATGAAGCACCTCTCTGGCCTTGGCCAGATTGAGGACCGGATTGCCCTTGCCGTCCCCGAACACGGTTCTGTAAATCAATGTATTCCCGGGCAGCTCCTTTTTTTCGTCCAGGATGCCGGTTTCAAAAATCCGGTTCCCGTCCTTATCCTGAACAATGACTTCCAGCCACATCTGGCGCATGTCTGCCAGACCCGTGGGCAGGGAATGACCGGCACCGGTGTTGGAAACAATGATCCCCAGCTGCTTTTTGTCCAGGTTCGACAGGTCCAGATCCAGCTCCGCCGCATGCTGGAGGCGGGCCTCCGCCATGGCCGCTTTTTGAGAATCACCAAAAGAGGCCGGCACACCGGAATTGGCCCCCACAAAATAATGGGTGAAAATATGGGGCCTTTCCTTGCTGTAATCTGCGGCAGGACCCGGATTTTCAGGCCGTTTTGTGCTGGCCGTGGCGGGCACGCCGGGCCGCTGGTACATGTGACACCCCTGGCAGGTGATGCGTTCTTCTGGATCATCGGAATTAAAGGGACTGTTTTTCCATTCCGTGTAGGTGGTTTCCAGATCCGTGCCAAAGGTCACATGTTTGACATCATGGCAGGTGCCGCAGAATTCGGCACTGTCATGAAGGGCGGAATAGGCGGCATCGTGAAAGTCAGGTTCGGCATCGTCAAACGGCCCGTGTTTGATGCCGGGATCGTCCTCACCATATCCAGGCTCCAGCACCAGCCCGTTGTTGTACATTTTCTCGACATCCACCACGGAATGGCAGTAATCACACTGAATGCCCCGGGTGGCGATATCCGGGGTCTTTGACAGGTCATCGGACAGTTTTTCCGGAAATCCCGTGATCACGCCCACCGGGGTATGGCATTTCACACAGGATTCAGCCTCGTCGATCTCGCCCTGGTCCGTAAGCCCCTGGCGCAGAAAGTTGGCCACCCGGTTATATACCGGATCCTTGTGGGACAGGTTGTGCATGGAATTGGACCATTGCTCGTAAATCTCATAATGACATCCAGAGCAGGTGTCCGGGTCGATGAACCGGTCCAGGTCAAATGTCCGGGACGGTCCGGACAGGGCAATGGTCCCCCATCCGGACACGGCCAGGAAGATGATGACTGGCATCACCGCCCTGAAATTGATCGTGTACTTGCAGAACTGTGTTTTCATGACGTCTCTCCTTGGTTTACCAGTGCCCGGGGAAATTGTTTCACTTCTCCGTCCCGGGTCAGAATCATCCAGTCACCCGTTTTTTCCCGGGCCGCCACCAGGCAGTCCAGATCCGTACCATCGGTGAGGGTGATTGTGCAGGCACCGGACGTATCCGGAGTATCCACCCGGTCGAACTGCCTGTCCTGGGCCATGGCCTTAAAGGTTTCGGTTCCTTTTTCAATGGCAATGATCCGGTCATGCGCGGATGGATCCAGACGTTTGATCTCCTCGCGCAGATCCTGGACCTGCTGTTTTTGTGTTGCGATGGTCTGCATCACCTGTTCCATGTCATCTGTCTGATCCGATGGAATGGAAAAAAGGATCTGTTTGTGCAGTTCCATATCCGTTTCAATATACGAGATTTTCTGTAACAGATTTTCCACCTGGGGGTGCATGCCACTCCTTTGCAGTCAACTTATTTTTTCAACCCGGCACCCGGCCGGTCATTCTTCCTGGCTCAGGACGGGCAGAAGTTCCCTTCCCGGGCCGCTTTTTCATTGCCCTGAATAATCCATTCCATCAAGCGCTTCAACAGATTTTTTTTCTTTTCTTTTTTTGTCATGAGGATTTTGCCTTGTAAATGAGCAGCAGATGCCCTTTGTCGATTTCTTTGCACGTGTCATATTCAAACGCCAGGTCCAGGGGGGTATTGAACAGAGACACCCCCTGTCCGAACACTTTGGGCACCAGGGTCAGATGAATCTGGGTAATGAGACCCTGGTTGGCAAACAGGGAGTTAATGACCGATCCGCCGATCAGGGCGGCCCGGTCAAACCCCTGCTGTCTGAGGTCCGCCAGTATCTGTGCCGGTGTCTGGTCGGTGAACACCAGAGACGGGTCATCACTTTGCCGGGTGGTGTCCCTTGTCATGACAATGTTTTTTCTTCCCGGCAGAGGATGTCTGATGGTGTCAAATGTTTTGGATCCCATGATCACCACCCCGGCGTTCCGGGTCACCTTCACAAAATACTGCTTGTCTTTTTTTCCGGTCCAGTCGACCAGCTCGGCATGGGTTCTGGCGATTTTCCCGTCCAGGGTCATGGCCATGAGCAGGATCACTTCCATGGGGGGGGGCATGATATCAGTCCTTCTCCGTATCCGGCCAGGGCCGTCGGGTCTCTTCCACCTGATAACAGAACCGGTTCCAGGTGAACTCCCTGGCCGACAGGGGACAGCGCAGCGTCACCTTGTGATCGGTCACGTGGATCACTTCCCAGTCTCCGGACCGGGGGGAATTCTCGATGCGTATTTTCTGACCGGCTTTGAACGGATAGCTTTTGAACACGGTGACATCTTCCATCATAAAAATACCTTCCCTGTCTATTGGGGTTTAAACGGCCGGGTCATGGCAGACGGATCCACCAGGTCCCGGAATTCCTGTTGAGTCACATATCCCAGGTCACCGGCAGCCTGCGCCAGGGTGATCCCTTCGGCATGGGCTTTGTTGGCGATGACGGCGGCCTTGTCATATCCGAATTCCGGTGCCAGGGCCGTGACCAGCATCAAGGAGTTCTCCAGATGGACCTGGATCGTTTTCAGATTGGGGGCCAGCCCCCGGACACAGTGTTTCATGAACGAATCCGCCGCATCCCCGAGCAGCCGGGCCGACTGAAGGAGATTATAAATGATCACGGGCTTGAACACATTGAGCTCGAAATGACCGGAGGACCCGGCCACAGACAGGGTCACGTCATTGCCCATCACCTGGGCGCACACCATGGTGAGGGCTTCCGCCTGGGTCGGATTCACTTTGCCCGGCATGATGGAGGATCCCGGTTCATTGGCCGGCAGTTGAAGCTCGCCGATCCCGCACCGGGGACCGGACCCCAGCATCCGGATGTCATTGGCGATCTTCATGAGGCTGACGGCAACGGTTTTCAGGGCGCCATGGCCGGCCACCAGATCGTCATGGGCCGCCAGGGCCGCAAACTTACTGGGGGCCGGAACGAATGGGTAACCTGTGAACTCAGACAGTTTTTCTGCCACGTTCACATCAAACCCTTCCGGGGAATTCAGCCCCGTGCCCAGCACGGTCCCCCCTATGGCCACCCGGGCAAGCAAAGGCAGACGATCCGTCACTCCTTGAATGCTCTGATCCAGCATGACCGCATATCCGGAAAATTCCTGGCCCAGGGTCAAGGGCACGGCATCCATGAAATGGGTCCGGCCGATTTTGACAATGTCTTTCCACTCCCGGCTTTTCTGGTCCAGTTCCCGGTGAAGGGCTGTCAGGGCCGGAATCGTGGTCGCGGCCAGCAGATCATATGCCGCCATGTGCATGGCCGTGGGAAACGCGTCATTGGAGGACTGGGACTTGTTGACATCATCATTGGGATGCAGCCTCTGCCCGGACAGTTCCCGGGCCCGGCCGGCAATCACCTCGTTGACGTTCATGTGGGTCTGGGTCCCGGACCCGGTCTGCCACACCTTTAAGGGAAAATGGCCGTCCAGGTCTCCGCTGATGATTTCATCACACACCTGCACGATGAGCTGAACTTTTGAATCCGGCAGAAGCCCGAAACCGCCGTTCACGAGTGCCGCCGCTTTCTTCAGGTAGCCAAAGGCCCGGATCACCGGAAGGGGCATGGTTTCCTCGCCGATGTTGAAATGTTCCAAAGACCGCTGGGTATGGGCACCCCAATACACATGTTCCGGGACCTGGATCTCTCCCATGAAGTCTTTTTCAGCACGTGCCGCCATCATGTCTCCTTTTTGTCTAGATCGGTCAACCCGGCACTGGACCGGATGGTATCGGCCCGCAGCCGTCCCTGGATATACAGGGCCAGTGCCGCCACGGCCTGGTCACACACCTGAAACACGGGGACCCTTTTTGCCATCAGGGCATCCCGCAGGGGATCATACAGCCGCCCCCCGTCCACCACCGTGACAACCGGGGTCCGGGTCCGGGCGATCAGGTCTGTCATCAGCTGCCGGATACTGTTGTCCTGGTGCAGATCAAACCCGGTTTCGTCCGTCACATCCAGGGTTTTCATGGCCGGAGACATCGGGTCCAGGCTCAGGATCACGGCATCCACATTCGGATCTGCTGCCAGGATGTCGCAGATCCGCGCATGGGTTTCATCATCGGCCGCCGGGTTGATGTCCAGGGGATTGGACAGGGTCACCAGATCGGACAGGCCTTTGCCTGCCAGCACCTGTGCCACGGCCTGCCAGGTGGATTCCCTGCACCGGGCCAGTTCCAGGGAAAAATCATCGGACTGAATCGCATCCGCCATGCCCACGGCCTCGAATCCGGCACCGCTGACAAGGGCCAGGCGGTTGCCCTGAATCACTTTTTGGTTCAACGTTTCCGCCAGGAGCATCAGGTCCTGGAATTCGGTGAAACTGCGGGCCACGATGGCCCCGGCCTGGGACACGGTGCTTTCGCACACCATGTAGTCTCCGGCCAGGGAGGCGGTATGACTGCCCGTGGCCGCCTTGCCCTCCGGGGTCCGGCCGGCTTTGTAAAACACCACGTCCTTGCCCGATAACACGGCCTGCCTGACCGCCCGGCAGAACGCAAGACCGTCCAGGTCATTGAACCCTTCCGCATACACGGCCATCACATCCACCTGGTCCGAATCCTTGAAATAGGCCACCATATCCCCCAGGGTGAGATCGGTCTGGTTGCCCATGGAAATCATGTATGCCGGTGACAGGAACGGGCTCTGATGGGTCCGGTGGAGCATGAACGCCCCGCTCTGGCTGATCAGGGCCGCCCGGTGACAGGTTTTTCCCCGGACCTTGGGCAGTTTTTCCTCCGGAATGAACCAGGTATCATACCGCCCGGGTCTGGAGATCACCCCCATGCAGTTGGCGCCCAGAAACACCGGGCCGCCGTTTTCCTTTGTGTGGGCCTCATGGATCTGGGCCACCACCTGCCGGGCCCGGTCCCGGCTGTCTTCCGTCTCCCCCATGCCCCCGGGAATCAGCATCACCGACCGGGCCAGATCCTTCTGGATAACCTCTTCCACCAGATCGGGTACCCGGGGTGCTCCCACGGCCACGATCAACAGATCCAGCGGAGATATCCGATCTTTTTCCAGATGGTCAAACCCTTTCAGGCACCGGACACCGTCAATCTCCTGGACGTCTTTTTTGAACACCACCACCTGGTTTTTGTCAAACCCCTCGGCCAGGATGTTCTTGAGAATGATCCGCCCGAAATTGGTCCGGGTGGCGGACACACCGACAATGCCGATGGACACCGGATGCAGCAGGTGCTCGATTTTGGCCACCGGCCGGGTGCCCGGGTGTTTTTCAGGAAGGGAAAACCGGCACAGCCCGTCCAGGGGCACCATGAGATAATCGGTGAACGCAAAGGGGTTGATTTCCAGTTCATCGATGATAAACGGGGCGTTGCGATGGGTCCGGGAATAGAAATTGCCGATCCGCACAAAAGATTCAAAACATTCCATGATCTGCTCGTCTGTGACGATGCGCCGCTGTCCCCGGGTCAGTCCGGCCAGCTTGCGATAGGAGAGGGTCTGGCGGAACCGCTGAAAAAAACCGGGGCCGTCTTCCATGGCCGTGGACGCGGCCACAATGGCCTGGCCTTTTCTGAACCGTCTGGCATACAGCTCCGTGTCCGTGCCGCCCAGGCCCGCACTGATGACGGGTCCAAACTCCCGGGTGTGGCGCAGCCCCACAATGAGTTCATTGCCGAATGCCCGGGAATCCGGGGGCATGTACTGGACCAGCAGCACCCCTTTGATATCCCTGGCCACGGCCGTGATCAGGGCATCGCCCTTCAATCCCCGGTAAACATCCGGCATGTCCGGTTCCGGAATCCGGGCCGCGTAATCCTCGGGCACTTCATAAAACATGCGCCGAACCGCGGACCGGATTCTGCCGGGATCTTTTTCCACGATTCTCACCCCGCCCACCTCGGTTTTGTGTACAATGGCCGGAGAGACGATTTTCAGGACACTCCGGGTACCGGGAAACGCCGTCAGTTCCGCATCACTGTACCGGGTTCCCCGGGTCAGAAGCCGGCATTGGGGCGGGGTTTCCGCACCGGAACAGGCCAGCAGCTGATACACTTCATACTCATAGAGGAACCGGCGGCCCTCCGTCAGGGCGGTTTCAAACAACCGGGTGATGCGGTCAAAATCGATGGGGATCTCCATGGGGCGTGCTCCCGTCACATAAAAAGGGGTTGAACCGATGTGAAACCATACCACCCGCGCCGATGGTCTGTCAATGACGATGGGACGACCTGCCCCGGCGTGTGTAATGGATGGCACAGACCGCCGCAAGCACCAGGAACCCGGCTGTGAAAAACAAAGGAAACCAGAAAAAGGTGTCCACAAACACCTGGTTTTCCAGCATTTCCGAAGACATTTTTCCCACGGGTTCCAGCCCGGTTTTTGCCCGTTTCAGTACCAGGGCATAGGCCACCCCCAGAAACCCGTAGGAAATATTGTAGCACAAGCCTTTGAAGCTCAGTACCGTGGCCCGCTGCAGGGAATCGGTTTCCCGGTTGACATAGAAGCTGACAAAAAACCCGGTAAAATTCATGGCGGCAAACGTCACCAGAGCCGGCACAATGCCCACCCAGGGCCAGAATCCGTTCATGGCAACCAGTCCGGTGACCGCCAGACCGGCTGTCACTGCCAGGGCCGCCCGGGGTGAACGGTTCTCCGCGATCTGCCGGGCGAATTTCGGCACCACCACCCCCAGCAGGGCCACCACGGACCCCATGATCCCGAAAATGGATTCCGGAATGGCGATCATCCGGTAATACTGGCTGGACAGGGTGATGACCATGCGGATGGTGCCGTCCAGCAGCATGCCGAACAGCATCACCCAGAGAACAAACCGGGTTTTCACAATCCACACCCCGGCGTTCAGGGTCACGACCAGGGTCTGTTTCACGGACCGGTCCGAAGACGCTGCCTCTCCCTGTTCCGGTTCCGTCATTTTCAGGGTGCTGACAAACGCCAGCAGGGCCAGGACAAAGGTCAGGTACAGCGGGAACCGCATGGTCACCTCCTGGGTCAGCACCCCCCCCAGCCCCATCAGATCCGCCACGCGCCCCATGAGATGGGGATCATACACCGCGGCCCCGGTGGTCATGGCGATCACGAACCCGATGGCCTGGTACCGCATCAGCACCTCCAGGACCCGGCCCCACTGGTCGGCCATGCCTGCCTGCTGAAGGCTGTCATAGGCCAGGGCCTCGTCCGCACCGCTGGCGGCTGCCTCGGCCAGGCCGCTGAGGACCCGGTTCACCAGAAACACGGAAAAAATCAGCAGCGGATCGATCCGGGGCATGAAGCTGATGATACCGATTTCGACAATCATCACTCCGGCGGCAAAGTTCAGCAGCCGCTTTCTGCCGATAATATCCGCCACGGCGCCGGACGGCACCTCCGCCAGCACGATGGTGGCGGCCCAGACCGCGTTGAGAACCGAAAACTGGGCCACGGTCAGACCGAAATCCAGAAACAGAATGGTGAACACCGGATAGTAGAACCGGGAATTGAAAAACACCCGGAACGCGATGAACCATCGGATATCGGGGATGTCAAACGGGGTTTTGAAACCGGCAGCCATGGGAGTCCTTGTCATATTCAATGGGTTTTCAGGGTTTGGAATAGATCATTTACCACAGCCCTGCCTCCAAGTCACGAAACAATCACTGCACGGACAACAAATGTAACCTGTCAAACAATTCACCCCTTGAGGAAACCCGGATACTGAGCTATGATCATTTTTGCCATGAAACCATTATCTTTGAGTACCGTCCTGAGCCTGATCTGCCTTATGCTTGTGTGGCCCCCCCACACTGCCGGGGCACGGGAATACACCGTCCAGGGCCGGACCATGGGCACATTTTACACGGTCAAGCTGATCTCACCCCGGAAACAGTCCATGGACCTGTGGCAGAAAAAAATCGATACCCGGCTGGCTCAGGTCAATACGGGTTTGTCCATGTATGATCCGGACAGTGACCTGTCCCGGTTCAACCGGACAGAACCCGGCCAACCGTTCCGGATGTCCCATGACTTCGCCCGGGTCATGGCCACGGCCCGGACCGTGTACACCCTCACGGGCGGGGCCTGGGACGGCACGGTCAAACCCCTGGTGGACCTGTGGGGATTCGGCACCCGGCAGCCCACCGACACGCTGCCGGACCCGGCCGCCATCGCCGAGGCGCTGGCGTTGACGGGATTTGATCACCTGACGGTTGAAAACACCCATCTGAAAAAAACAACACCGGGCATCACCCTGGACCTGGGGTCCATTGCCAAAGGATACGGGGTGGATGCCGTTGCCCGGGTGTTGATCGAATCCGGTATTGACAATTTTCTGGTGGAGATCGGCGGGGAACTGTACGGGTCCGGGGTCAACCGCCATAAAAATCCCTGGTCCGTGGGCATCACCCATCCGTTGAAAACCGGATCCGATGCCGGCCTTTACAAGGTTGTCAATCTTGAAAACCGGGCCATTGCCACCAGCGGGGATTACCGCAATTTTTTTGAAGTGCGGGGAAAGATCTACTCCCACATCATCGATCCCAAAACCGGCTCTCCCGTGGCCAACCAGGTGATCAGCGCCTCGGTCATCGCAGACACCTGCACGTTTGCCGATGCCCTGGCCACGGCCCTGATGGTGATGGATCCCGCGGACAGCCTGGCCCTGGTGAACCGCCTGGAAAATGTGGAATGCCTGATCATCCGGAAAATTCCGGCCGGATTTTCGGAATTTGCCTCCCGTGATTTTCATACCTTTGTTCAGCCACACTGATTTTTCCGCCGATATTTTTTTCCCTGAAAAGAGTTTCGTGTCAGCAACGCCTGCTGGATCCGGTTAAAGGTCTCCCGGTACCGCCCGGCCCAGGCCGGGGCCCGCAGTTCACTGCCATGGGGATCACCGGTAATCCGTTGAATTACCATATGTTCGGGCAAATGTTCCAGAAAATCACACACCGTTTCCACATAGTCCGACTGTTCCATGGGCCGGTATTTTCCGGCCAGAAACAGCTGATCCAGGGGCGTGTCCCGAATCACATACAGCAGGTGAATCTTGACCCCCTGGATACCGGACTCAGCCAGGTATCGGGCCGTATCCAGCATCATTTCCCGGGTTTCTCCGGGCAGCCCCAGAATCACATGGGCACAGATCTGTATCCCCCGCCCCCGGGTCATTGCCACGGCGCGTTGAAACTCCTTCAGACCGTGGCCCCGGTTGATGAACGCCAAGGTGGTGTCGTGAACCGACTGAAGCCCGTATTCCAGCCACACCAGGTACTTTCGGGCATAAGATTCGATCAGGTCCAGCTTTTGTCTGTCGATGCAGTCCGGCCGGGTGCCCACGGCCATACCCACCACCCCCTCGCAGGAAAATGCAGCATCATACATCCTGCGCATGTTTTCAAGTGAGGTGTAGGTATTGGTAAAAGACTGAAAATAAGCCAGAAATTTTTTTGCCTTGTATTTTTTCATCATGGGGATCTTGCCGGCTTCGATCTGCGCTCTGATACCCATGCCCCGGGCAAAGGCCCCGGTACCGGACCCTTTTGCGTTACAATAGATACAGCCTTTATCCGACAGATGTCCATCCCGGTTCGGGCAGGTCAGTCCGGCATCCACGGCGATTTTCTGAACCCGCTCGCCGAACCGGGCTCTCAGATAGCTGTTATAGTCGGTATACCGCTTTGTTCGATCCATGACCCCATTGCCCTATCCAGTTATTTCTTTTTTTCGATGAATACCTGCAGTAACCGCTCTTCAATGATCCTCAACACATCATCATCACTGTCGATAATCCCTGTGTCCGTGTTGATCTGGAATGCAATTGTCACCCCATACCTGGGATAATGCCGCAGGCTTGATACGTACCCCGGTATCCACCCTGCATGTCCGTATACGGTCGGTCTCAGCCTGAAACTGTGTGGTGTGATCCGCAGGGGGATGGTGGACGGCACAGGCTGCGAGCATGGCGGCGCATAGCATCGAAATGGCTGTTCTCATTTGAAAATCACCTCTGTCACGTCCGCCACAAAAAAAGGAAAATATTGATCCATGCCAAAGTGGTTCCCCGCTTCTACGTGCGTGGGCAGGCGGAATCCGTCGAATGACTGGAATTCGGAGAGATACCCGCCGAACGGTTGCAGCCGGTGTCCAGAACACAGCTTCGGCCACATAACGTCCAAAAGCCGACCGTGTATGATCCGGGTTCCCGCCCATGCGTGCCACGGGCAGCAGTCCCATCAGCCAGAAACGTGTCCAGCATTCGCTGTCAGACCCGGAGAGCGTCATCAAACCGCGGCGCGCCCGCATTTTCCAGATGAAACCGGCAGGCATGGCCAGGATCTGTGTTGCTGTCATGTGGAGATAGCCGGGCCTGGTCCTGGTTCCCATTCC
>JAABUD010000274.1 GCA_011389555.1 Desulfotignum sp. | reverse complement strand
TATTTTTGTCAATATCTATTTTCAACTCTCGGCGATCAACGGATATTACGTGATGGGTTCACACGATGTGTCCTGCCCGACCGGACAGAACTTTTATTTGACACTCCCGCCGGATATCACCCCGTGGCACCGGCAGGCCGTGGCCACCAGACATCGGCCGGTGTGCCGGGAAATCCGGTCCGCCAGCGCATACAAATCGGCCGGTGAATATCCCCCCACCCCCGGCCCGAGCTGGCGGCTTTGAATGACAAACGGCATCACTTCCGGAACATTCAGTTCAGCTATCTGCCGGAACATATCGGGTTTTCTGGGTTGTCCTGTTACCGTGCACCGGTCATCCGGCTCAGGACAATTGGGAGGACACAGGAAATCCGCATGACTCACATAGATCTGGTTGTCTGTTCCCCGCATGGGATGAGGCAGGCAACCGTCGATATCATCGGGCAGAGGACAGGATACCAGGCGATCGGTTCCCAGTGTGAGACGGCACCATTCCCAGGCCAGATGAACCGGCACGGCCGGCACCACCCAGTCCGGTTTCAGGGTCCGGATCATTTCTTTGAACAGAAAATCGACCCCGTCTCCGGCCACGGTGGCGCATCCCAGCGATTTCGCTTTTTCAAGACTTTGCCTGTCCCGGTCCACCAGGGTCACTTCAAGGTTTGACTCTGTCTGACCCAAAAAATACCGGGCCGCCCGAAGACCGAACCTGCCGCCGCCGATAATCCATATCTGTTTCATGTTCGCTTTGAAAATACCGCTGCTTATCCCGTGGTCCGGATCTTGGCAAACACCTCGGGCGTGGGCTTGGGAAGCCCGGCGATTTTCCAGGCCTTTACCGGGTCGGGAAACTGCTGGTAGTTGCAGTCTTTTGTCTGGCCCACATTCCTGCACACGGCCCGGAGAATGGGAAATGCCTCAAATTTTTCATAATAATTGCGCATGAATTTAATAATTTCCATCCGCTCGGTGCTCAATGGGCATTCATCATCCACGCCTTCTTTTTCCGCCAGAGCGCAGGCGATTTCTTCGGTCCAGGATGTAAAATCCTTGAGATAGCCCTCCTCATCCAGATGCAGTTCAATATCTTGTGTGTTTACCATGGGGCACCTCCCTTTACAGAGTTCGTTGAAGCCGTGATGTGTCACGTAAAAAAAAGAATAAGCACCAAACCTGTTTTTGTAAACAATTTCTTTGATTACAATATCATTGAATTTGACTTCAAAAATATTTATAACCATAACAATTGAAAAATCAGCCAATGAAAACACAATCACAGGGAAACTACGCTATGACCGACAATTACGAAAAAATCGTTCAAGACAATCTGAAAAAGCTGTATGACCCGCTGCCTCCGGATCTGGATCAGCGCCTTGGAGCCACCAGGGAGGGGAACCGCTTCCTGTTCGATGCCTTTGGGCAGCCCTGTACCCTTGGGCCTGACCGCATCACCCTGGGAACGGAAACCGCTTCTTCCATCCTGGGAATTCTGATCTCCCTGTATGCTTTGCATGCCGGCACTGACATCTGTGTGCCGGCCCCTTTCCGGGCGTTCAAGGAATTTGACGACAGCATGCCCTATGCCGGAGCCTTTGTCACCCACACCGAACAGGTGCTGGTGCCCCATGTGATGTCAGTCAAAAACCGCCTGGAAAAGATTTCCTCCGCCCTGCAGGGAGAAAATCCGCCTGCGGACACGCCGGGGGATATTGCCTTTGTGGTGTATCCGCTGCCCAAAATCGCCCTGTGTTACATTTTATACGAAGCGGACGAGGATTTCCCGGCCGCAGTCACCTGCCTGTATTCCAGCAACGCAGACCGGTTCATGCCCATGGACGGGCTGGCGGATGTGGGGGAATATACCTCGAAAAAAATCATCGATCTGGTCACCTGATCCCATGGATGTCGACTATGGCACACTGCAGGCCTTACGAAAGACCCATCCGGCCTGGAAGCTGCTGGTGGCGGATCACAGCCCGCTCATTGCCGCATTTTTACACCACACCTTTATTGTGCCCAACCAGCGGCGGCTCAGCCGGGCAGACCTGGCCTCGGCCCTGGAGGATCTGCTGTTCACCCTGCGGGAAACCCAGGGCGAAGATGCCTTTCCCCGGTCGGCCCGGGCCTATCTGGATGACTGGGCCGGCGAGGACAAGGGGTGGCTGCGCAAATTTTATCCCCGGGGATCCGATGAGGTGCATTATGATCTGATGCCGGCGGCGGAAAAAGCCCTGTCCTGGCTGGAAAGCCTTGTCCAGCGCCCCTTTGTGGGCACGGAATCGCGCCTGATGACCATTTTTGACCTGCTGCGCCAGATGGTGGAAGGCACGGAAAAAGATGTGCAGGTGCGGATCCAGGAGCTGGAAAAAAGAAAGGCTGCCATTGAAAACGAGCTGGCCCGGGTAAAGGCGGGCCGTGTGGATATGCTGGATGACACGGCTGTCCGGGACCGGTTTTTGCAGGTGAGCCAGACCGCCCGGGAACTGCTGGGGGATTTCCGGGAGGTGGAGTACAATTTCAGGCGTCTGGATCGGAAGATCCGGGAACAGATCACCCTGTGGGAGGGCAGCAAGGCGCAACTGCTGGCAGATTTTTTCGGGGAGCGGGACATGATCGCCGAATCCGACCAGGGGAAGAGTTTTACCGCGTTCTGGGACCTGCTCATGTCTCCGGCCCGGCAGGAGGAGCTCACCGGGATGCTGGAAAAGGTGTTTGACCTGGCAGCGGTCAAGGAACTGTCCCCGGACCGGCGGCTCAAGCGGGTGCATTATGACTGGCTGACCGCCGGCGAACATACCCAGCGCACCGTGGCCAAACTGTCCGGGCAGCTGCGGCAGTATCTGGATGACCAGGCGTTTCTGGAAAACAAGCGCATCATGCAGGTGATCCAGCAGATCGAGACCCGGGCGGTCCGGCTCAGGGATCAGATGCCCCAGGGCAGTATCATGACCATGGCTGAGGCATCTCCGGACATACACCTGCCCATGGAACGGCCCCTCTACAAAATCCCGGTCAAACCCAGGATCACGGACACGGTTTCCCTGGGGGACGGGTCTGACATCCCCGCAGACATGCTGCATGACATCGTGTTCGTGGACCGTCTGAAACTCAAACATCATATCCGCACCGCCCTGCAGACCCGAGACCAGGTCACCCTGGCACAGATCCTTTCCGACCATCCCCTGGAAAAAGGCCTGGCCGAACTGGTGACCTACCTGGCCCTTGCGGCCGAGGATGACAACGCCTGGTTTGACGACTCTTTGACCCACCGGGCCGTGTGGACCGATGCCGGCGGCATCCGCCGTCAGGCCTTCTTCAACGCCGTGATTTTCAGCAGATAAGGCCCATGAAAATCAGAATATCTCCCTTGACTGACGGTATTGAAAATCATAGATTGAAAACAGACTAAGAAAATAAGACTATAATATGCGGGAGATGATCCATGGAAACGGTCAATATCCATTATGCAAAAACCCATTTTTCAAAATTGCTGCTCAGGGTTCAGTCCGGAGAAGAGATTATCATCTCAAAGTCCGGCAAACCTTACGCAAAGCTGGTGCCGTTGAAAAAGATCACAAAAAGAACCCCGGGTATTGCCAAAGGGGCGTTGACGGATGCGTTCTTTGAACCGCTGCCGGAAGATGAACTTAAAAAATGGGAATTAGACGGCAATGATTATTGACACCCACATCTTTTTATGGTGGCTTTTCGATGACAAACGATTGCCGGACAGAATCAGAAAACAGATTGAAAATATCCACCATGCTATTTTTGTCAGTGCCGCTTCTGTCTGGGAAATTACCACAAAATTTCGTATCGGCAAATTGCCCCATGCATCTGCAGTGGCCGACAAAGCAGTCCGACTGTTTCCCATTGAGGTCATCGGGTCTTGATTCCCTGACCCCGGGACTTGACAAGAAAAGAAGAAAATTTCTATGGATGCAACACAACCTTATCCATCTGATATTTCCCGCCCTTTGGTGGCATTGATGAAGGGCGTGGTGTTCAAAGAAAACGATCCGGCCCTGTGGCACCTTCTGGAGGAGGGACAGATGGCCGTCCGGGACTACGTCCGGGTCATGGGCCTGGAACTGATGCTGGACACGGCCGAAGGGTATGCCTGGCTGGCCACCCGGGAACCGGAACAAGGGGAAGACCCCCTGCCCCGGCTGGTGGGAAGGCGGCAGCTGTCCTATCCGGTGAGCCTGATCATCGCGCTCTTACGCAAAAAAATGGCGGAACAGGATGCAGCCGGCGAAGATCCCCGCCTGATCCTGTCCGTGGAGGAGATCACGGACATGGTCCGGGTATTTCTGCCGGCATCGGGCAACGAAGCCCGGATGATGGACCGGATCAACACCCACCTGAACAAAATCGCAGACTTAGGGTTTATCCGGCGGCTCAAGGGCGAAAAGGACAAAATCGAGGTGATCCGCATCCTCAAGGCGTTCGTGGATGCCCAGTGGCTCAGTGAACTGGAGGAGCGGCTGAGAGAATACCAGGAAAAACTGGGGGATGATGGGGATGCAGGTCCGGCAGACATTGTGCCGCCATCTTGACATGGATGAAAACGCCCTGCCCTTTGCCGGTGGACTGATCCAGGTCAGAGAAGATGATGCTCCCTGGGAAGGGGCAGCCGAACGGCTGCTGCACAATTTCGCCCTGTCCCTGCTGGTGCCGGAATCCCATTACCGGGCCTTCGTCGCATGGGTGGACAACACCTTTTTGCAGGCCAGGCTGGTGTATTATCTTGTCAGACCGACCCCGGAAAAAATACATTGCCAACATCATTGACAAACCCTTGTTTGTGTAATAAACCAATCATACAAAGGCTTTTTTGATTTTGACGGCAATGTTGTAACATTATTCAAGTCTAACAATCGGGATCGGAATGATGGAAATTAAATATAGAAAAGCTGTTTTCGTAAGGTACATGGTTGTTCTGTTGATCAGTAGTTTACTCATTGTCTCATGCGGATCAAAAAAACCCAAACCCGAGCCCGAATGGGTATTCAAACCGAAAGGGGTTTACATCTCGTATAAGGCGGATACCATGCTCAATGAATTTAACGGGTCCTCCCACGCACTCCAGGTGGTGGTTTACCAGTTTGACAATATCAATAAATTCAATGAATTGTCAGAATACAAGGAGGGCATCATCAAGATGCTCAAGGCCGAAAATTTCGATCCCAGCGTCCAGGCCGTGAAAAAGATGTTCGTTGATCCGGGAACCGCTGGAACGCTTGTAATGAACCGAGCGGAGAAAGCGAGATGGGTGGGAATCGTTGCAGGGTTTTACAACCTGGCACCGGGCCGGGTGACCTGTTTTTTTGAAATTCCCCATAAAATCGAGAAAAAGGGGATGATGTTCGCCAAAAAAGAGGTGGCCACCATCCTTGATCTGAAAGTCGAGCTGGACCTGCAGTCCCAGGAACTGAAAGGGACATTACTGGATGAATAATACAGAGAAACCCATTTTCTGGCATCACGGGCTTTTTTTAAGGCCTCACCATTTTCAACAGAACGATGCATTTTTCCGTTCCCTTTTAACACCCCATAACCTTTATCACTCTCCGTATTTCTGGGGATGCGGGTCCCTGGGGGTTCAGGAATCGGCCCTTTCACAGCGGATCCTTGAAATCGATAAATGCGAAATCATTTTTCAGGACGGCACCTGGGTTTCGTGCCCGGAAAACGCGGTTGTCCTGCCCCGATCCTTTGAAGAGCTCTCCTTTGATACCGAAGGCGACACCCCGGTGACCGCTTACGTCGGGCTGAAAAAAACGGACCGGCGAAGCAGGAATGTGACCTCCGTTGACAGCCCGTCCAGCCTGGAATCGGTCCGGACCCGATATGCCTGTCCCATTGAGCCGGACGAAATAAAAGATACCCACGAAGGCGGGGAACCGGCTGAAATCCGGAAACTGACCCATGTGCTGAAAATATTCTGGGACAATGAAATTGATCAATTCAGCGACTATCTAATGATGCCGGTCTGCCGCCTTGAGCTGGCCGAAGAATCGGTGGTGGTTTCACGGCAGTATGTCTATCCCTGCTTCAGCCTGGCAGGCTCGGACATCCTGATGCAGATGCTCAAAGGGCTGCGGGAGAACCTTATTTCCCGATGCCGTGTCTTTGAATCCTATAAGTTTTCCCAGGGATTTCAATCCTCGGATTTTGACGCTCATTTTCTGCCCCATCTTTTGGTGCTCAACTCCTTGAACCGCTCCCTGCCGATCCTGAACCATTTGATCGAACTGACCACTTTCCATCCCCAGACCGTATATATGGCATTAAAGCAGATTGTCGGGGATCTGAGCACCTTTACGGACCGGATCAATGCCCTGGGCCAGACCAAAGATGGCATGAACCTGCTGCCCGACTACGACCATGAAAATTTGTTTCATTGTTTTAACGAATCCCATTTGCTGATCAACGAACTGCTCAGGGGAATATCCATCGGTGGTGAAAGCATCATCAATATGATCCGCCAGGAAAATACGTTTACCGCCCAGATCCCTGCAGATGAATTCAGGGACGGCTATATGTACTTTTTTGTCGTAAAAAGCGGAGGAAAATCAGACCAGATCGTCAATGATTTGCACAACATTGCAAAGATCGGTCCCAGGCAGAGCATTGACAACCTGATTTCCCGTGCACTGCCCGGCCTTCCCGTTCGCCACAGGCTGGTGCCGCCACCGGGAATGCCCAAGCGGTCAGACTCGTTTTTCTTCCGGATTGATACCAAGCATTACATGTGGGAAGAGATAAGCCGGTCCGGTGATATTGCTTTGTTCTGGAACAATGCGCCGGAAGATGCATCCATCGAACTGGTGATATCCCAGATTTAGCGAACCGGCAAGTTTGCCATAGCGGGGTTGATAATGAAATTGTTGCCTGTTGATTGTGTAACGGATTTGTTCGCCTATACCTACCATCTGATCGATCAGTTGCAAACCAAAGATATGGCCTATACTGATGTGGAAGCCAATTACAACCGTCTGATCCAGAAGGCCCGGGATATGGCCAAAACCGCCGGCATACCCCGGAAGAAATTTGATGCTGCCCTGTTTGCCGTGTTTGCCTGGATCGATGAAACCATCCTGGAAACCGGATGGGCCGGCAAAAACGACTGGGTGAACAACTCCCTTCAGAAACGATATTTCAACACAACCAATGCAGGCAAGGAGTTTTTTGAGCGACTGGCAAAGCTGACTGCTGACGACAGGGAAATCCTGGAAATATACGACTATTGCCTGGCGTCGGGATTCAAGGGGAGGTACTTTGAATCTTATCGCCAAGAGGAACTGAACGGAATCAGAAAAAACACGAAAGAATTGTTGTGGGGAGACAAGGAACCCGGGGTACCGGAGATTCTGTTTCCGGAGGCCGGGGATACCCTGTTTTTGAAACGGCTCAAACGGAAACACTGGAAAGGGATGTCCAGCTTTGCATCCATCTTTATCCTCCTGCCGATACTGCTTTTTCTGGTGCTTTACTATTTTTTTGATGAACAACTCAACCATGTCCTGACCAACAGCGGGCTATAAAAATGAAAAAGTTCTTCAAATTCATCTGGTATCTGTTTCTCATTCTTTTGTTATTGGCAGCCCTGGCAGGCCTGGGCTATTGGGTCCTGTTTATAAAGGGATGGCCCTGGTGGATCATGGCCGTTATCGTGGCCGGCGTTTTCGGCATATTTGTAGGGTATGCTGCCGTCAAGAAGATGCTGATCCGTCGGAATGAAAAGAAGTTCGTCCAGCAGGTGATCCATGAAGAGTCGGAAAAATCGGAAAAATCGGCTGACTCGGCTGACGATATCAGCCCCGAAGACATGGAGGCCCAGTGGAAGCATTCGGTGGAAAGGCTGAAAAAATCCCACCTGAGGCGGTTGGGCAATCCCCTGTACGTGCTTCCCTGGTACATCATAATCGGGGAGTCCAGGTCCGGAAAAACATCGGCCATAAAGCATTCCAACCTCAGCTCGACCCTGACCGACGTGAGCCAGGCCACCATCGTATCCGGCACCAAACACTGTGACTGGTGGTTCCTGGATCAGGCCATTGTCCTGGATACGGCCGGCCGATATACCATTCCCATCCATGAGGAGGCCGACAAGAAAGAATGGCAGCTTTTTCTGACACTGTTGTCCAGGTACCGGAAAAAAGAACCCATAAACGGAGTGATCGTCACTGTGGCGGCGGACAGCCTGCTCACGAAAGACCCCCATGAACTGGGCGAGAAAGCCAATGCCATCCGGCAGCGGATCAACCAGATGATGCGCATCATGGGGGCAAAATTCCCTGTATACCTGCTGGTGACAAAGATGGACCTGGTCAACGGGTTTACCGATTTCTGCGACCATATTTCAGACCAGCGATACAGCCAGGTCATGGGATATTTCAACGAATCCGGCGAAACCGAAAGCAACCAGGTGCTGTCGGTCTGCATGGAAACCGTTTACGAACAGATCCGGAACATCCGGTCCCATATTTTCCACAACCGGATCAACCACTTTGCCATCTCATTTTCCAACGAATTCATGGCATTGAAACCCGGCATGGAAGCTTATGTCCAGTCCCTGTTCAGTGATGATATCTACCAGGCCACCCCCATGCTGCGGGGCATCTATTTTTCCAGTGCCTGCCGCAAAGGCGCGCCTCAGTCGGAATTCCTGCGGACTACGGGCATTACCTATGACCATGACAAATCTTTGGACCGCAACAAGAGCTATTTTCTCCAAAACTTTTTCGGTGCCATCCTGCCCAAGGACCGGAACGTGTTTACTCCGCTCACCGAATTTCTCATGTGGCGGCGGGCCACCATCAGCCTGGCGGTTTTCTCCCTGATGCTGATACTACTGGGCATGAGCGGAGTGTTGACCTTTTCCTATGTAAACAACCTCAACGCCCTCAACAGTATTAATCCAGGTGTCTTTAAAATAGCCGCGGAATCCTATCGCACCAGCGACAACATCCTGACACTGGACCGGCAGCGATTTGAGCTGGACAAACTGGAATCGGGCAACGATAACTGGATTCTGCCCCGCTTGGGGCTCCACCAAAGCCTGAACCTGGAAAAAAAACTCAAGGGGAAGTACCTGGCAGACGTCCGCAAGTACCTGATCGAGCCCATGGATGATCTCTTTTTCGACAGGGTGAAAGTGATCAATTCCCAAACCCCCCACGGTGAAATCGTGAATGCGGCCGTGTATGCCGTCAAACGTATCGGGCTTTTAAGGGATTCCATCCAGCGGTCTTTGTTTTCAGAAAAGAAAGCGTTTGAAAAGAGCATCCGCATTCTTTTTCCCCAGCTGAACCCATCCATCGACCCCGCAGTGGCCGAGCGGTTTGCAACGGTATACTATTTTTACCTGGACTGGAACAGGGATGAATCCCAAAAACGTCAGAAGCTGGAAAAATTTCAGCAGATGCTGTCCGAAATTGCTTTGCGCAGCGATAATTTCGCCTGGATGGTCAGTGATCGGGTGAGCACGGCTGCCGATGTGCTGGTGGAAGATTTTATCACGGGATACACCATCAACCAATCCATCCTGAGCTCAAAGTCCTTTATCAGCGGCGCATTTACCCAGGCAGGCAGGACCGAGATAGAGCGGTTTCTCCAAATGATTCAAGGTGCATATACCGATTCCGCTGCCTTTGCAAAAATCGAATCTGACTTCTGGGCCTGGTATACAACAGAGTTTTACACGCAATGGTTTGATTTTGCCTCTGTGTTTCCCCTGGCCCGAAACTGGCGGTCTTTGGTGGAAAACTGGACCGAACTGGGCACGACAATGGCAGGTGAACAGAATCCCTATTTCCTGTTGTTGTCAAAAATGGCGGATGAAATAGAATGGATGAAGAAACGGACAAGTAAAACGCCGCTCTGGGCGGATGCCGTCCTCCGGATAAAAGAGGTTCAGAAACTGGCTGAGACGGAAACCAAAAAGAAAGAAGGGTCCATCATGGCCAAGCTGTCCCTGACAAAGGACAAGCTGACCAGCAAATTGGAGAAAGCAGGTAAAAAAGCGACCTACGATACGGTGAATCTCAAAAAATCAGCAGACATCGATTACAATCTTCAGTTCGCAGAGGTCTGGAACGCCTATGTTGACAGCCTGAAAACCCTTTCCGAGGCAACCGCCTACAATGAAAAATGTTTTCATATGTTTTCTGACTATTTTGAAGCCCTGTCCGACGCTTCCAAGGAAGGCAAACCCTATAACCTGGCCTATGAAAACCTGGTCAAACTCAAGGCCTTTCTCAAGCAGAACGAAACGTCGCCCGTAGTTTTGAACCTGATCACCGGCCCGTTTGAATTCATGACCCTTTACGGCGTCCACAACAGTGTTATCTACCTCCAGAACAAATGGGAAGAAATCGTCCTAAGTGCTGCCAGCGGGGTGGATCCGGACAATTACTATTCCATCATGTTTGACAAGACCGATGGTATCATATGGAAGTTTGTCAATAATGACGCAGCCCCATTTATCGAACAGACCAAGCTCGGCTTTTCATCCAGAAAGGCCTTTGGTCATAAGCTCCCGTTCAGCAGCCGCTTTTTTAAACTCCTCAGCAAAGGGGAGAAACTGTCCATTGAGCACCAGAGCGAATACCCGGTCACCATTCAGACCGCTCCCACTGAAATGAACCGGGAAGCTGTTGTCCGGCCCTATTCCAACACCCTTATCCTGGAGTGCGCAGAGGAGAAAACAGTTCTTGTCAACAACAACTTTCTCGAGACGGCCAAATTCCTCTGGAAACCCGCCTCGTGCGGCGATGTTACATTGGAGGTTGAATTTGCCGACACGGTTGTTAAAAAAACATATGGGGGAAAACTGGGCTTTGCCCGTTTTCTTTCGGATTTTTCCGACGGCAGCAAACGCTTCGCCGTCACGGACTTTCCCAATGCCACCGGATATCTGACGAACAAGGATGTGACCGATATCAACATTTCCTATAAAATCCGGGGTATCGAACCGGTATTGACATTTTTTAACCGGCGTCCGCCGGCCATTCCAGAGGTGATTTTTACCACGCTACAGCAAAAGGGCAGCACATATCCTCTGCCTGAAAAAAAGCTGAAGGGGCCTGCACCTTCCCAGCCGGAAACAGAGGGTCCCAGGTTCAAAGACAGCTACCGGGTCACCATGAAAACCGTTCCAATGGGAACCAACCCTGAAGCAACGGTCAAACCGATTTCCGGTATTTTCTGGCTGAACTGCAAAGACAAAGCAATCCGGTTTGAAAACAATAATTATCCCAAATCAATCACGTTTAACTGGATGCCGGATGCCTGCGGCAAAGTAGTTCTCATCATCCATTTTCCAAAACTGGCTGTGGTCAAGGAATACAAGGACTTTTTCGAATTCATAACGGATTTTAATTACAAGTCCCGAACCTTTACAGTGGATGAATTCCCCAAACAAAAAGATGCACTGCTGGAGCTGGGAATTACAGCCATCCACATGACATATGCGTTTGAAGGAGACCTGCCGCTGCTGAAAAGCAAACATTTGGCAGCGGCCGGCAAATCCACCACAGTGCATGTTCCTGCGGTCGGATCTGGCGCGGAAAGCCGGGTGCTGACTGAGGGCATCCATTCAGCGGAATGGATCCACAGTCAGGATAAAAATTGGTATACCATAAACATATTGCTGTCGCCTGAAAAGGATAAGGTGATTGACTTCATCCGGGAGCATGATTTGGGGGAAAAGAGTGCTGTCTACAACACCACCGTTGGGGGCATACAACAGTATAACCTGATCTATGGATCATTTACATCCTCTAAGGCAGCACAAACTGCATTGGATGCCATGCCGGAACCTGTAAAACAATATGCACCATGGATCCGGCAGTTTGAGTTTGTAGCCAAAGGCATTAAATAAAAAAACGGTCACAGAAAATGACGGTCAGTAAACAGATGTCAATAAAGTGTGCGTTACAACAGCAGATAAAAAACATGTATTGTAACGGGCAGCTCATAACTGATGCACCATTGGCAACCAACTTTTAATCATCAAGGCAACGGAGTCACTACCCATCATGGACGTTTCACAGCTAGGAACTACCCCGATATCGGATGATGCACCAGCAGGTCAGGATATCCGGTACGAGCCCAGTTTTGAAGCCCTTTCCGAAGAAATCGCCAAACTTGGCAACCCCTCTGCCAGCTCGGGCATTGATTGGGAACATGTAGTGAAATTGTCTGCAGGTATCCTGGAAAAGGAATCCAAACACCTCCAGGTGGCCTCATACCTCTGTTACGGCCTGACACAGACTGAAGGGGTTGAAGGGCTTGAAAAAGGGGTGGGGGTGTTGCGGGGGATTGTTGAAAACTTCTGGGACACCCTGTTTCCGACGAAAAAACGGATGAAGGGCAGGCGGAGCATCATTGACTGGTGGGATGAAAAAGTGACCGGCTTTGTGGAAAGCATGGGCTCGGTGACCTGGGAAAAAGAAAAGCGGGACGCGTTTCTGGATGATCTGACCGCCCTGGACGTATTCTTAGGGGAGAACATGGAAGACGCCCCCCTTCTCCGCCCCCTGATCAACCGAATCAAGTCTGCTGTTCTGGAAAAAGAAGAACAACCGCCTACCCCGGAAGCCGCGCCGGCCCGGGCCGGAGATGCCACGACACCGGCAGCCGCGAAAGCTGCCTCAACCCCCCGGGCCACTGCAGCCCCTTCGGCAGCCCCGGCCATTGACGGGGATGCCGACGCTGCAGCCATTCTCAAGCAGGGACTTGATTATCTCGGAAAAGTCGCCGGCAGCCTGCGCAAGTTGAATACCTATGACCCGGTTCCCTACCGGCTGAACAGAATCGCGGCATGGACGTCTCTGACAGACCTGCCCACGGCCACCGGAGGAAAAACGCTCATACCGCCCCCGGACAGCCAGGTCATCGAGTCGATTCAGGGGCTTGCGGCAAACGGACAATGGGAAGGGCTGGTGGATACCTGTGAATCACAAGTTCGGGAGCACCTGTTCTGGCTGGATATAAGCAGATACGTGGCAGACGGTATGATACAGCTGGGCCATGCCCGGGTCAGCGAAATCATCGGGTTGGAAGTGTCCCAGTTTGCCGCGCGGATGACCGGTATTGAAAGCTTGAGCTTTTCTGACGGGACCCCGTTTGCAGATTTTGAGACCCAGGAATGGCTCAAGCAGATTGCCCCGTCCTGCAGTCCGACTGATGGGTGTGACACGTCCGGAGACGCGGTCAAGCAGAAGATCGGTGAAAAAATGGCAGAAGCCACGTCTCTTATCAAGGAAAAGAAAATGGATGCTGCCCTTGGCATGCTCATGGAGCCGATGACGGCCGCCCCGTCGGAGCGGGAAAAATTTTTGTGGAAGCTGGCGGTTTGCCGGTTGCTGATCAATGCCAAACAGATCCGGATCGCAATCTCGTATATCGATGATATCCTGGCTGCCATCGAAACCTACAATCTGGAAAAATGGGAGCCGGATCACGCCATCGAGGCGTTTTCCATGGCCTTGACCGGCCTGCGGCTCCAGAAAACCGACCAGCATGAAGACAAGATTCAGTCGATTATCGGCAAAGTCTCCATGCTGGACCCTGTAACCGCACTAAAGCTTGTTTGACTATAACAACACCTAAAGGAGGTATGCAATGGGTAAAGAAGCATCAGTTGCGCCAAAGGAAAGGGTTAACATTACCTACAAACCAGCTACCGGCGACGCAAAGGAAGAGGTGGAACTGCCGTTAAAGGTTTTGGTAATGGGTGATTTTACCGGGGCGGCAGACGAAACGCCCGTGGAAGACAGAAAAGCCCTCAACGTGGACAAGGACAATTTTGATGATGTCCTCAATTCTTACAACATCAAGCTGGACACGGTTGTGGAAAACAGACTGGCGGATGAGCCGGGCGAAGACATGCCCGTGAGCCTGGATTTCAACAGTCTCAAGGATTTCAATCCGGATGCCATTGTTGAAAAGGTGCCGGAATTAAAGAAACTGGTGGAGCTGCGCAACGCCCTCAAAGCGGTTAAAGGACCTCTGGGCAATGTCCCGGAATTCAAGAAAAAGCTGAACGATCTCATATCAGATCCCGGGGCCAAGGAAAGAATTCTCAAAGAGCTTGGTATCGAAGAATAAGGAGGACCATCATGGCAGAAGAAGAAAAAAAATCCCAGGAACAGGCACAGGAAACCACAACCGAAGAGGGCTCCCTGCTTGATGAAATCGTGGCAGCCACCCGCCTCAAACCCGAAGATGAGGGCTACAGCACCACCAAGCAGGGCATCCAGGCGTTTATTGACGAATTGGTAAAGCCGGAGCGGGAAGGGATGAAAATCAGCAAGGAGATCATTGACGAGATGATCTCCAGCCTGGACGTAAAGCTCAGCTCCCAGATGAATGCCATCCTGCACAGCGAAGATTTTCAGAAACTGGAATCAGCCTGGCGCTCCCTCAAATACCTGGTGGATCACACGGATTTCAGGGAAAATACACGAATTGAAATGTTGAGCGTCACCAAAGAGGATCTGCTGGATGACTTTGAGGATGCGCCGGAGATAACCAAATCCGGTCTTTACAAAACGGCGTACACGGCCGAATACGGGCAGTTCGGCGGCCAGCCCTACGGTCTGATGGTGGGCAACTACGAGTTCAGTCCGGGAGCCCAGGACATCGCCCTGCTCCAGAATGTCGCCGCGGTCTCCACCATGGCCCACGCGCCCTTTATCTCGGCAGCCGGTCCCAAATTTTTCGGTCTGGACAGCTTTGAAAGCCTGCCCAACCTCAAAGATCTGGAATCCATATTTGAAGGGCCCCAGTATGCCAAATGGCAGTCTTTCCGGGAATCTGAAGACTCCCGGAACATCGGACTCACTGTTCCCCATTTTCTGCTGCGCCTGCCCTACGGACAGGATACGGTGCCGGCCAAAACCTTTGATTTTACCGAAGACGTATCCAGCGGCAACAATGACTTTCTCTGGGGCAATGCGGCATTTACCTTTGCCTCCCGCATGACGGAAAGCTTTGCCAAATACCGCTGGTGCGCCAATATCATCGGCCCCATGGGCGGCGGTGCCGTGGAAGACCTGCCGTTGTACCAGTATGAATCCATGGGCAGTATTGAAACCAAGATTCCAACCGAAGTCATGATTTCTGAACGACGGGAGTTTGAACTGGCCGAACAGGGCTTTATCGGACTGACCATGCGCAAGGGCAGCGACAATGCCGCCTTCTTCTCCGGCAATTCGGTTCAGAAACCCAAAAATTTCGGCAGCAGCCAAGAAGGCAAGGCTGCGGAACTCAATTACAAACTGGGAACCCAGCTGCCCTACAATTTTGTGGTAAGCCGGCTGGCCCACTATATGAAGGTGATTCAGCGGGAAAACATCGGCACCTGGAAAGCCAGGGGCGAACTGGAATCCGAACTGAACACCTGGATAAAACAGTATGTCTCTGACCAGGAAAACCCGGGACCCGGCGTCAGAAGCAGACGGCCCCTGCGCAAGGCGCAGATAGAGGTGAGTGATGTACCAGGCGAACCCGGATGGTACCGGTGTTCGCTCAAACTCCAACCCCACTTCAAGTACATGGGTGCATCTTTTACCCTGTCTCTGGTGGGAAAACTCGACAAAGAGTAATTCATTCCTAAAAAAAGGAGGAAACAACCATGGCAATGTTGGCGTATTTGACACTGGAGGGTGCAAGCCAGGGCAAGATAGACGGGGATTGCACAACAGAAGGACGGGAAGATACCATTGAGGTATACGCCGTTGATCACACCGTGGACATCCCCGTAGACCAGAACACGGGGATGGCCACCGGCACAGTGCTCCACCGGCCTTTCACCATTACCAAGGCAAAGGACCAGGCATCCCCTCTGCTGATGCAGGCGGTCTGCACCGGTGAGACCATGAAGGCCTGGTCACTCTCTTTCTGGCAGATCAACAAAGAGGGAAAACAGGAGGAATTTTATAAGATCGACCTGGAAGGTGCGACACCTGTATCATACAGGCAGTACAAGTACCACCAGCTGGATGAGGCGTATTCAAAGTACAAGGACATGGAGGATATCTCCTTTACCTATTCAAAAATCACCGTTGAACACGTCATTGCCAGCAAATCAGCGGAAATCGACTGGTCAAAACCTGTAACTTAGAAGTGTGTTTCTGATGAAAACCCCTGTGGCAGGCCTTTTTGTCCGATTCTTCCGGAGGGCCTGCCGCCTTTCATAAGCCGGATGACCGCCCATGTATGAACAGACCCTGTTGGAACGTATCGAAGCCCTTGAAAGCAAAAAGGAGGACGTTGCAGATGAAAACCCGCTTGAAGTTGAAATACGCTCCATCATGACCCATTTGCGAAAGCTTCTGAACACCAACAGGGGCAGCGTCCCGATTGATCCGGAGTATGGCATGCCGGATATGACGGTTTTTTCCGGGGACGGGCTGGATGAAACCATGGCCGGGATCCGGGATGCGATTCAGGATGTGGTCCGGCGGTATGAAAAGCGGCTGTCAAAGGTAAAAATACATATTGAAGCGGACCATTCTGATGTGCTGACCATCCATTTCAGCCTTGAAGCGATGCTGTCCCGACATGAGAATGTGCCGGTTTTTTTCCATTCCCTGGTCAAGCCCGGCGGCCGGGTGGATATAAATAAATAGGGGGTGTCCGGCTCAAGACCGGGACCATGCGCTAAAACACCAAGAAATTCCCTATGGGGAAAAGGCAGGATAATTGTTCAACAAATATTTTCAGCAGGAATTGTTCAAACTCCGGGAATTGGGGAAGGAATTTGCCGAAAAGCACCCGGCGGCCGCGCCCATGCTGGCCAGCGAATCCGTGGATCCGGACGTGGAGCGCCTGCTGGAAGGCACCGCCTTTTTAACCGGCCATCTCCAGCATAAAATAGATGATGAACTGCCCGAGATTATTCACGGGCTCATGGACATTGTCTATCCCCATTATCTGAGGCCGGTGCCCAGTCTCTCGGTGGTCCGGTTTACCCCCAAATCTTCGCTTCTGGAAACCCTTCATGTCCCGGCCGGTACATTTTTGTCTTCAAAGAAAAAGGAAGGG
>JAABUD010000273.1 GCA_011389555.1 Desulfotignum sp. | reverse complement strand
TGCAACAACGCCCGCTCCCGCCACAATGAGATGCACATCAAGGTGTTGAAAGAGCTGATCAAAAACGATGTCCTGGTACTCACCACAGGCTGCGACGGCATCACCGCCGCCATCCACGGCCTGCTGACACCGGAGGCGGCCCAGGTATACTGCGGTCCAGGTCTGGCTGAAATATGCGAGACCGTCGGAATTCCGCCGATTCTCCACCTGGGTTCCTGTGTGGACAACTCCAGAATTCTGCTGGCAGCCACCGAGGTGGTCAAAGCCGGTGGCCTTGGCAATGATCTGGCAGATCTGCCCGTGGCAGGCTCCGCCCCTGAATGGATGAGTGAAAAAGCCATTTCCATCGGGCACTATTTTGTCACTTCCGGGGTTTATACCGTATTTGGCGGCCATCTGCCCACATCCGGCGCACCGGTCTTCCATGATTACATCTCCAAGGATTTGGAAGGCATCTACGGCGGGAAATGGGATGTGGAACCTGATCCCATCAAGCATGCTCAGCTCATGATCGCCCACATTGACAAAAAGAGAAAAGCTCTGGGGATCGACAAAGCCAGAGAACGGGTCCTGATGGATATGACGGACCGCCAGAAACTCGAAGCCTAATGGAATCGTGAGAACAAAACTTGAATTTACCATAAATCCTCAACGAAGGAGGAAAGAAGAATATGTCTAAATTAATCGCATTTGCTGCCATTCAGGGTGGCTACAAAGTGGTTGCACAGGTGGAAGGTGAACTGGAAAGAGCGCTTCAGAGCTATGATGCCAGCACCAAAATCGGATTCCCCAATACGGCCTATTATTTACCGGTCATCTATTCACTTACCGGGTTGAAATGTGAAACCCTGGAAGACCTGAAAAAACCCATGGCCTTTGCCAGAAACCTGCTGCCGCCCCATATCAAGCTGAAAAACTGGCTGCCGTACTTAGGCCCCCTTCTGGATGCCGGTATGGCCGGTATCCTCTCCTATGAAGTCAAAGAAGCATTGCGGTATCTCTATGAGCCGGATTTCTATATCGCCCAGGAAGACCCGGACATTGAAAACGGCAAGCTCTGGGTGGGCGCGGCAGATGACACCATTTTGCGTAAACGCGGTGTGGAATTCGTGGATGGTTCCGCCCCCGGCTTTGCCGCCATGGTGGGTGCCGCCCCCAACAAAGAAATTGCCAAAATGATCGTGGAAGATTACCAGAAACGGTCTCTGTACATCTTCTGTGCGGCCAACCACAACGGCAAAACCCTGATCCAGCAGTGTCTGGATGCCGGGATGCAGATCGGGTGGAACACCCGTATCGTGCCCTTCGGTCCGGACATCTCCTCGGCCGTATTTGCCCTGGGGTTTGCCAACCGGGCTGCCATGGCCTTCGGCGGTGTGAAGCCGGGTGACTATAAAACCATCCTCAAATACAACAAGGACCGCGTATTTGCCTTTGTCAACGCCCTGGGAGATGTGGGCACGGAATGGGGCGTGGCCGCAGCCGGCTGCGTCAACTGGGGATTCCCCACCATTGCCGACACGGAAATTCCGGAAATTCTGCCCACGGGTATCTGTACCTACGAGCATGTGGTGGCCCCGGTGGCCCACGAAGACATGGTCCAGAAATCCGTGGAAGTCAGAGGACTCAAGGTGCAGGTATCTGAAATCGACATCCCCTGCTCCTTTGGTCCGGCGTATGAAGGAGAGCGTGTCAGGGGCGCGGATCTGTATGCCCAGTGCGGCGGCGGCAAGACCCAGTGCACCGAGCTGGTGAAAATGGCTGACATGAATGCCATTGAAGACGGCAAAGTGGAGATTGTCGGTCCGGATATTACCGATGTCAAGGAAGGCGGCACCTTCCCCCTGGGCATTTTTGTCCAGATTGCAGGCCGAGAGTTCCAGGATGATTTCGAACCCATCATGGAGCGTCAGATCCATCATCTGATCAACTATATCCAGGGCATCATGCATATCGGACAAAGGGATATCTCCTGGGTGCGGATCTCCAAAGCCGCCATTGAAAAAGGGTTTACCCTCAAGGATATCGGTGTGGTGCTCCATGCCAAATTCCACCAGGATTTCGGCAAGATCATGGACAAAGTCCAGGTCACCCTGTACACCAAACCCGAAGATGTGGACAAGATGACCGAGACTGCCAGAGAAAACTACCTGGCCCGGGATGCCCGGGTGGACACCATGCGGGATGAAGACGTGGAGACCTACTACTCCTGTACCCTGTGCCAGTCCTTCGCCCCCAGCCATGTATGCTCCGTGTCCCCGGAAAGAACCGGGCTGTGCGGTGCCTACAACTGGATGGACTGCAAGGCCTCCTACGAGATCAACCCCACCGGCCCCAACCAGCCCATTGAAAAGGGTGAGTGCCTGGATCCCAAGCTGGGACAGTGGAAAGGGGTCAATGAGTTCGTATACAAAGCCTCACGCGGCGCGGTCACCCACTACAACTTCTACTCCATGGTGCATGATCCAATGACCACCTGCGGATGCTGCGAATGTATCGCGGCCCTGCTGCCGCAATGCAACGGGGTGATGACCGTGGGCCGGGACTATTCCGGAGAAACCCCCTGCGGCATGAAGTTCACCACCCTGGCGGGGGTCATGGGCGGCGGTGCCTCTTCTCCCGGATTTGTGGGCCATTCAAAACACAACATCACCCAGGGGAAATTCATCTTAGGGGACGGCGGGCTCCTCAGAATGGTCTGGATGCCCAAGATGCTCAAAGAAGAGCTCAAGGACAGAATCGTTGCCAGAGGCGAAGAGATGGGTGAGCCGGATCTGTTTGACAAGATCGCGGATGAAACTGTGGGGACCACGGAAGAAGAGATTCTCTCCTTTCTCCAGGAAAAAGACCATCCGGCACTGAAAATGGACCCCATTGTGGGATAGACATGTAACACCAGGGCGGGGCAGAATTCCACCAGAATCGATCTGCCCCGCCTTTACCCTAAGTTGAATAAACTTTTAAGGAGATTAACATGGCATTAACCGGTATACAGATATTCAAACTCCTGCCCAAGACCAACTGTAAGGAGTGTGGCGTTCCCACCTGCCTTGCATTTGCAATGAACCTGGCATCGGGGAAAGCGGAACTGGAGGCCTGCCCCTATGTGTCGGATGAAGCCAAGGAACAGCTGGCTGAAGCATCCGCGCCTCCCATCCGCCCGGTGGCACTGGGAAAAGGGGTCCGAAAAACCGCCACCGGCGGTGAAACGGTTCTTTACAGACATGAAAAAACATTTTTCAATCCAACGGTATTGGCTGCCATTGTGGCCTCTGACACAGATCTTTCCGGTCTGGATACCCAACTGAAAATGTACAACGCACTCCAGTATGAACGGGTCGGTCTGAACCTGCGCCCGGAACTGCTGGTGGTCAAGGATGCGGGCAATGGCGCGGACGCATTTGCCGCCGTTGCCGAAAAAATTGCCAAAGAATCGGAATTCAACCTCGTACTCATGTCCGATGATGCCGCTGTGATGAAAGCGGGCATTGAAAAAGCCGGATTCAAGCGGCCCCTGCTGTATGCAGCCACGGAAGCCAATGCGGATGAGTTCGGTGCGCTGGCCAAGGAAGCGGACCTGCCGCTGGCAGTCAAAGCTGATTCCGTGGAAGCGCTGATCCCTTTGACGGAAAAACTGACCGGCATGGGTCTGAAAGATCTGGTCATCGATTCGGGTGCCCGGGAGATCAAACAGGCGTTCGAAGACCAGGTGGCCATCCGCCGGGCCGCGTTAAAGGCAGGCAACAAAGCACTTGGATTTCCCACCATCGTGTTCCCGTGTGAAATGGCATCCAACCTGGATATGGAAACGTTGATCGCATCCATGTTCGTGGCCAAATACGGCGGCATCGTGGTCCTGTCCGATTTCACCACGGAATCGCTGTTTCCGCTGCTGCTGGAACGTCTCAATATCTTTACCGACCCCCAGCGGCCCATGACGGTCACGGAAGGTATCTTTGAAATCAACAATCCGGATGAAAACTCTCCGGTGCTGGTGACCACCAACTTTGCGTTGACCTATTTTATCGTTTCCGGTGAAATCGAGGCCAGCAAAGTCCCGGCATGGCTCCTCATCAAGGATTCTGAAGGGTTGTCGGTTCTCACGGCCTGGGCTGCCGGAAAATTCGGCGGTGATGATGTGGGGGTGTTCGTGAAAAAATGCGGGATCATGGACAAGGTGAAGCATACCGAACTGATCATTCCGGGGTATGCGGCCGCCATTGCCGGGGATGTGGAAGAGGAACTGCCCGGATGGACCATTACCGTAGGTCCCAGGGAAGCGGCCCACCTGTCGGCATTTCTCAAAGCGAGAAAATAACCCCTGGGCCGGGTCATTCGGTTGCATGCCCCGGCCTTCTCAGTGTCAATCTTAATTCAACAAGAAGGATAAGAACATGGAAAACATGATCCTGTTTGGTGAAAGCCTGAACGTCATTTCCCGGGTCATCGGAAAAGAGTTCAAGGAGGCGGATCCAGCCAAGCGAAACCCTGTGCCCATCCAGGAAGAGGCGGTGCGGCAGAAGGAGCTGGGCATGGATTATATCGACATCAACCTGGGACCGGCCAAGAAATTCGGCACGGAACTGATGCCCTGGGTGGTCAATGTGGTGCAGGAGGCGGTCCCCGGCATGCCCCTGCTGCTGGACTCCTCCAACATCGATGCCATCGAGGCCGGCCTCAAGGTGTGCAAACCGGCCGATGCCCCCCACATCATCAACTCCATCATGGCCCGACCGGAACGGTATGAAAAAATGGTGCCTGTGGCCGCGGAATATGATGCGGATTTCGTTGCCCTGATGTGGGGACCCGACGGTCTTCCCAGGGATGAAAACGAGCGGGCCGCCCTGGCCGTGGAGCTGATATATTTTGCCAATGAGGCCGGCATCCCCAATGAGAAGATCTGGGTGGACGGCATAGTCACGCCCGTGAATATTCAGCAGCAGCAGCTCATGAGCCTGCTCGACTTCCAGATGATGCTCGATGAGATCGCCCCGGGTGCCAAATCCACCTGCGGTCTGTCCAACATCTCCAATGGGCCTCCGGAGCATCTGCGGCCCATTCTGAATCAGACCTATATGGTCATGCTGTGGAAGAACGGCATGAGAGCCGTTATCTCCGATCCTCTGGACAAACAGCTGACAGCCATTGCCAAAGGCCAGCGCCAGGATATCGTGGATCTGATCTGGGGCATGATGGACGGCAACGTGCCGGATATCGCCGGTCTGGACAAGGAAATGGCGGATTATGTCAAAACGTATAAAGTGATCATGGGCGAGACCCTTTATTCAGATTCATGGCTTGAATTATAGCCGGTATTTGTTCAGTTTCGTTTCAAAGGCCCCTGTACCGATTATTGTTCAGGGGCTTTCTCGTTTTCAAGCCCTAAACATGGATAATTGATATGGAAGATGCAAACATCACCGACACCTGGTATTATGTAATTGTTCAGAACCCCGGCACATCATCGGAAGAGGTGGTAGGTTTTCTGGATGACAATACCCGGAAAAAATTTCTCCCGGCATTCAAGACCCAGCAGGATGCCAAAAAATGCTTTCAAATGCTGCCCAAGGATCTGTTCAAAGAAACGTATGAGATTCATGCCGTGATCGAGGATGATGTACTGGCAACTGCGGAAAAAGGCGGTCATCAGGTTTTTCTGCTGGATGAAGCCGGGCAGATTCTCAAACCGGTAAACTAAACAAACAGGAGCATTTTTCTCATGAGCTTGAAACTGGCATTCGGCGGCAAAGGCGGGGTGGGTAAAACCACTGTCACGGCCCTCATCGCCCGAACCATTGCCGCGCTGGACAAAGACCGGTCTGTCATTGCCATCGATGCGGACCCCGTGGCCAACCTGGCCGCGGGCCTGGGCATCGATGAAACCCAACCCATCACCCCGGTGGCCCAGCTGTCCGATCTCATCGCTGAACGGACCGGTGCCGCACCCGGCACCATGGGCGGGTTTTTCACCCTCAATCCCAAAGTGGATGATATTCCGGACCGGTTTTCTTTGGAAAAAGACGGGGTCAAACTGCTGGTCATGGGCACGGTGCAGCAGGGCGGTTCCGGGTGCATCTGCCCGGAAAGCACCATTTTAAAAGCGTTGATGAACCACCTGGTGCTGGCCCGCAACGAGGTGGTGGTCATGGACATGGAGGCGGGTGTGGAACATCTGGGACGGGCCACCTCCGGATCCGTGGACGCACTGGTGGTGGTGGTGAACCCGGGCAAGCGCAGCCGGGTGGCAGCCGACCGGATCAAAAAGCTGGGTCAGGATATCGGCATCAAAAACATTGTAGTGCTGGGCAACCGGGTGACGTCGGAAACCGACAAAGCCTTGATTCAAGAATCGATGCCCGACTACGAGATCCTGGGATTTCTGCCGGAAATGGACGAGGTGATCGCATCGGACCGCACCGGGATCCGTCCCTTTGACAATGCGGCTGACATCCCTGAAGCGGTGGTGGCCATCACCCGGAAACTGATGGCCCTGGACGTTCCCAAAAAGCGATAACCTTTTTTTCACACCATCCGGCCGGGTCTGTCGTTTGCCCCAGACCCGGTCTCACGCCTCGAGCGCGGCAATCGTGGTATCCAGCATCCGGTTGGCATATGCCCATTCATTGTCGAACCAGGCCTGGAGCTTGACCAGGCGCCGGCCGGACACCCGGGTCTGGGGCAGATCGATCACAGCGGATCGGGGATCATGGTTGAAATCACAAGACACCAGCTGCTCGTCACTCACTCCGAGAATCTTTGACAGCGAATTTTCCGATGCACGTATGAGCAGGTCGTTCACCTGCCGGACATCGGTGTCGGTGTTCACTTTCAGCGTGATATCCATCATGGACACATTCACGGTGGGCACCCGGATGGCCAGGGTTTCAAACCGGCCGGCCATGTGCGGCAGAATCCTGGCAATCCCTTTTTCCAGGGAAGTGGACACCGGAATGATGGACTGCAGCGCAGACCGTGTCTTGCGCAGATCCTTGTTGTACGCGTCGATCACGGGCTGGTCATGCATGGCGGAATGAATGGTGGTGGTGGTCCCGCTTTCGATGCCCAGATGGGTATCGATCACTTGCAGAATGGGAATCAGGCAGTTGGTGGTGCAGGAGGCGTTGGAAATCACGGCATGTTCTTTTTTCAGGATGTGGTGATTCACCCCGAACACAATGGTGGCATCCATCTCATCTTTGCCCGGATGGGAATAGATCACCTTTCTTGCCCCGGACAGCAGGTGAAGTTCGGCTGATTCGCGATCGCTGTACACCCCGGTGCAGTCCAGTACCACATCCACGCCCAGATCCTTCCAGGGCAGGTTGACAATATTTTTCTCCTGAAACAGATGAATGACATCTTTTCCAATGCGCATGCCCTGCCCCGCTTTTTCCACGGGCAGGGGAAACCGGCCGTGTGTGGAATCATGGCGGGTCAGATGAAACAGGGTGTCAGAACAGGCGATCTCGTTAATGGCCGCCAGATTCAGCATGCTGGAAAACCGCTTTGATTCGTAAAGGGCACGGACCACGCACCGGCCGATGCGGCCGTATCCGTTGATGGCAATCGTATCTGTCATAAATTCTTTTCCTGCCTGGCATACATGGTTGATATTACAGAACGTTTCTATACCACAGCAGGGCAGACAAGTTAAGGAAAATAAAGGAAAAAAATGGCCGGGGCGACAGGAAACTTTCTGCCCCGGCCATGCTTGAGTGATTATTCATTGAGCTGCTGCCGGATGGCGGCCAGTTCGGATTCCAGCCATTCAGCCCGCTGTTTGAGTTCATCCGGGGATTCCGGTGCTGCCGGCGCAACGGCCTGGCGGCCGCGCATTCCCCGGCCGCCGAAACCGCCCTGAGCCCATCTGCGGCCCCGGCCCCGGCCATATCCCGGACCATATCCTGTGTCGTACCCCGCATAACCGGCATTTCCGGTACAAAGCCCTCTGCCCCAACCGGTCATGGGTCCCTGATTTTCGGGTCCTCTTCTGTTGAAACCTGGCATGATATCTCCTCCTTGATTGGTTGTGGTTATGATCTGTCGGAATGGCCGCACCGGCCACCCCTTCTGCGGCGATGCCGTCCCCGTCCGGACCGGTTTTCATCGATCCGGTAACATCCGCCCGATACCTTGAGAACACATCCGGCCACCACGGCTTTGGCCAGTTTGAACCGTCCGGTCCGGAGAATCCTGCCCACGGTTTGCCGGGACACATTCATGATGTCTGCGGCCCGGGTTTGATCCAGGCCGTCATAATCAATCAGCCTCACGGCCTCGAGTTCCTCGAGAGACAGGATCACTTCCTCGGCCGGTGCAGCCCCCCGGGGCGAGAACTCGGTCACACGGGGCATGGCATCAATGTATCTGGGTCGTTTGGGTCGCGGCACGGCATCCTCTTTTTTGATCATTTGACCATAATATAACCGCGCCGGATTCATTCGTCAAGAAAAATAATGATCAAATGACCAAAAAAACTCAGGGGGAAATCATGTTTTCCAGAAGATGGTCATAACCGGGGGCCTGTGTTTCCCAGGAAAACGGCTGCATATGCCTGGACAATGCGTTTCGTTGAGCCACACAGGCGTTGGCCGGTTCCAGATGAAAGGTCAGTTTTTCCAGAAGCTGCGTGTCCGTGGTAAAGAAGATATCCTCCTGACAGGCTTCCGGCATGAGTTCCGGATAGGAAAGCCGGCGCGGCAACAAGGGAAAGCATCCGAACCGCACCGCTTCCACCACGGAAATGCCGAAATTTTCCTGGATCGCTGTGGACACCACCACCCGCCCTTTTGCCAGCCATTTTTCATACGCTTGTCGAGACGGTTCATATCCGAACGCGACAATCTCTTTATCCAGCACGCTTCTGGCCTGGTCAAACACGTCCGGATACATGGAATATCGTTCCCCGAGCACGGCCAGAGAAAACGGAATACATCTTTGTTTGAGCTGCAAAAGCACCTTGAAAAACAGTTCCGGCTGTTTGTCATATTCCCACCGGTGATTCCAGATAATCAACGGGGGGTCCCCTGTACCGGGCGGCAGAACGTCCGGTGTCGAGGCAAACCCGCACCCGGGATATACCACCCTGGCTTTTTTCTGAATCTGATCCACAACCGCTTTGGGCCGGGGGGCAGGCATCTGTTTCATCAGTCGTTGCACTTCCTTTACAAATGCCGTCAGATGAAAGTGTGAATTGAACCATATCTGATTGGCAGCCAGAGCGGAATTGATATTGATCAATCCGGCATCGATGTCGGGTTTTCGTTGCTTTGCCCTGGATGAAAGCGGGTAGGACATCTGATTTTCATGAAAATACAACACCAGCGGGGGGCAGTCCGACCCGGCCAGGGCCTTGAATTGCGCCACATCCATCATATCCGTGGCAAATACCAGGTCATACGCCCTCAATTGTCTGATTTCCTGCAAAAAATGCAGGGACGCAGCGCGCATCCGCCATCGCCAGGTCTTCGGCGGCATTGTCAATAACGTGATTTCATGCCGGGAATGCAAAGAATATCCCGTGGCAAAATCCTGGTGGGATCCGCCGAAAAACGGTTCCAGAAAAAGAATCTTCACTGTGGTTCGCCTTTGTTTCTGTGGTTGGTTCAGGCCTTTTAGTACCTGTTTTACCGGGGCGGGTCAACACCTGGATCTGAATCATTCTGATCAACAGACCCGTGCCGGCCGGGCCCTGTAGGTCTCACCCTCTGCCGTGTTTGACAGGGAGTAGGGCATGACTGCGCTGAACGTCAAAAACTGCGGGCAGGTATGTCCTCATACAGTTTGACGTTTTTACCGCTTCGCATGCCCAACTCCCTGTAGCAAACGCGTCAGAATGGGATTCGACCCACAGGACCCGGCCGGCACTAGCCGCTGATGTCAGCGACGAACTCTGATGAACTCCGGGCCACAGTCCCCCTCTGTACTGCAGTCGCCCCCGGGGGTGGGGCATGCTGCCCCAGAAAACTGGAGAACCCGCGCAATCGAAAAAATGATTGCCATGGGACCTCAGAAGATTATAGAATGAGAGTTTAGTGCTTAAAGAAGCGCCCGCCCCGCTGTAAAGGCGCTGCAATGAGGTAACGACAAAAAGGTCTGAATTTCTTTTGCTTCAGTTAAGAGATCCTTTTACAATCACACATCCGGAAACGGCCTATCGATCCGATGACCTTTCCATTTTTCTCAATATCCGGGGAAACAATGAATATGTCAAGGTCAGTTACCCGGTGAAATACGGCATTTTCTCCCGCCTGGAAACCCGGGAGATGATACTGGAATTCAACCTGAACCACGAAATCCGGCACGCCAGATCCAAAACCCGGCACTGGCTCCATCCATCGGAATGGCTCAAGCGCACCGCGGGCAATGACTGGATCTACTACTCCAGCGGCGGATATGCCGGGGTGTTCGAGGCCATTGGTGAATATTACCTGCCCAATTTCACCTACCCCACCAACTCCCTGCTGGGAGGGCGGCCCTTTGAAGAGCCGGAAGTGGCAAAAATTCATCTAAACTGGCCAAAACTGCTGGCAGCCGTGCCCGACAGCAAACCTGACATGCCTGCCCATGTGGCTGACTGGATCGCACAGGTGAAGCGCATCCAAAAACCAGACCTGGAACATAAAGCCCGGACCCTGTTTGAGATCTGCGGTGCCAGAACCACGGTGCTCCCGCCGGATGCCCGGCATTCAGACTACAATGTGATCCCGTTGACCATTGCCGACGGATGCCTGTATAAATGCCGGTTCTGCAAAATAAAAAACAAAAAACCGTTCACCCCCCGCACACAAGATGATATCCAGCAGCAGATCCGGGACCTGTCACACCTGTTCGGCAACGACCGGGTGAACTGCAACGCCCTTTTTTTAGGCGAACATGATGCCTTGAACGCACCGGCAGACCTGATTGTGTATGCAGCCCAAAAAAGTTATGACCGGTTCGGGTTTGCCCGCAGCTACATGATCCGGCCCCGGCTGTATCTGTTCGGCAGCGTGGATTCCCTGCTCCATGCCGACCCGCACCTGTTTGAAGCCTTGAACCGCCTTCCCTTTGACACGCACATCAACATCGGCCTGGAATCCCATGACCAAGCCACCCTGGACCGGATCGGAAAGCCCATCAGGGCAGAAAAAGTGAGCCTGGCATTCAACCGCATGGGTGAAATCAACCACACCTTTCCAAAAATCGAAATGACGGGTAATTTTATCATGGACGACCATCTGCCCCCCACCCACATCCAATCCATGCTGGACCTGGTCAGAGACCGGATTTCCCACCCCGTTCCCAAAGGCAGTATTTATCTGTCACCCCTTCGATTTGGAAAACCGTCCCGGGAAGTGCTCTATGATTTCTACCGCCTGAAAACGGCCAGCCGCCTGCCCATGTTTCTGTACATCATCCAACGGCTGTAATCTAAAAAGGAGGAACCAAATGAACCCAACCGACATTCATCGAAAAATGCGGTCCGGTGTCATGGCTGCATTTGCCGCAGATGCCCTGGCCCCAGGCGTTCACTGGGTGTATGATGTATCCCGGAGCGGACGCGTTCATGGATTGCGCCCGACACCAGACCGCCATGACCCACAACCATCCCCTGGTTGTGGACACGGCCCGCTTTTTTGCGCAGGCTGCCCTGGAAACGGCCAAGGGAACCGGCCCGGCCGCTGCCATCCGGTCAGCGGCAGAACACCTGCCGTCCGGATCCCCCGTCCCAAGCCTCGTGGACAAAGGCCTTGCCAGTGCGGAAAAAGAGACCACCCAGGCCATCTCCGGTTTTGGTCAGGCCTGTGACACAACCGCGGCCCTGCCCGGCACCATCCACCTGATCGCCCGGTACCCGGAAGACCTGGAAACCGCGTTGATCGAAAATATCATGGCCGGCGGTGATTCTTCCGCCAGAGGCATCCTGTGCGGCTTTATCCTGGGCATTCACAACGGACTGGACGCGGTCCCCCGGAACTGGCTGAAGGAGATGACGGCATTCAACCAAATCAAGACCCTGACCGACGGTATGTGACATGTCGTTCATGACATATCCGCATGGTTCAGTTTGAATATCCATGGCGGATTCCCATTTTTCAACCAGAGCCAAAGATATTTCAGGATTCAGTACCCGGTACCGGACATACATAGTTTTTTTCAATCACCATGGGAATCATTGTCAATGATATGGGGATTATGGTTGAATATGAAAGGAATCAATGATAGCAAGATGGATGAGGTTTGGTAAAATTCAGGTTAGGGTAAGGATCTTTGAGGTTTTAGTTTTTTAATATGGTCAAATATCATTCAAATATACAGGATAAACAGAACAACACATTACATTGTTCGGCAGCACACTTCACTACGTATGGCTACATCATCTCCAAAATACGTTGGCATCGATTTCAGCGGAAACCGTCAACAGTGGAATCCTAACGTACAGGCGAGCAATATCTGGATTGCAGTGGTTGAAGACCGTGCTGAGCAGATTGTTCTGACGAGTCTCCAGCGTGTTCAGCAGTTGCCGGGACAGGAGCGACCGTTTACGCGACTCGCGGAGTGGATCACCCACGGGGACTTCGCTGCAGCAGCGATTGATGCTCCATTTTCAGTGCCTTGGTGGTTTTTTGGGCATGCATTTGCAGATCATGCCGGATTATTGGCAAACGTTGATGGTTTACCGTTGAACCTTGCGCATGACTTCCCAACTGGAAATGCCTTTGTCGCTGCAGTCAGCGCTGGAATCCCGTTTCAATTCACCAAGCCGCTTCGTGTCACCGAATCGTATTGGCACGGACGCGGTGTCAACACGCGATCTACTGTCTGGACGGGCGCACGTCCCGGCGCCCCGTTTGCCAGTGCATGCATCAAGTTGTTGGCGAACGCTGCTCGACCGGCGTGGCCTTGGGCCGCGTTAGATCAATTCCCTTTGGTTGAAGCGTTTCCAGCTGCGCAGCTACGTCATTGGGGCCTGCCATTCGCGCAATACAACGGACACGATGGGCAAGCCAATCGCGAGGCAATTGTAGGGGAATTGGTCGCAAACAGAGGTTTGCAAGTAAACGCCGCAGCACATGCTACAATCCTGGGTGACGCGGACGCACTTGATGCAGTGCTGTGCTGCTACGCAGCTCGGGCAGTCTCGCAGGATCAACTGGGAGTCAACCTTCCGCCATTCGATGCCTGTCGTCTAGAAGGATGGATTGCAGTCCACAACTGACAGCAAGATCGGACTGCCGAACAATTGCGTGAACCGGAGCGGCGGATGACGCGGAAACTGAAGTCAACGTCAACCGCCGCCGCCCGGTTACGCTGGTCGTTACAGATTCACAGGTGAATATGTCAGGCATGCCAGATTGTTTATTTCCAGCGTATTCCTTTACCTGTGCGGGATACCGGCATGTATCATTTGAAGAGTAACGGAAATGCAAAATGTTGCATTTCCGATATGTTTGCTTTGCAAGGGTGCTGAAAGTAATGCCAATCAAGGATATACAAGCAGCCAGATTTTATGACAGTACCGATAATTTCCCCGTTAAGGATCATTGTCCCTAAAACTGAAAATCCACTGGTTGAAAAATTTTATGATACCCTTATAATCCAAACAAAACCCAACGTCAGGTTGAGGGATTCTGTCCTGACTCAAAAGGTTGAGACCATGAAAAAAAGGAGCATCAGAGAGAAAAATATGGATACCATAAAGATTGTCCAGGGGGATATCACCACGGCTGAAGTCGATGCCATCGTCAATGCCGCCAACTCCCGAATGCTGGGGGGCGGCGGAGTGGATGGTGCTATTCACCGGGCAGCCGGCCCGAAACTGCTTGATGCATGCAAAAAAATTCCGTCGGAAAACGGGGTCCGTTGCCCTGCCGGTGAGGCCCGGATTACTGAGGCCGGAAACCTGAAAGCGAAATATGTCATTCATGCGGTGGGGCCCAGGTACGGGGTTGACCGGCCCGCTGACAGACTGCTGGCATCCGCCTATCAGAACAGTCTGGACCTGGCCGTGTCCCATGGGTGCCGGTCCATTGCATTTCCGGCCATTTCCTGCGGCGTTTACGGGTATCCCCCCAAAGAGGCAGCTCATATTGCAGTTTCCGTGGGCACACTGCCGGAATATAAAGCGATGACGAAATATTTTTATCTGTTCAGCGAAGAGATGGCCGCCATCTGGACCACAGCTCTGGAGAACCACAGTATTATCTGACTTTTCGGGACAGTTTGGGTCTGCCGGAAGACGATACATAACCATTTAGGAAAAATGGCAGCATTGCCAAATTTCCTAAATGGGGATTCTGTGCATGGGATAAATGGGAGCGGATTTATCAAATCCAGCGGAGTGGTGAACGGGGTGGTGCACCTGTTTGTCATCGGTTCCACCGGGTCTTTGACCACCATCGAATACGGACCCGGAAAATCGCGGTGACCCTCACCGGCATGTGAGGATGTGAAACCCCTTTTCATGGACCGCTTTTAATGGTACAACCCGGTCCATGACACTTTCGGGCTACATATCCCTTCATGGCGGACATTCCGGTGAATTCTGCTGCCATGCCCAGGACGGGCTGGCCGATATCATTGCCCGGTATATCCAAATGGGTTTCAGGCAGGTGGGGATCACGGAGCATATCCCGCCCGTGCACTCAAAGTTTCTGTATCCCGAAGAGATCGTCCAGGGCCTGACCGTGGACCATATGTATCAGCGGTTTGCCCGGTATTTTGCCACCATCCGACAGCTCCAAGTGGAAATGGCGGACCGGATCCGGATATTTGCCGGCATGGAAACCGAAGCCTTTGCCGGGTATCTGCCCCATGTCCGGCACCTGGCGGCGGAATTTTCCCCGGATTATCTGGTGGGTTCCGTGCACCATGTGGCAGATATCTGCTTTGATTATTCACCAGAAACCTATGAAGCTGCGGTCCGGGCCTGCGGATCTGTCGAAGATCTGTACCTGGCATATTTTGACCGCCAGTTTGAGATGATCCAGGCGGTCCGGCCTTTTGTGGTGGGGCATTTCGACCTGGTCCGCATCCATGATCCAGATTATACAAACCGGGTGCTGCAACCGGAGATCGCCCGAAAGATCGACCGGAACCTGGATCTGATCAAAGACCTGGACCTGGTCATGGACCTGAACCTGCGGCCTTTGGCCAAAGGAGAGGCAGAACCCTATCCCACACGATCCATTCTGGAAAAGATCGGATCCCGGCGGATTGCCATGGTGCCCGGAGACGATTCCCACGGGGTGGTCCAGGCGGGAAACCATGTGGATGCCGGCATCCGCCTGCTGGAGGAAATGGGGTTTGACACCCAATGGCCGGTTCCCCGGCTTCTGGAAATAAAAAATGAATGATTCAAACCTTGTCATTGTGTTGAAAGAACCCCAGGGGCCGTTGAATATCGGATCCGTTTGCCGGGTGATGATGAACTTCGGGGTCCGCCGGCTGCGGCTGGTGAACCCCTGCAAGGATTACCGGTCCCTGGAAGCCCGGAAGATGGCCCTGGGCACGGTGGAGATTCTGGAAAACGCAGAGATTTTCACGGATCTGCAAACCGCTTTGGCCGACATCCATCTCACCTTCGGCACCACCCGCAGGTTCGGAAAATACCGCAAAAATTTTCTTACCCCGGCCACGGCGGCCCGGCAGATCAGCGAATCCGGCCCGGACGTCAGCTGCGCCCTGCTGCTGGGCAAAGAAGACACTGGCCTGGAAACCCGGGACCTGGATTTGTGCCAGCGGTTTGTCACCATCCCCACCCATGATGCCTACCCTTCCATGAACTTAAGCCATGCCCTGGCTGTCTTGCTGTATGAAGTCTCACTCAAATCCGGAACCACGGGCGCGTTTCACGATCCTGCCCCCAAACAGCCGGCATCCGGACAAGAAATCGAAGCCCTGTTTTCCCATATGCGCCAAACCCTTTTGGATATCGATTATCTGGACCCCCAGAATCCGGACCACCTGCTTCGCACGTTCCGCCGCCTGTTCGGAGAGGCCGGTCTGACCTCCCGGGATGTGCGGATTCTCCAGGGTCTTATGAGCCGTATCGACTGGACGGAAAATCAACGCCGGCGACTGGCGGGAAAAAAATCATGAACGATCCCGGTTGCATCTGATCTTTGTGTTTTACTTGACAAATGCGTTGTCTCATGGCTTAAAATGAGCAAAATGACATACAAAAGGAGACCATGACCAATGATCAAACGAATACTTGTGGGACTCGGCGGTACCCCGTTTACCGCGGCCGCCACCCAGTGGGCCACTGAACTGGGAGACCTGCACCAGGCCCAGCTCACCGGAGTCACCATCGTCAATACCAGAAAACTGGAAAAGGTGGGGCCCGTTCCTGCCGGTGCAGCCGCCTATGCCCAGCGCATGCGTGAAAACAACGTTCAGGTGACCAAAGAAGGCACGGAACAGGCCATTGCTCTTTTCAAGGAACATTGCGGCAAACAGCAGGTGGTGTGCCGCCGGATCAAATATGAAGAAGGCGACACATTCGAGGCCATGATCGATGAAGACCGGTTCAACGATCTGACCATTTTCGGCCTGCGCAGTATTTTCGAATACGGATTTGTCGAGGACCCGGACAAGGCCATCCTCAAGTTGCTGCGCCAGGGAGTCCGGCCCATTCTGGCCGTGGCGGAAAAATACCGGCCTGTCAAAACCGTGGTGATCGCTTTGAGCGGGTCCATGGAATCGGCCCGGGCCACCCGGGATTACTTGCAGTTGAATCCCTGGCCCGGTGCTGAAATCCGTCTGGTCCACTTCACGCACCGCAAAAAACCGGAACCGTTTCTGCTGGAAAAAGCCGCGGATTTCTGCCAGGCCCATGGATTTGACGTGCATACCGACCGGATGGACGGCGACCCCAAAACCGATCTGCTGGCTTATGCTCATGACCAGAATGCCGATCTCATCGTCATGGGCAACAGTTCCCGGAACATCATCAAGCGAAGCCTGATGGGGGACACGGTGCTGGAAACCATTCATTCAGCCGATATTCCTTTGTTTCTGTCCCAGTAGGCATGCGGTCGGAACTGTTTCAAACCGGCAAGGTCCCGGACTGCTGCAGGGCAGGGCTTTTTTCCAGCCTGCTGCCCCTGGGGTTGTTCGTGCTGCTGTGCCTGGCCTGGCCCCGGGTGGTGCAGGGACACATGTTTGCGGT
>JAABUD010000272.1 GCA_011389555.1 Desulfotignum sp. | reverse complement strand
CCGTCAATGGTCTTTGAAAGCCCTTCCACTTCAAGGATAATATTGCCGCAGGGCCGTTCCGGGGTAAACCGGATAAACGGATAATTTCTCGATGATACGGGCATGTCTTCAAGGGTCAGTTTTTCCAGCAGTTTTTTTCTGGAGGTGGCCTGTCTGGACTTGGATGCATTGGAAGAAAATCTCTGGATAAAGGTCTTGAGTTCATTGGCCCGGTCCGTGATCTTTTTGTTGTCCGCCTGTTTTTGGTTCAGGTGCAGCTGGCTGGCCTGGTACCAGAAATCATAATTGCCCGCATACACGGCAATTTTACCGAAATCGATATCTGCAATGTGGGTGCAGACCTGATTCATGAAATGACGGTCATGGGATACCACAATGACGGTATTCTTGAACCGGTAAAGAAAGTCTTCCAGCCAGGCGATGGAGTGAATGTCCAGATTATTGGTGGGCTCATCGAGCAAAAGCACATCCGGGTTTCCGAACAGGGCCTGGGCCAGGAGCACCCGAACTTTTTCGCCGCCCTCCAGCTCTTTCATTTTTCTGTCATGCAAAGGTTCTGCAATACCCAGGTTTTTGAGCAGGACCGCTGCTTCAGACTCTGCATCATATCCGTTCATTTCCTCAAATTCAATTTCCAGCTCCCCGGACCTCAGACCGTCTTCATTTGAAAAGTCAGGCTTTGCATACAGGGCTTCCCGTTCAGCCATGACCGCATACAGTTTTTTGTGCCCCATGATGACCGTATCCAGCACCCCGTGGGTGTCAAAGGCAAAGTGATCCTGTCGTAACACGGCAATTCTTTCTTTGGGGCCCACACTGATGTCGCCGGCATCCGGTTCGATCTCTCTGGCCAGAATTTTCAAAAATGTGGATTTTCCCGCGCCATTGGCCCCGATAAGCCCGTAACAGTTTCCGGGTTTGAACAGGATGTTTACATCTTTGAACAGCACCTGTTTGCCATAAGCCAGGGCGATGTTGTTTGCACAGATCATATGTATATCAACTTCCTTGTTATCCAATAAAAAAACCACAGGAAACGTATCCTGTGGTTGAAAAAACGAATTGCATAGTGCCGGTTTTTTGAATAAAATGCAAGACTTTTAAAGGAAAAACACAATGAAAAAACAGATTCAAGGGGTTCTGACCGGGTTATTGTTTTTACCGGGTGTTCAGGAACCGTGCCCAAACTGGGAATTGAAAAGGAATGCACCATGAATAAAAATGTCATTTCCTGTCAGATAAATGATCTATCCCAGGTACCTGATGCCGCTTTGTTTGATTTTGCAAACAAAGAAACCGTCCGGCATGTCCATGATTTTCATCGCAGCCTGCCGGGTTACAGGCCCACCCCGCTGGTCCGGCTGCCGGGCCTGGCCGATTATCTGGGCATCAGGGAGCTGTGGATCAAAGATGAAAACCATCGCTTTGATTTACAGGCGTTCAAGGTCCTGGGGGCCAGTTATGCCATGGCAAAATGCCTGGGTGAAGTGATCGGATTAGGTGATGATGAATTAACCTACCATAATATCATTGCCCACAAATCTGCCTATGATCACATCACTTTTGTGACGGCCACGGACGGTAATCATGGAAGAGCCGTTGCCTGGGCTGCGAAACTGTTCGGCTGCAAAGCCGTGGTATATCTGCCCAAAGGGTCTTCATTAATCAGATTGGAAGCCATCCGACATTATGGGGCCCAGGCATCGATCACGGGCATGAATTTTGATGACAGCGTAATGCATGCCAGCGGCAAAGCACAGGAGAACGGCTGGACACTGCTCCAGGACACATCCTGGGAAGGGTACGAAAAAGTCCCGCGTCATATCATGCAGGGGTATTCAACACTGATAACCGAATCCATCGGCCCGGGAAAAGCGCATCTTCCGACCCATGTCTTTGTACAGGCCGGTGTCGGCTCGTTTGCCGCTGCCATGGCTGGAACTCTTGTCAGTCTGGCCGGCGGGGATGCACCGACATTGATTGTGGTGGAACCTGAAGGCGCCCCGTGTCTGTTTGAATCCAGTAAAAAAGAAGAACGGGTCCGGATTCAAGGCGATTTGGCCACTATCATGGCCGGACTGTCATGCGGGGAGCCCAGCCTTATAGGGTGGCAGGTACTCAAATCGGCTGTCAGTGCATTTTTAATGTGCTCTGATGAAGTGGCCCGTAAAGGGATGAAGGTGCTGGGCAATCCCCTGCCAGAAGATCCATGTATCATTTCCGGAGAATCCGGTGCTGTGACACTCGGGGCATTGTTTGAAATAATGACTGACAAACAGAACATGAAAATAAGAAAGGATATCGGCCTGAACAGCGATTCCAGAGTGTTGCTGTTTTCAACGGAGGGAGATACGGATCCGGATCTGTACCGTGATATTGTCTGGGCGTAAAACAGATATTCTGTCGTTACGTCCGACAAGTCGGTAACAGCCGGAAATCCATGGTTATCACGATGTTTTATACCGGAATTTTTTTGTCAAACCAGTCCGCCACAACCTGTTTGATCCGTGCCAGCCTGTCAGAGGGAGGAAGGGTCTGGCAGATGGACTCCACATAGCCGCGGTCCCGGACCTGCCGCAGGGCCGGTGTGAAATTGATGTCAAACACCCACCCGATCTGGAGCAGCTTGAAATCATTCAGATTGTTGATATGCCGGGCTTCCACGATCTTTGCATTCACCACAGGGTCATACACCCGGTCTGAGATGCCCGGAGTGTCGGGCAGGCCCAGTTCAATGGCCGGGTTGTCGTTCGGGTTCTGGCCCTGGTAATGGTCAACGAGCACCCGCCAGATATCCAGCTTGTCCGCATCCCGCAGGAGCCGGGCATAGAACAGGCATTCCGCCGTTTCGTCGACCGGCAGGGCGGCCCGGTTGTGATAGGAGATCACCCGGCAGATCAGGTCGGCCCGGTCAGGGGAAAGGATTTCCAATACCCGGTGCTGTTGCAGGATCGTGACTCCCAGTTCGGCGTGATTTTCCGATTTCTGGTCCACGAAAGTGCGGTACCGGGCATATTGTTCGAACCGGCCGATATCGTGAAACAGGGCCATGATCCCTGCCAGGTCCTTTGCCTGGTCATCCAGGGCCAGCTGATCGGCAATCCATAGCATCTCTTTGACCACCCGTTCTGAATGATCTTTTTTCAGCCGGATGTTTGTCACCACATCCGGGGCCGCATCTTCTCCCGCCGTGAACCCTGCCACATACGAATCAAACCAGTTTCTGAACGTATCGTTTCCCATTTATCCACCCTGTCGGTTTTACGAGTCTGTTTTGCGATTGACGACACTGATCCATCCTTGACCATCCGAAATTTCAGGGGAACAAGTATAGCACAAATGCGGGCAGGTGACCTGTTTTTTTCACACGTCTGCTCAATTCTTCCCGTACCGGGGTGTTGAGATGAAATATCAAATAACGTCTGGTGCTCTTTTCCATATTACGGTAAACTGCCCTATTGATTTTTCGGATCACCGGCTCATCGGCAGGGCTGGATCAACCGGATTCAGGCACAGCAACGGGCTGAATGGAAGAGGATGGATGATGACAACGGAAACACTGGCAATTGTTTTTGGCATCGGCAGTGCCGCAGCCTGGGGTGCCGGGGATTTCAGCGGGGGAATGGCATCCCGCAGAGGCAATGTGCTCAAAGTGGTATGGTATTCCCAGTTTATCGGTGGCCTGTTTCTGCTGGGCATGGCTGTTTTTTCCGGTGAAGTCATTCCCCCGGTCAGAGACCTGGTGTACGGGGCCTTTGCCGGGGTTTTCGGCAACATCGGGCTGATCGCCCTGTACCGGGGGTTGTCCACGGGGCGCATGGGTATTGTGGCCCCGCTGTCGGCTGTGCTCACGGCCCTGGTGCCCATCGTGTATACGGCGTTTTTCACGGGCCTTCCCTCCATGACCCGGTTTGCCGGATTTGTGTGTTTTGCCGTTGCCGTGTGGCTGCTGTCTTCGGCAGAGACCGGGTTCCGCATGACCGGGCGGGAGCTGCTGCTGTCCTGTGTGGCCGGCGCCGGGTTCGGCCTGTTTTTCATTTTTATCGACAAGGCCAATGACCTGGCCATTTTCTGGCCCCTGGTCTGGGCCCGGGTGGCATCGGTCGTGTTTTTATCCACGGTGATGCTTGTGGCGGCAAAACCGGGGACTCCCGGGACGGGGATGTGGGGGTTCATTGTCCTGGCCGGGGTTCTGGATGCCCTGGGCAACCTGCTGTTTTCCGCAGCGGCCCACCTGGGCCGCCTGGATGTGTCCGCCGTGCTGTCATCGCTTTATCCGGCGGCCACGGTCCTGCTGGCCTGGCTGGTTCTCAGGGAAAAACTGCGGCGCCGCCAGTGGATGGGGGTGGGGGCCGCATTTATCGCCCTGGGGCTGATTTCCATATGATGAACCAGACCTCCTCTCATACCGATGTTCACGATGAAACCACCCAGATATACCGGGTGGCCGGGTATGCTTTTTTATTGAACCTGTTTCTGGCGGTTATGAAAGGGTTTCTTGCGGTATCTTCCGGAAGCCTGGCCATCATGGCCAGTGCCATCGATTCCGGGACCGATGCCATTGCATCGTTTGTGATATACGGCGGTGTCAAGCTGTCCACCAAAAAAACAAAGGTGTTTCCTTTGGGATTGTATAAACTGGAAAATGTGGCATCCGTTCTCATTGCCATATTTATTTTCATTGCCGGGTATGAAATTGTGGGTCAGATTTTTTCAGGTTCCCAGGAACCTCCCCGGATCCCGTTGCCCTATATCTGGCTGCTGCTGGCAGCCACGTTGATGATCTTTTTTTTCGGCCGGTATGCCATTCGTGTCGGCCGCCGGACCCAGTCTCCCACATTGATTGCCGAAGGCCGGCACCGCCAGGTGGATGTGCTGTCGTCCATCGTGGTTCTGATCGCTGCATTTATGGGATATCTGGGGGTGGACTGGCAGGTCTGGGGGATTTCCATCGACCAGATGGGGGCCTGCCTGATCCTGGTCTTCATTGTCCGGGCCGGGTGGGATCTTTTGTCCGACGGCATGCGGGTGCTGCTGGATGCATCCATTGATTTTGCCACCCTGGACCGGATTCAGGAGATCATTAAAAAGGATCCATTGGTGGACCGGATCGTTGAATTGTCCGGCCGGAATGCCGGCCGGTTTCAGTTTATCCATGCACAAGTGACCGTAAAGACCCAGGATCTTGAAAAAGCCCACCAGGTCAGTGAACACCTGGAAGCACAAATCCGGGAACAGATCCCTCATATAGAAAAAATAACTATTTTATATGAGCCTCAGAAAAGAACCCGGGTCCGGATTGCACTGCCTTTGACAGATGAGAACGGCCGGATCAATGCGCATTTTGGAGAAGCTCCCTGGTTTGCGGTGGTTCACGTCCAGCGCAACGATCAGACCGTTCAGAAAAAAGAGATCATGAAAAACCCCCACTCCGCCACCGAAACCGCCAAAGGGATCCGGGTGGCGGAATGGCTGGTCCGGGCCGGTATCGATCATGTGGGGATGAAAGAGGATATCTCCCGCAAAGGGCCGGGGTATGTACTGGCCAACGGGGGAATCCAGGCCCATCTGATTTCCAGTGACCACCTGGATGCCGCCATCGATGAAATCGTGGCCGGGGGAATCTGAATTCAGCGGTTTCTTTTGCCGCACCCGCCTCCCATACCACGGCCGCCGCCCATTCCCTGGCCGCCGCCGCCGCCCATGCCTCGGCCGCCGCCGGCAACCCCTCTGCCGCATTTACCGCCGCCACCGCCCATGCCGCGACCGCCGCCACCGCCCATGCCGCGACCGCCGCCGCCGCTCACGCCGCGACCGCCGCCCGTGTCTTCAGACGATCCGGATGCGCCCGGACCCTCCGCTTTAAAGGCTTCCACCGCCGACCGGACAGATCCGGCCCAGCCGGTATGTACGGGAATCGCCTGCGCGTTGAACACATCCATGGCTTTGGGACCGCAGCTGCCGGTCAGGATAGCCCGGGCCCCTTTGGAGATGACAAATCCGGCCGCCTGGACACCGGCGCCGCTGGTCTGGTTTCTGTTATCATTGGGAAACGCCCGGGTTTCCATGGTATCGGTATCAACAATCAAAAAATAGTCACACCGGCCGAACCGTTGATCGATCTGAGCATCTATATCCTGGCCTGCGGCACTGACTGCGATTTTCATATATCCTCCCTTGGGTTGTTATTAGGTTGGTATTAAAACAAACAGGTTATCTTATCCTGCCATTTTGTCGGCAATTTCCTGAAATGCCAGCGTGATGGGGGACTGGGTGAATTTTTTCTGAAACGCCATGCCGCTGTCGCCGCATTGAACCATTTCCGGATCAAAGGCGATTTTTCCCAGAAAGGGAATGCCATGGTTGTGAGCGGTTTTTTCACCCCCGCCCGTGCCGAACAGATCCACCACCTTCCCGCAGTGGGGACAGGTAAACCCGCTCATGTTTTCGATGATGCCGAAAATGTCCATCCGGACATTCCTGCAGAAACTGATGGATTTCCGGACATCTGCCAGTGCCACCTCCTGGGGGGTGGTCACGATCACGGCTTTGGCATCCGGAATCAACTGGGCCACGGTCAAAGGCTCATCCCCGGTCCCCGGTGGCGAATCGATGACCAGAAAATCCAGATCCCCCCAGGTGACGTCCCCGATGAACTGCCGGATGGCAGCGTGTTTGACAGGCCCCCGCCAGATAATGGCCTCGTCCCTGTTGGTCATCAATGATTCCATTGAGATGATTTTAAGATGATCTGAATAGGAAATCGGCACCATTTTCCGGGTCTCATCCGCTGTCAGCATGCCGGACAATCCCAGCATATGGGGAATGTCCGGGCCGTGCAGATCCACATCCATCAATCCGACCCGATGCCCTTTTTTTGCCAGGGCCAATGCCAGATTGACAGACACGCTGGTCTTTCCCACCCCGCCCTTGCCACTCATGATGATAAATTTCTGCGCAATTTTTTCCAGAGATTGTCTGGCCTGTTCATCCGGGTCCGGGCCCGGCATCTGGTCGGCAATTTGCCCCTTTTTTTCGATATGTTCTGCCATGTTGGGTTTCCTCTTATGTGAGCGACATTTTTTATGTTCATGACCCCTGGTGGGTCTGTTCGTTTCCCACAAAAGAAGTATAGCAAGGTTCATACCACCTGACGTGAAAAAGAAAATCCGCTGCGATCCGGATGTTTCGGGGAAAAACAAACCGACGGTACACCCTGAACTGATCCAAGCGGGTTGCATTGCTGCAATTTTTTTCATCAGGGTTGCAATGTTGCGTTATATCGTGATTCAGAACTAAGAATTGACAATCCAGCCATGATATGTGCATATAGTCAGATCAACAGTAACGCCGAGAAAAAGGAGGCAACAATGGCGGGTTTGAACAAGGTGATGCTTATCGGGAACCTGGGTCGGGACCCGGAAATCCGGTATTCCCAGCAGGGATTGGCCGTGGTGAACTTTTCAATTGCCACCAGTGAACAATGGACAGACAAAAATACCGGGGAAAGACAGGAAAAAACCGAATGGCACCGGGTGGTGGCGTTTGGAAAACCGGCTGAAATCCTGGAAAAGTATCTGTCCAAAGGCAGCCAGGTATATATTGAAGGACGGCTTCAGACCCGGAATTATGAAAAAGAGGGCCAGACCCATTATATCACTGAAGTGGTGGTCAATAATTTTCAGTTTCTCGGAGGACGGTCCGACAATCAGGGCAGTGCATATCCGGCGTCCGGCGGAGCTCAAAAAGAGCCGGCCAGTGGTGGATATTCCCAGCAGGGAGGTCCCGCACCCAATCAGCAGAATTTTCAAGGGCAGACCCGTCCGGGCGGGGGGCAGCCGCCGATGCAGGATGAGGACATTCCGTTTTAACACGGCTCAGTTTCTTGGATTTTCTTTTCGCCACTGCCGGGGGCTTTTATATCGGCTGTCCTGGACCCACATGCCGATACGGCGTTTTCTGGCCCGATCCTGGGCTGCCAGATAAGGGGCGGCATTGAATGTTTTGGGCGTACGTCCCTGATACACTTCTGCCAGCCCCGCTTTCACCATTTCCAGGTTCATGTTGATGCCATTGATGAACACTTCCGCCAGAATCCGGTTATAACCGCCCAGGCCATATGTTTTCAGCGTCACGAGCCGGTCTTTGATCTGCCGGCTCAGAAACTGGTGCGCTTTTTTGCTGTAAGGCTGACCCGGTTTCCGGCGGCCCCCGGTTTCCGGTGCGTCAATTCCCACCATGCGTATTTTAAGGGTCAGGTCCAGGCCTTTTACCAGCAGAGAGTCTCCATCATACACCTTGACCACCTTGAATTGCCGGTCGGATGATATCCGGTTCTGGATTTCTGTTTCCATAACCCTTGCGTTGTCGGCATGGTCCGGCGGGGAAATATTGGAAAAATGCCGGATCCCGTCCGAATCGATCCAGGTGAACACATCTCCCGCCACAGGCATGACCAGACACGGCAGACACGGTACGGCCAGAAAAAGGATCAGGTATGTGAAAAATCGAATCATGGGGGGTTTATGGGGCGGCAAAAATCAGTCCGACCCAGTTTTTCTCCATTTTTTCCCAGACAGGGGTCAACCGGTATCCGGTGAAACAGGTCTTCAACGTATCTGCTTCCCATGTCCGGATACCGGAAAAAACAAGGAAGCCGCCGGGTTTCATCCGCTGCCGGAAAAGCGGTGCCAGGGTTTCCAGGGTGGGGGTTCTCAGGTTGGCGCAGACAATTCCCAGCCCGGGACCGTTTTCTGGCATGGGTTGCGCCAGTACCGGTATTCTGCCACAAAGATCGTTCAGGTCAATGTTTTTTTTGGCTTCACTCACCGCATTGGGGTCAATATCAAAGGCCAGGCATCTGGATACCCCGGCCAGGCACAGGGCAATGGCCAGGACCCCGGAACCGGTGCCGATATCCGCCCCCGGGGCCTGAAGAAGGGTTGCATGGGGCCGGATGTGAAAAAACAGATGTTCCAGGGCAGCCAGACACAGCCGGGTGGTGGGGTGATGCCCGGACCCGAAAGAGATGCCCGGATCGAGACGGATGACATGCACATCCTGACGATCGGAACGGCACTGGATGTCCGGCGGCGTCAGCAGAAAATGATCTGTGATGTGAACGGGTTTCTGAAAACTTCGGATGACGCTGGTGGTCCCGAAAATTTCCTGATAGGTGACATCCTGATGATGGACCAGGGTTTTGAGAACGGCTTTGGCTTCGGTTACCGACACCTGCATCTGATCTTTAATTTCACGCACATAGGCCCGGGCGGTCAACCGGGTGTCGGCATTGTCCAGGATGGCCAGAACGGCCTCCCGGTCAAAGGGGGTCATGTCCTTCCTGTTTGAGCAGGTTTTGGTACCAGCAGGCAAACGCGAACATGCCCCGGATCTTTTCCTCTTCGTTGATGATGCCCAGACACATCTCTAAAGCCCCCTGGGCAAACGAATTGGTATAGGTGTCCGGGTCGGACCGGGACAGGAATTCCCGGATCAGGGCCTGGGAGGTCCGCTTGGTTTTGTCTTTCCGGATATCGATGGGATCCTTGGGTTCCTGGAACGGATCCCATTTGTCATAGCCTTTTTTCAGGATCTGGCGCTGTCCCCGTTTGCCCATGGCATCGAAGATGGCTTTTTTCTTTTCCTCGATCTGCTCCCGGGTAAAATTATCCATCCTGCCTGACCCCCAGATATTCTTCGTTAAAATCGGTAATCAGGGCCATGGAGACCGGTATCAGCATCTCATGCATTTTGATGTGCCGGGAGTTGATGTCTTTGATGAGCTCTGCGGACATCAGCTGAAGCTGGGTATAGATCTTGTCCATGTTCAGGGTGGGATACGCCTGTCCCTGGATGAAATTGGTCCGCCCGCAGATGTGGCTTTTGCCTGCCGTGGACGTGGGAATGCCGTAGATGCGGCAGGTGATGGGCCGGAATTCATACATCAGGCACAGGTTGTCGGGCCCTAACAAAGGGCAGCGCACCCGTTCCTGGGACATGCCACCCACAATTTCCAGTTGATCCGCACCTTTCTGGACTTTTTTAAAGGCGTCCCGTTTGAGTTTGACCAGTGCCCGGTCGGTTTTATCGGCGATTTCCAGCAAATCGTTTTTCTGTTTGCCGGAAAAGGTTTCCAGAAACCGGGATTTGAGGTAAAGGGCTTCGATCAGGGGCATGTCGAAAATCGCATAGCAGCAGTCGCTGCATTTTTCCCGGCAGAACACTTCTTTGGGAAACTCCTGTTTGACCCGGTCGAAAATTCCGTCCACCACGCGGACCAGGGCCTCATATTTTGTAAAATGTGTTTTCAGATCCAGTGTCATGGGCAATATCCTTTTATTTTCCAATACAGAAATTGTTAAAAATCGTATCCAGTATGTCTAACGATGCGGTTTCTCCGGTAATGCCGCCCAGCAGGTCAATGCCGTTTTTCAGGTCAATGGCCAGGGTTTCTTCCGGCTGGCCGGTCCCAATCCCCTGTCTTGCCGATTCAAGACAGGACAGGGTCCGGGTCAGTGCGGTTTTATGCCGCAGGTTGGGAATCACGGCGGAACCGTCCATGGTCAGGTCCCCGATGCACAGCTGCATGATGGTCTCCCGCAGTTCCCGGATTCCCTGATTATGAAGCGCTGAAATGTGAACCCGGGAAATCGGATCGCATATTTTCGGCAGTTTCGGCAGGTTCGGGCCGCCGGGTTTGGGAAGTCCGTTTCGGTCGCGGGTCAGATCGATTTTATTGACCACCACGAGAACGCGTTTCTCCAGTGACACCATTTTTTTAAATTCCATTTCCGTCAGCGCGGTTCCCGGTTCCACCATGAACAATACCAGATCCGCGTTCCGGATATGGTCTTTGGCCCGTTCGATGCCGATGATTTCCACCAGGTCGTCCGTGTCATGAATGCCGGCCGTGTCCGTGACCACAAACGGGATTCCGTTCATGTTCACGGCCTCCTGAATGGGGTCCCGGGTGGTGCCGGGAAGGGCGGTGACAATGGATCTTTCTCTGGACAGCAGCCGGTTCATGAGGCTGGATTTCCCCACGTTGGGTTTGCCGCAGATGGCCAGGCGGATGCCGTCTTTGAGAAAACAGGCCTCTTCGTGCTGTCGAATAAATTCCCGGCACTGCTCGATGACAGTGTCGATGTCATCCGAACTCAAAGAGGCAAGATCTTCGCCCGGCGTATCTTCTGGAAAGTCGATGCTCACTTCCACCCGGGACAGGACCTGGATCAACTGGTTCCGCATTTTTTGTATCTGCTGTTTCAACGCGCCGGCATTCTGGGCTGCGGCAAATTTCAGCGCCGCCGTGGACCGGGCATTGATGATATCTGCCACGGCTTCCGCCTGGGTCAGATCGATTCGCTGATGTAAAAAGGCCCGCCGGGTGAACTCACCGGGGTCCGCCATGCGGGCGCCGCCCGACAGCAGACGTTCCAGAATCTGTTTGAGGACCACGGGCCCGGAATGGGCCTGGATTTCCACCACATCCTCAGCCGTATAGGACTTGGGCCTTCGCATGGGAATGAGCAGCACCTCATCGATGACCTCCCCGTTGTCCAGAAAATAGCCATGATAGACCCGATGGGTTTTCAGATTTCCAGTGAAACGGGGACCGGTCCGGGTTCTGGAAAAAAATTGTGCCGCAATGGCCATGGCATCGGGACCGGAAATCCGGATAATCCCGATGCCACCGCTGCCATAAGGGGTTGCGATTGCGGCAATGGTGTCATTCATGGATACCTATCTTTTGAACCTTTTTTTTCCGGCAAACGAGTTCTTTTTTTTGGGAAAAATCACCAGCCGCCGGTAATAGCCGTCTCCCATGCTCTGGGTGCGGACCCGGTTGTCATCTTTGAGTGTCAGGTGAACGATTCTGCGGTCCTGGGCGCTCATCTGGTTGATGGTGGCCGGCTTGCCGGTTTTTTTGGCTTTTTCCGCCATTTTCAGGGCCAGGTGCTTCAGATTGGATTTCCGGGTCTCAATGTATCCTTCCACATCCACTTTGACCCGGACCCGGGCCTCGCTTTTCCGGTTGATGATCTTGTCGGTGAGAAACTGCATGGCATCCAGGGTCTGGCCTTTTCTGCCGATCAGGATGCCGGCGTTGCCCCCGGTGATTTTCAACGTCAGATGATCCCGGTGGGTCAGGGCTTCCACCGTGGCCCCTTCCGTGATCAAGTCCGCCATTTTTTGCAGTGTTTCCAGGCCCAGATCAATGGATTCCCGGGTGACATCCACCACGGGCGGGGGTTCCGGCGATGCGGTTTTGTTTTCAGGTGCCGGTTCAGGTGACGTAGAAGGCGGTTCTTCCGAAGATGGCACCGGATCATCGGTTGAATCTTCCGGGTTTGATTCAACCCGCTGGGGAGGTTCCTGCTTTTCCGCCTTTTTTGCATGGGGGGCCGGTTTGTCAGGGGCCGGCGCCGGTGTGGGTGTCACCAAAGCATCACTGCCGGCAGGGTCTGGTTTTTTTGGGGATGACGGGGGGGGGGTCCGGGTATCCTGCCCAAAGGCTTCATCCACCATGGAGCGGATGCCTTCCCGCTCTTTTTCAGATGTGGCCGCGTTTTTTTGGGGAAGCATTACTTTGATCACAGCATCTTTGCGGCCCACAATCCCGAATATTCCGGATGCCCCCGTGGAAATGACATCATATTTCAGTTCTTTTTTGGAAACGGAAAGGGTGTCGCAGGCGGTCTTGACGGCAGCATCGACGTCTTTTCCGCTGAATTCCTGATTTTTTTTCATGAATAACCTCCTGCTATTTGGAAAATTTTTTCTGGGTGTAATACTGTTGACCCATGGAGATAATGTTGTTCACCAGCATGTACAGGACCAGTCCGGATGGAAAATTGATAAACAGCACGGTCATGAAAACAGGCATGAGCATCATCATTTTTGCCTGAATGGGATCGCCTGCCATGGGTGTCATTTTCTGCTGGAGCAGAAACGAGGCCCCCATGATCAACGTAAGGACGGGAATGCCGGAAGGCGCTTCCATCAAAGGAATGGAAAAATCAAAATGAAACAGCCGGTCCGGTCCGGACAGATCCGTGATCCATCCCACAAACGGGGCGTGACGCAGCTCGATGGCCTGGTAGAGCATCCGGTACAACGCAAAGAAAATCGGCATTTGAACCAGCAGGGGCAGGCAACCCGAGGCCGGGTTGACTTTGTATGTCTTGTACAGCGCCATGACTTCCTGGTTCATTCGCTGTTTGTCGTTTTTGTATTTTTCACGGATTTTCATCATCAGGGGCTGAACTTTTTTCATCTCATTCATGGATTTGTAGCTTTTGGTGCCCAACGGCCAGAAAATGAGTTTGATCAGCACGGTCAACAGAATAATGGCCACCCCGTAGTTGGGAACTATATCATGAATAAAGTTCATGGTGATGAGCAGCGGTTTGGCAAGGATATCGAAAAAACCGAAATTAATCGCTTTTTTCAGTGTGTTGTCATATTGACTCAGCACCTTGTGGCTTTTGGGTCCCAGATAATAGGTGAACGGGTATTCTTTCTGCTGGCCCGGATCGATCCGGTCCATCTGCCAGACCAGACGGCTTTGGGCCAGATCGTTGTCATAAAACAGCTTGAGGTGGCTGTCCCCTTCGATCCGGGGCAGGACCGCGGTCATGAAATATCGTTCCGTGTATCCGGTCCAGAAGATATCCCCGTTGAACGTGTCCTGTTCTTCGATTTTCTTGGGTTTGATGGTGAGATATTCGTTGTCGATATAGGCCACGGGTCCTTCGAAAGCGAACCGGGACCTTTTTTTGGTTTCGTCATCAAAGATGCCGGGAGTAATGATCTCCAGGGCATCGGTCACCGGCATGTCCGACCCGTTCTGAATCACGATATTGCAGTCGATCAGATAGGAATCCGCCTGAAACGTGTAGATTTTGTGGACGGTGATGCCCCGGGGACTGGTCCATGAAAACGTCAGGGTTTGGTTCCCCCGGTTCAGGTTCAGGGCCGACGTATCCGTGTCCGCGGTGAAAACCGCATTTTCAAGCCCTTCAATAATACCGCCCCGGGTGCCGGTGATCAGGGTGCCCTGCGGCAGCCGGGGGTCCACCACCTGCTTTAGTTCGGTGGAAGATCCGTTGCTGGCCTTGTATTTTTTAAGCAGCTGGCTGGTGACTGCGGCCAGATGTTCGGATATGACCATGTCATACAAAGGCGTTGACACGGAGATGTTTCTGAAATCTCTCGGCTCGGTCCGGTCGGAGGAAGCCGAAGATTTTTGTTTCACCGGCGTGTAATCGGTCACGGTGGAACGGGTATCATCGGATGACGGGTCCGTTGACGGGACGGGTTCCCGGGATTCCCGGGGGGTCTGGGTATGATTGGGGTCGGGCGGCGGGGTGACAAAAAAGAACTGATAGCCCACAAGGACCACCACAGACAGTAACACCGCTAACAACAATCGTTTTTGTTCATCCATTTTCTCTCCTCAGTTTGAAAATTATTTTTTCAAACAAATGTCTACAAGGAAGAGGAAACAGTCGGGCGCATGGATCAATTATGGAACCGGATCAAATCCCCCTGCATGAAATGGATGACAACGCAATATCCGTTTTACCGCCAGCCAGCCGCCCTTGCGGGAGCCGTATTTTTGAACTGCCTCGACTGCATAGGCGGAACAGGTCGGAAAAAAACGGCAGTTCTGTCCTGTCAGCGGTGATATAAAAAATTGATAAAATTTAATCAATAGTAACAATAGCTGTTTGATCATTGGTTGTTGGCCAGTGCTATTTTTGTAAAAAGTTTATCAAGGTTTTCAGTTATCTGCCTGTTGGATAGCGAAGTCAGACCCTTTCTTGCAATGATATTGATGTCCCTGGTTCCCGGGATCGAATGTTTCTTATGTCTGAAATATTCTCTGATAAGTCGTTTGATCCTGTTACGCGCTACTGCGTTCCCCACTTTTTTTGATACGGTAATGCCGATTCGGTTGTGCTGGTTCGACCGGTCACAGACAATGGCTAAAAAATACTCCGAGTATATCGGTTTCCCCTGTTTCGAAAGCGTCACGTATTCGGCCCGTTTTCTGAGCCGAAACTCTTTGGGTAATGAAAAAGCCTTCAATCCATCACTTTTTACAATGCCAGTCTTTTTCTGCCTTTGGCCCGTCTGGCCCGGATCACCCGTTTCCCGCCCGGGGTGGACATTCTTTTGAGAAATCCATGCTTTCTGGTTCTTTTCCGGTTGCTTGGCTGAAATGTACGTTTCATAAAATTACAATCCTTAAACTAAATGTGTTTATTTCTTTGAGTTTTCCCACTGATCACCATAAACACAATATAATATTTTTTCCAGGTCAAAAAGTCAACTATGGAATCATCATTTCACCAGGGATTCAAAAATATGAAATTCCTCCAGGTGATAGTGGGGTTCCGGATAAATGGCAATCGGTTTGGAGAACCGGGTTTCCAGGGAAGCGATCAAATGTTTTTCCCGGCCGTGGAGCAGCTGGGCAATGTCCGGATGAACCTTGACCGTGAACCGGTTGCCCATGATATCCCCGGCTTCGGACACCAGATCCCGGTAGATTTTGTGGCAGATCGATTTGTTTGACAGCAGATGCCCCGTGCCGTTGCAATAAAAGCAGGGCTCGCAAAGGGTCCGGGTCAGGTTGCGCCGGGTCCGTTTGCGGGTCATCTGAACCAGTCCCAGCTCGGTCAAAGGCAGGATATTGGTCTGGCTTTTGTCGTTTTTCATGGCCTCGTTGAGCAACGTCATCACTTTTTCTTTATGGGAATCTTTTTTCATGTCAATGAAATCAATGATGATGATACCGCCGATGTTGCGCAGGCGGATCTGATAGGCAATCTCCTTGACCGCTTCCAGATTGGTTTTTAAAATGGTTTCATCAAAATTGTGTTTTCCCACGTACCGGCCCGTGTTGACATCGATGGCCACCAGGGCTTCGGTCTGCTCGATGACAATATATCCGCCGGATTTGAGCCACACCTTTTTTTTCAAAGCCCGGGTCACGTCCCCTTCGATGTTGTAGGCCTCGAAAACCGGTTCCCGGCCCTGGTAAAGCACCACGCTCAGGTTCACATCCGGCAGCAGTTTCCGGAGAAACTGCTGGACCCGCTCATACTCCACCGGTGAATCGATGATCAGCTTGTCCGCCTCGTTGGCCAGCAGGTCCCGCACCGCCCGGTAGGTGACGGTCAGATCTTTGTATACCAGGGACGGGGCCGAGGTGATCCGGTTTTTGTTCTGCACTTCTTCCCAGGTCTTGGTGAGAAATTCCATTTCTTTTGTGATGGTATCCGCGGTCACCCCCCAGGACTGGGTTCGTAAGATATAGCCGAAACTGTTTTTCCGGATGGAGAGCAGCAGGTCCCGCAACCGGGTTCTTTCCGCCTCGTTTTCAATGCGTTTGGAAATACCGATATGGTCCACCGTGGGCATGAGCACCATATATCGGCCGGCCAGAGAGATATGGGTCGTCACCCGGGGGCCTTTGGAACCGATGGCGGACTTGGACACCTGAACCAGGATCTCCTGGCCTTCAAAAAGAAGGTCTTCGATGATGGTATCGGAACTGGGGGCGGGTTTCCAGGTCTGCTTGTCCATGGACGGTCCGTCGTCATCCTCTGTATCGGTGTCCGTCTCCAGATCCTGGTCCTGCTCGAATTTGGTGAACAGTTTGTGGCTTTCCGTGTCCAGGACATCATCCACGTAAATAAAGGCGGCCTGTTCAAAACCGATGTCCACAAACGCCGCCTGCATGCCGGGAAGAACCCGCTGCACCCGGCCTTTATAGATATTACCGGCAATGCTGGTCTCGTCTTCTCTTTCTATAAACACTTCCACGATAGTACCGTTTTCCAAAAGCGCCACCCGGGTTTCATGGGGGGCACAGTTCACGACCAGTTCTTTAAGCATGCATTATCCTTGTCTGAGTTTTTTGATCCGTGTGCGGCCGATGACCGGGTCTGACAAACCAAAGCATTGTTTCAAAACAGCGGTCGGCCGTAAATGTCTTCCGTCAAAGGGCTGCAGGGCTATTTCAAGAATGTCGGACCCCTGCCAGGTGATGTCTGCCACTGCCTGCCGCAAATCGGTTTTTCGGATCCTGCCTTTTTTGGTGAGGTCTTCAACGATGAAATTTTCTTCTGCCAGAAACCCGTCCACGGTGTTCTTTTCCAGGATACCGTCCGGCAATTGCACCTGATAGACGCAGGTGCCGGGCGGATCGGTCTGTTTTTTGCCGGCAAGGTGACAGTCCGTGACCGTGAGACCTGCCGGCAGCTGGTGATTCAACTTTTTCTGGATGGCCATGGGCGACAGGGTCCGGTCCAGAAAAATGGTAAAAAATTCTTCTTCGCTTTCCATGCCCACGGGCAGTGCATTGTCAAATGCCAGTCGCATGGCCGGGTTGAAGCCCCTGGAATATTTGACGGTCAGCCCGGCCCTTTTCACGGCCCGCTGGACAATGGTCGCCAGTTCCAGGTGCCCGAAAAACCGGGCGTCTTCCAGCTTTGAAAACCGGATCCGGTACCGGACAAAAGCGCTGTCCGGCAAAGGGGGCGGGGGGGATGGCTCAGGGTTGGCCACGGACGGATTTTCTGCGGTTTGATGGAGGATCGGCCGGATCTGCTTGAAATCACAGACCCCGCATCCCGTGCAGTCGTGATCCCGGCAGTCCGGGGTGGTGGCCCGGTTGACCGCGTTTTCCCATTCCTTTTCCAGAAATCGTTTTGATATCCCGGTATCAATGTGATCCCAGGGAAGCGGTTCTGTCAGTGTCCGGGCACGGGAGGTGTAAAAATCCGGATCGATGCCGGTTTGATCAAAGGCTTTCTGCCATTTGTCAAAATC
>JAABUD010000271.1 GCA_011389555.1 Desulfotignum sp. | reverse complement strand
CGGCGCCTGAAACCCGCCTACTTTAAAAATATCACCCACTGGGTCACGGTGGGCCGCAGGTGGTTTTGGGGCGGTCATACTTTGAAACAGCTTTTAAGCGATAACCGTCAGGACTTTGGCCATGCCCGGACCACAAAAGATGAAACCGCAGCCATTGTGTTTACCACCGGGTCCACAGGACCGGCCAAAGGCGTGGTATACACCCATGGCAATTTTACCGCCCAGATACAACAGATCCAGACCCATTGGAATATCGGATCCGATGAGATCGATCTGCCCACATTTCCCTTGTTTGCTCTGTTTGATCCGGCCCTGGGCATGACTGCGGTGATACCGGACATGGACCCTACCCGGCCGGCCAGGGCAAATCCTGAAAAAATCATCGAAGCCATTGAAAACCACGGGGTCACCAACATGTTTGCCTCCCCTGCCCTGCTGCACCGGCTGGGAAAATACGGCAGAGAAAAAGGGATCACACTGCCCTCTTTGCGCCGGGTGATTTCTGCCGGTGCCCCGGTGTCACCGGCCAATATTGAACAATTTTCTTCTCTGGTGTCTGATACCACCGAGATCCACACCCCTTACGGGGCCACAGAAGCGGTACCGGTCATCTCCATAGGTTCTCATGAAATTTTGTCCGAAACCAGGCAGCTCACCGAAAAAGGATTCGGCATGTGCATCGGCCGGCCCATCAACAACACCCGGGTTTGTCTTATCAAAATCACGGATGACCCGGTCACCCAGATCAGAGACTCTCTGCTGGTTCCGGAAAAACAGGTGGGGGAAATCACGACAAAAGCGAACCTGGTAACAGAAAAATATTTTGACAACCCTGAGGCAGATCTGCTGGCCAAGATTCCGGACCCGGACGGCGGAGTCTGGCACCGCATGGGGGATCTGGGATGGATGGACTCCAAGGGCCGTATCTGGTTCTGCGGACGAAAAAACCACAGAGTGATCACGGAAAAAGAAACCCTGTTCACCATCCCGGTGGAAGCCATCTTCAACAACCATGAAAAAGTTTACAGAAGTGCCCTCACAGGGGTGGGCCCCATGAACCGCCAGATACCGGTGGTGTTTGTGGAACCCTGCTGCAGGATTTCCAATAAAAAACAGTTTATTGCAGAGCTTCTGGAACTGGCACGCGCCACTCCTTTGACTGCAGATATTGAACATATTTTCATTGAAAAAGAATTTCCCGTGGATGTCCGACATAATGCCAAAATTTTCAGAGAAAAGCTGGCTGTCACAGCCAAAGAAAAGCTCAAGTAAAACGGGGGACCCCACACCTCCCCACACCTCACAGCCGCTAATCCGGCAGCATGTCATAAAAATACATCATCACATCAGACCGGGTAATGATGCCGATCATTTTGTCATCTTTGATCACCGGCACCCTGCCGATATCATGCTTGATCATAAGCCTGGCCACCTCCACCGCACTTTTTTCATGGGAAATGGTAACAACGTTGCGTGTCATAAAGGCCTTTACCGGGGCGGTCATCTGTTTGGATTTGCGGATCTTTTTAAAATCCCGCCTGGACACCACCCCTGCGAGGCGGTCATCTGCATCCACCACCGGCATGCCGGTGCATCCCAGCTCCCGCAGAATCATGACCACTTCCTCCACAGGCGTATCTTCATTCACCTTGACCACCGGGTAGGACATAATATCCGACAACATCACCGAAGACTGCTGGTTTCCGCTGATCAATTCCACGATCATTTCCTGGACAACATTCGGGTTGGCAGCCTTGATCAAAGCAGATCCTGCGCCAGGATGTCCTCCGCCTCCCAGACTGCGCATGATCAGGCTGATATTGATTTCATCCACCCCGCTTCTGCCGATCACCATGCATTTGTCCTGTTCCAGGTCCCGGAAAATGCCGAACACGGCATCCGCGTTCATGATTTCCCTGTACATCTGCACCACCATGGCAAGGTTCTGGACCCGGCCCTGGATATCAAGCTTTGAAAACGCCACGGAAAAGCCCCCGGTTTTTATTGTCTGACTTTTCCGGATCATGTCATAAAGGATATCTTTGTGTTTTTTTGCATAGGCCTGCTTCAAAAAAGTGGCCAGAATATTCAGATCTGCTTTGCGGTCCAGAAGAAACCCGGCAGCATGGGCATCTTCCGCCAGGGTGGAGGCAAAGGTCATATTGCCTGTATCTTCGTACAGGCCCATGAGAAACAAGGTCGCCTGGATCGGGGTGATCAGGGTTCTTTTGGTTTTGATCTGCTGTATAAGCAGGGTCACACAGGCACCGGTCTCTTTTATATGGGCCCGGGTTACATCCATGTCCCCCTGGAGATGGTGGTCCCAGGCAATGATCTCCAGATCAGGCTTTTCCTGCAAAGCAGACAGGCGGCTGTCCAGCCGCCCCCAGGAATGGGTATCCACAGTAATCAAGGTGTCCACCATGTCCAGGTTGATTTCACCGGGGCCGGCAAACTTGAACAAATCCTTGTGAATGGCCAAAAACGGTTTTAAATTTTCATTGACATTGCCGGGAAGCACCGGTGTGGCATCAGGGTAAATAAGGGTGGCTGCAACAAGGCTTGCCAGTGCATCAAAATCTGTCCCTTTGTGGGTTGTTATAATTTCCATAAGATTTTATTCGCATTATTTTTTTGTTTTTACAACAACACGCCTGTTAGCATTCCCATTTGTAACAGGGATATGCTTGTTTTTTTTATGTCAATACCTTATATGGTATATCAGGTTTTCAAACACAAGGGAAAAACATGAAAAAAATTATTTATATTCTGGTATTATTCCTTTTTAATACTGTCTTTGCATGGGGGGTTACGTATGAAAAAGACAACCTTACTGACAGACCGGAAGGGGTTACAGCCGGTTCAGCCCGGGAAGTTTTCAGACAGAACATACCCTTTGCTGCCCGACAGCTCATTGGTACCCCCTATGAATACGGGGGCAATCCCTTAACCACAAAAGCCACTGACAATTCCTATCTTTTTTATGCCATTTACTCCCAGGCGGCCCAGGCTGCGGGATTAAAATATTATGGATACCTGCCCATGAAAAATCTGCTGCAGCGTACCGAAAAAGTGGATGAAAACCAGCTGAAAAAAGGCGATCTCATGGTGCTGGACAACAATCTTGCCGCAATGATCTATAATATTGAAAAAGAAACAGGCCGGCTTTTTCTCATTTATGCGTCAAAAAAACGCCGACAGGTCACTTCATTCAACAGTGACAACATTGTATTTTACGCTTACTGGCTGGAAAATCTTAAAGGGTTTTACCGACTGACCGAAACCATGCTCCGGCCTGAAGGGTAATACAATTTTTTGATGGCCGGGTCATCAAAACCAATAACCTGTGGTGCCAGGGTGAAACTCTGTAGCCCTGTCCGACTGGAAGGATCTTATTTATGATTATTCAATTTCATCAATGATGTTTTGTATTAACTCGATTTTATGGGAATTTGGATACAATAGCTCACATCCTATCTCATTTCCGTTTTCATCGTTGATTGGTTTGAAAAAATCAATTTCGATTCCAAGTCTATCTTCCAAATAATCTTCAAGTATCGGTAGATCACCCCAAGAATATAGGGTTATGGAAATATAATGTTCATTTGCCTTGTAGAGTATCCGGTTTTTTCCAGCAGTTCTTTTCTTGATATACCCTCTTTGTTTTGTTTTATAACTTTCAAGACAGTGTCTTTTAATGTCTTTTTGGGCCTTGCTTTTCTTTTAACGGCCGGCTTGGTCTGTAATGGAGCCGGTAAAACAACCATATTCAATCTGCTCAGCGGTGTTGTTTCGCCTTCCGCCGGAAGTATTTTTCTGCTTGGCCGCGATGTGACCAGTTTGCGCGCTGACCAGCGGGCCAGACTAGGGGTTGCCAGAACATTCCAAAACATTCGCCTCTTTCCAGACCTGACCGTCTTGGACAACATCCGCGGCGCCTTGGACATGCACCATGGTCGGGGCCTGTTGAGCAGTGTGCTGCCCTTGTCCGGGCGACGGCGCGCCGAAGAGGAGATCATGGACAGCGCCATGGAGCAACTGCGCAGGCTGGATCTCGGCTCGTTTTCTGTGGACAAGGCCGGAAGCCTACCTTATGGCTTGCAGCGCCGGGTTGAAATCGCCCGGGCTCTGGCCACCCAGCCCAAGGTGCTGCTCTTGGATGAGCCCGCCGCGGGCATGAACCGTAATGAAACGGATGAGCTGATTGAGGTGATTCAAGAGATTTATGCCGGTGGCAAGCTGGCGATACTTTTGGTGGAACATGATATGGGGGTAGTGATGAAGCTGTGCCCGCATATCCAGGTTTTGAACCAGGGGCGTTTGCTGATGGAAGGCTCCCCGGAAGCGGTACGTGCGGATCAACGCGTGGTGGATGCGTATCTAGGCGTGGCCAGAGGAACCGGTGATGCTTGAGATGCAAGATGTGCATGTCTACCGTGGACAAACCCATGTACTCAAGGGAGTTGATCTGCATATTGAGCAGGGAGAACTTGTGGCTCTTATCGGGGCCAACGGCGCCGGAAAAACAACCCTGTTGCGGGCTGTTTCCGGTCTACTACGTCCCCGGCAGGGACAAATCATGTTCAGCGATCACGACATGGAGCCTGCTTCCACCCACAGACTGTCGGTGGAGAAAATCGTGACCATGGGCATCAGTCACTGCCCTGAGGGTAGACAGGTATTTTCCGCCATGACCGTTCGAGAAAATCTTCTGCTCGGGGCCTTCAATCGCACCGACACCCAAGAGGTCCAGCAGGATATGCAAAGGATGATTCAGCTCTTTCCGGTGTTGGGCCAGCGCCAAAACCAGGCCGCAGGAAGCCTGTCCGGAGGTGAACAGATGATGCTGGCCCTAAGCCGTGCCTTGATGGCCAAGCCGCGGCTCTTGCTTCTAGATGAACCGTCATTGGGTCTGGCCCCACTGGTGGTCAACGCGATTTTTGATCTCCTGGCGCAATTGAATGCCGAGGGCATGACCATCCTGCTGGTGGAGCAAAATGCAGGTATGGCTCTTGAGTTGGCCAGCCGGGCTTATGTCCTGGAACTTGGCCATATTGTCCTCGCCGGCACGGGAGGCGAGCTGTCCAGCAATGAGCGGGTACGAGAAATTTATCTGGGAGGGGCAGCATGAGTTGGGAATATCTACTCATGCAGTTGGTCAACGGGTTGATCCTGGGGTCCATGTATGCCTTGGTGGCCATTGGTTTCACAATGATTTACGGAATTATCCGGCTGATCAATTTTGCTCATGGCGAGGTTGTGATGATCGGAGCATTCAGCACTCTGGGACTGATGTCTCATGGAGAGTTGCCGTTTCCCTTGGTGGTTGCGGCAGTGTTGCTGGTGGGAGCCGGCGCGGGCATATTGATCGAACGGGCCGCGTTCCGGCCCATGCGAGACGCTCCGCAGGTTACAGGATTCATTGCCTCTCTTGCCCTGTCCATCATGCTCCAAAATCTGGGTGTCATGATCTTCTCTGGGCAGCCGCGCAATTTCAATTTTCCAGATTACTTGCGATCTTCTGTCTCCTTGGGACCGTTGGATGTCAGGGTTATTGATTTGTGTATCATTGGCTTGGCCTTAGGCTCCATGGGCGCTCTGATGTTTTTTGTTCAAAGGACCAGGATGGGGCGCGCTATGCGGGCTACGGCCCAGAATCTGGAAGTAGCCCGATTGATGGGGATCAACGCGAACAGGGTGATTATGATCGCTTTTGCCCTGGGAAGCGCCTTGGCTGCTTTAGGTGGCTTGATGTGGGGAGGGAAATACGGCCAGATTGATCCCTTGCTGGGGTTTGTTCCGGGTCTGAAATCCTTTGTTGCCGCTGTCATTGGAGGCGTGGGTTCGATACCAGGTGCGATTTTGGGCGGATACATCCTTGGATTTTCGGAGATCTTGTTTGTTGGGTTGTTGCCTCCGGTCTATGCCTCTTATCGAGATGCTTTTGTTTTTGGCCTGCTCATAGTTATCCTACTCATCCTGCCCGATGGTCTGCTGGGCGATAAAAGTGAGGACCGGGCCTGATGCGTTTGCCTCGCTCTTTTTTGTTCACCTTGTTTCTGGGGATAGGTCTGTTACTGGTCTGGTTCATGGAAGCCCGGATGTCATCTTATTTTATCATGGTGGTCGGTTTTGTGGGAATCAACATCATTCTGGCGGTCAGCCTGAATATCACCAATGGCTTCACAGGCTTGTTTTCCTTGGGGCATCCGGCATTCATGGCTGTGGGCGGTTATGTCACGGCCATTCTGACCTTTCCAGCCATGCGCAAGGCCATGTTTTTGCCGGATCTGCCGGCCTGGCTGGCGGGTCTGGAACTGCCGTTTCTTCCGGCCCTGCTCTTTGGCGGCGCCATGGCCGTGATTGTTGCCCTGTTTGTTGGTGTTCCTGTTTTACGTTTGAAGGGTCATTATCTGGCAGTAGCCACCATTGGTTTTTTGATTATTGTTCAGGTGCTGCTCAAAAATATGGAAGGCTGGACCAGGGGGCCATTGGGCTTGAACGGTTTGCCCGCCATCACTAACTTGTGGTGGATCGCTCTTTTTGTCCTGACATGCATTGTCACTGCCTGGCGGATCAAGTTTTCCTCTTTTGGCCGCCGGCTGCAGGCCGTGCGGGAAAATGAAATGGCCGCAAAATGCATCGGCATGAATCTTTTTTTGACCCGCATCCAAGCCTTGTGCGTGGGCGCTTTTTTCGCTGGGGTGGCTGGCGGGCTTTGGGCTCATTTGATCACCGTGATTACGCCCAATTCCTTTTCCCTGGTGATGGCCTTTTCCATTGTGGTCATGGTGGTGGTCGGTGGATCCGGCAGCATAACGGGTTCGGTGCTGGGCGCGACAATGGTGACATTGTTGACGGAAGTGTTTCGCCCAATGGAGGAGCAGCTGGGATTGTACGGGATGAGTGAAGTGTTGATGTCTTTAGTTTTGCTGTTGATATTGATTCTGCGCCCCAGGGGGCTCTTCGGAACCGACGAGCCTATATTTCTTTTGCCGGACGAATATCGTGGAACGCGGAAGGCAAAGGGCATAAAAAAACAATGAATTTTTGGAACAGGTGCTGAATGCTGACGTCAGCGTTCGGTTTTTTATCACAATCAGCAAAGGAGTTAAGTTATGAGAATGATAACAAGATGTTTAGTGGCCTTGGCCCTTTTTCTGGTCCTGGCGGTGCCGGCCGGAGCGGAGGAGACCATCAAGCTGGCAGGAATGTTCAATCTTACCGGGGGAATGTCCTCCATTGACGCCCCGGCGCTTAACGGCGCTAAACTGGCCGCCAAATTGATTAACGAGCAGGGCGGGGTACTGGGCAAGAAACTGGAAGTTATCGGTTATGACACCAAAACTGATCAAAAAGCCTGCGCCACCGCGGCTCAGAAAGCCGTATCCGACGGCGCCGTGGCTGGGCTTGGCTACGGAGACACCACCTTTGTGAACGCGGCGGCTCCGGCTTTTATCAATGCCAATCTGCCTTTTGTGACCTCAGGTGCTACCCATCCCGAGTTGCCCAAGTGGCACGGGGAGTACTTTTTTATGGTTCCCTTTGGCGACGACGACCAGTCCTACGCCATCGCAGATTATGCAGCGAACCAGCTGGGGGTCAAGAACGTGGTGGTCTGGACGGACAATTCCATGGACTTTACCAAAGCCTTGTCCAAGTTTTTCAAGCAGCGAATCGAAGAACTTGGCGTGAACTTGATCTATGAAGATTTTTTTATGATGGGCGACAAGAATTTTTCCGCCCAGATCGCCCGCTTGAAGAATGCCAACCCCGAGGCAGATGCTGTTTTCATTGCCTCCATCCCCAACGAGGCTGGATTGACCACCAAACAGATCCGCGAATCCGGTCTGGATTTGCCGATTATCAGCGCGGACGGATTTGACACGGAGCTGTTGGTGACCGTGCCGGGTAAGAAATTAGCCAACGATATCTATTTTTCCTCGCATACTTACCGGGAAGACACCCGGCCAGAAGTCCTGAATTTTATCGAGGAATATAAAAAAGAGTATGGACGGGATCCTGAAAATGCATTTGCCGCCTTAGGTTTTGACGCCGTGGGTCTTCTGGCCGACGCCATGGAGCGGGCCGGCTCCACGGACGGCCCGCAATTACGCGATGCCCTATCCGCAACCCGCGGCTACGAAGCCGTGACCGGTGAAATCTCCTACACCCGTCCGAGTAGGGTTCCGGTAAAGGCCGTCTCCATTATCAGCGTGAAAAACGGGGAGTACAATGTAGAACAAATCTGGATGCCTGAAATCTAAGCCCTGCAGCTGACCTGCCCCAACCAGCTTGGGGCAGGTCCCGCAGCGGGACAATTCAGAAGGGGGAAGCATGCGAAGAATCAAGTTGGAGGAGTATAACGAAAAATCATTCCAGGAAGCCGGGATCGAAATGGCCATCCTGGCCATTGGTGCCACAGAAAGTCATGGCGGGCATCTGCCTTTTGGCTGCGACACGTTTGTCAGTCATGACATTGCCTGCGAAGTGGCCGCCCGGGTGGACAAGAGCGTGGTGGTTCCGCCGCTGTGGTACGGAATGAGCCAGCATTACCGGCATAAGCCGATGTGCGTCAGCTTGAGCAGCCAGACTTTGATGCGCGTGCTCACCGATGTCATGGAATCCCTGATCTACTGGAACATCCCGAAAATTTTGATCATCAACGGCCATGACGGCAATATTGCGCCCATTGAGATCGCGGCCAGGGACATCAAGGTCGCCCATCCCGAACTGAAGCTGGCGGTGCTGGATGCCTGGTGGGTCACGGCCGGAAATCTACTCCCGGCGGATACCTTTGAAATCTGGAACGGCTTAGGCCATGGCGGTGAAGGCGAAACCTCCATCGGTTTAGCCATTTTCCCGCAATTGTGTGATTTGACCCAGGCCAAAGGCCATATTCCGGAAATGGATGACTCGGTCAAGCTAGTCTGGAATTTCGATGAACTCACGGACTTTGGCTCCAGTGGGGCCTCCTGGAAAGGCACCGCTGAAAAGGGCCAGAAAATGAAACAGGTTCTTGTAGACCATCTTGTAAAATGGATTCAAAAAATGGATGAGCGGGACTGGAAAATTGCCAAAAAATAATCGATAGCCAAACGGCGGGCAAAGACCTTTGGGGATTCCGAATGTGCTTATCTTATAAAGCCCTCTATGGCGAACAGAAAATGCATCAAACGCGTTAAAAATGTCTTGGTGATATCCTGAAATTGGATTCTCACAGAGATCTGTTTTTGTTCGCGTTTGACATTTCTGACAATGGCCATGGCACCAATTTCATCTGATACACCCGGCAGCCGGCAGTAAACCCGCAATATGTCTCCTTCCTTGAGGGTGGTGATGTTTTCGGTGTCATGGTAGGAAAAACTGCAGCCTTTTTTGCTGATATCAAATATCACGATGGGAAATTCGGTCCTCTTAGCTTCCACCCGACCCGGTATCACCACATTGTTGCGCTTGACTGTTCTCAGTTCACGCTGCTGGACTATTTTCGGGTATTCAAGGGCAAGGGTCCGGATGGGAATGATCATTGTTTGATCACATACGAAGGTCTTAACCTGCAGGTCACTGCATTTACCAACATTGCAGCCGCCCATGACCACCACCCGGTTCATAATCGGCCCTTGATCTCATGAAAAACGGTGTATCTGCATTGAACAATCCGTCTGATTCCCTTTTTTTCAAGTCCATATATTTATTCTAACATGAAAAACTTTTCCCTGTGGTCCAGGTCAGGGGCTGAATCATTAGGGTCAGGCTTGGCTTATTGGCTTATTGCAAAGGACCGCAATAAGCCAATAAGCCAAGCCTGACCCCATTCAAGTTGCCCCACCACGCTGGCCCCAAACGAGGAGGAGATTACATGCGAGCATTGATTATCGGCGGTGTCGGTGGAATGGGGCAGGGGGTTGCCCGGGATCTGGTGAAACAGGACAAGGTTACGGAGATTCTTCTGGCAGACCTGTACCCGGACCCGGAACGTCTGTCAAAAAAGCTGCGGGAAAGTGACAAAACCAGATTGGTGAAAATGGATGTCAATGACCATGATGGGATGGTCAGGGCATTCAAAAACACCGATGTGGTGATCAACACCGCCGGACCTTTTTACAAAACTGCTGTGCCCGTGGCAAAAGCGGCAGTGGCAGCGAAAAAAAATTATATCGATATCTGTGATGATTATGAGGGCACCCAGATCCTGTTTGAATCAGACATCGATTCGCTGGCAAAAGAAGCCGGCATCACCGTGCTCACCGGTATGGGTTCTGATCCCGGCACCAACAATGTCCTGGTGAAGTGGTATGCCGACCGTCTGGATACAGTGGATGATATTTACCTGTACTGGGTGGTGAGCATTGCCGAACTGGCCGGGGCTGCCTGGGACCATTCTTTGCACATGACCCTGGGCAAAATTCCCCAGTACATCGATGGCCAGCTGGTCCAGGTGGAAGGGGGCACAGAGGTGGCAGCGGAACAGTTTCTGGAACCTTTAGGAATCTGCCATGTCCGGTATGTGGGCCATCCCCAGCCGTTGACCCTGCCCCGGTACATCAAGGGGGTCAAGAACGTTATCATCAAAGGCGCCCTCATCCCCCTGTGGGTGGATGAACTGATTGCCGAACAAAAAGCCACCGGGCTTTTGAGCACGGATCCAGTGGATCTCAAAGGGGTGCAGGTCACCCCCTATGACCTGGCATTGAAACTGTGGGAGAAGATTCCCCAAGGCCGGGACAACGGCCCCCAGTCCTCGGGTCTGAAAGTGATCGTCAAGGGCAGGCGGGGGGACAATCGGGTCACCTATACTGCGGACATGGTGGGCCGCATGGCACCGGGCACAGGCCTGCCCGCATCCATTGCCGCCCTGATGATGGATGACGGCCATGTCACTGTCAAGGGTGTGGTGGCACCGGAGGGCTGCATCGATCCGGATATCTTTTTAAAGATTTTCTTGGGCCGGGGGGCCAAGATCCACCAGAGCGAGAAGATCGAATCCATGTTTACACCGGACAAGTAAGGCTTTCCTTTTTTACAATTTTACAAAATGAGATGATTACAGGAGCGATGTTATGAAAGAAACACCCAGGCTGAATATCAACAAAAGCCTTGCACTGTTCGACCATGCCTGCACCTTGGTGCCGGGGGGGGTCCTGGGAGCCAGAAAACCCACGGATTTTATCAACGGGGAATACCCTGTTTTCCTGGAATCCGGCAAAGGATGCCGCCTCATCGATGTGGACGGCAATGAATTTGTGGATTTTCTGTGCGGGTACGGCCCCATCATCTTGGGATACCGGGAGGAGGAAGTAGACCGGGCCGTGTATGACCAGGTCAGCGGCAAAGGGTTCTGCTTCACCCTGACCCAGCAGTTTCAGAACCGGCTGGCAGAAAAAATCCATGAACTGGTGCCTTCCGCCGAGATGAGCATTTTTCTGAAAACCGGGTCGGACGCCACCACCGCCAGTATCCGCATCGCCCGTGCCCACACCGGAAGACTCAAGGTGATGCGGTGCGGGTATCACGGATGGCATGACTGGTGCGTGGAGATGAAGGGCGGCATCCCGCCCAAATTTTTTGAAGATGTGTTTGAATTCCAGTATAACCGTCTGGATCAGTTGGAACAGCTTATGGCCGAGCACGGATCAGACACCGCTGCCATTATCATGACCCCATTCGGCCATCCCAATCACCAGGAGATGCAGATCCCGGCCCCGGGATTCCTGGAAGGGGTCAAAGAGATTGCCCGTAAATACGGCGCGGTCCTGATCTATGACGAGATCCGTACCGGGTTCCGGGTGTCCATGGGCGGTGCCCAGAAGTATTACGGGGTCACCCCGGACATCAGCGTACTGGGCAAGGCCATTGCCAACGGATACCCCATCTCCGTGGTCACGGGCAAAAAAGAGATCATGATGGCCGCATCCCACAAACTGTTCATCTCCTCCACATTTTTTCCCAACAGCGATGCCTTTGTGGCTGCCCTGAAAACCATCGAGATCCTGGAGCGGGATGAGGTCCTGGAAGATATCTGGCAAAAAGGGGAAACGTTCATGACACAGATCCAGCAAGCCATCGACACCCATGATGTAGGGGCAAAACTCACCGGGATCCCGCCAATGTTCTACATCACCTTTGACAAGGATCCGGAGGGCACCTACAAGGCAAAACGCACCGATTTCTACACCCAGCTCATCCGAAAAGGGTTCTTTTTCACCCCGTTTCACCACGCCTACATCTCCTTGCGCCACACCCGGGCGGACCTGGACCTGGCCATGACCGCCATCGATGAATCCCTGGCGTTCCTCAAGGCCAAGTATCACGGATAGCTTGAGGTGACGGCTCCGACATCCATTCCGAAAAAGTTGCGGCAGTTTCGGAATGGATGTTGAAAAGGGTGGCCAATATACCGTAAAACAAAGGTGCAGACAACTAAGCGTGTAACTCTGTATGAAACCATGATAGTATACATATGTGTTATAATTGATTCAACAAAACTCAGGATGAAATATGATGCCCCGGATCGCCTTCTTTTTTGGCATATCGATTTATATGTATATTGGGGACTATGGCATTCCTCATTGTCATGGTGTTTACGGTGACTATGCTGCTTCTTTCTCCGTGGAAGATGGTACACTCCTTGCCGGCATGATGCCGCCCAAACAGGAGTTGAAAATCAGGGATTGGATACTTGCCAATCAGGATGATCTGATGGAGAAATGGAATGAACTTTCAAATTAAAACACCTTGGAAGAAAGTTATCCACGTCCACCCCATGGATGATTTTAGTCTTGAATTGATTTGGGAGGACGACACGAAATCCAGAATTGGACTGAACGAATTGATCCAGAAGAAACAAATTTTGTGGAGACTTCGTTATCCACGGTATTTCAAGCAGGTCACCGTCGACGAACTCGGCGGTATATGCTGGCCTGAGGGAGAAGACCTGTCTCCGAATTTTTTATTACACCACAGCGGGTAACAGGTGTGTCTACCGTTAAAGGTGGAAAGATAAAGGTCCCGATTTTTTAACCCAACTTCAGGCTTGAGGATTTTTTGGACCCCAATCTTTTTTGACGGATAAAAACGATAAAGTTTCAATTTCAATCAGGTCCTGTTCTGAAAACCCAGCCTGTTTATTGAAAATTTCATGTTGGATTATATGAGGAGAGAATGAAATGATCCACGTCATCGCGTCAATACAGATAAAGCAAGGGCAGGTTTCCAGATTTCTGGAAATTTTTACATCCAATATGCCGGCGGTTCTGAAAGAAAAAGGGTGTATCGAATATGTCCCGACCATCGACGTTCCGACAGATCTGCCTTTCCAGGAGAAAAATGATCATGTTGTCACGGTCATCGAAAAATGGAACAGTTTGGAGGATTTGACGGCACATATGTCCGCACCCCATATGCTTGCATACAAGGAAAAAACAAAGGCCCTTGTTGAAAAAATATCTGTCAGAATTTTGAAACAGGTATAGCAAAAAGTGAAAATAACATGACATATAATTTTGATCCGGATAAATGGTATGACAACGAATTGATTTTAATTCAATCACGATTAAAAACTGGTGAAATTAAACAGGATGAGTATGATGAAGCAGTTAAGATCCTGGATAAAAAACTTGAAGAAATGTGGAAACGATTGGATGGAAGTTACCTGATAAAATGATCCCATGACTGTCGAACACAGGATAATGTCAATACAGATAACGGAAATTCCAGATGCATGAACACCTGTATGTGTACGGAAATTGACCAGGTCGTTTCCCTGAATACCGGCCCCCGGCTGCCCCGGGCACATATCCCGGACCATGACCCGATGCCGGGGGATATCCTGCATGAATCCCAGGCCTGTTCTGCCTGCCGCAGCAGCCTGGCCTCTGCCCTGAACCACCTGAAGGAGAATGGAAAGACCTTGATTCCAGTGGAGCGCATCGCCATGGGCCAGGGCCATCAGGGCGGCACAGGTGCCCCGGATCTGTTGGGAATCGGCGACTGCACAGCGGATTTTGTCTGCCATCTGCCGGACTGTCCTCCGTTACCGGAAGAGATATACGCGTTTTTACGTCACTGCCACACCGATTGAACCCAAAATTTTTAAAATGATAATCAAACCAATGGACAGGATATGAAAATCACAAATGCAATTGAACGGCTCGAAGCGCTGGGGGGCGATAAATGGGCCGTGTATAAAATGGCCAGACAGATGATGGCAGATGGCCATGATGTTATTGAAATGGCAATTGGAGAGCCGGATGTACCAACGCCGGAGTATTTGATCGATGCTGCTATGGCGGCGCTGCGCTCGGGACGTACGGGATATGCATCAAGTGCAGGTGAAAACAATCTGCGGCACGCTCTGGCAGAACGCTATACCCGCCAGGCAGACAGAGAGATCCTGCCGGAACAGGTGTTGTGTTTTCCCGGTACCCAGACAGCACTTTACGCGGTTATCAGCGCCGTTGCCGCATCCGGTGATGAGGTGGTTCTGGGAGGTCCCATGTATGCCACCTATGCCTCTGTGATGGCGTCAACCGGGGCTAAGATGGTGCCTGTCCCATTACAGGCGGAAAATGGTTTCCGCATTCAGGCAGCAGATATTGAAGACCGGATTACGCCAGGAACCACACTGATTTTTCTGAATACCCCCCATAATCCCACCGGGGCCGTGTTGACAGAACAGGATATTGCAGACATTGGTGCGGTGGCAGCTTCTTTTGGGCAGATAGAAGGGCGTGACAGAACCGCTTGACCGGGAGGTTGGGGCATGGTAGAAGGCATTTTATGTTAGATGTTTCCAGAACAACTGATACAATACTGATGGTAAGGCCCCATGACTTTGGTTTCAATGAGGAGACCGGTCTGGACAATGAATTTCAGAAAAGGCCCACAGAATCTGAAAAACAGATCAATGAAGCGGCCAATGCGGAATTCCAGGCCATGGTGGATTCCCTGCATGCCAATGGCATTACTGTGCTGGTGCTGGAAAAACCCAAAACACCCTATCTCCGGACCCCGGATGCGATTTTCCCCAACAACTGGTTTTCCACCGAACATGACGGTACCCTGATCACCTATCCCATGGCAGCAGTCAGCCGGCGGTATGAACGGCGGCCCCAGGATGTGGAAAAGCTGCTGGTGGCCAATGGATACAAAATCCGGAACGTCATCCATGTGGGGGCGCTGGATGAGCAGAAGCGGTTCCTGGAAGGCACCGGCTCCATGGTGATAGACCACCGGGAAGAGATTGTGTATGCGGCCCGTTCCCACCGCTGCCACCCGGACCAGTTTGACAATTTCATCCGCCTGCGCTTCTACCGGGAGGGGATCCTGTTTGATACCCGCAGCTCCAGGGGAAAACCCGTCTACCATACCAATGTGATCATGAGTATCGGGGAACAGTTTTCTGTGATCTGCCTGGACTGCATCACCGATCCGGACCAGCGCAACCGGGTCAGAACGTCGCTGGCACGCTCCTTTGAGGTCATTGACATCTCCATGGATCAGATGGAACACCATTTCTGCGGTAATATTCTCCAGGTGAATGCCGCCGGCGGAAGTCCGTTCATCGTGATGTCCCGGCGGGCCTTCACAGGCTTTACCCCAAAACAGATCCGGCGCCTGGAACAATATGGAACTATTCTGCCCGTAGCCTTGGATACCATTGAATCCGTGGGTGGGGGAAGCGCCCGCTGCATGATAGCGGAAATTTTTTCATAAAAAAAAGCTGTAAGCGGAAGGGATAACCATGACGGTAAATGTTCATATGCATCTGGTGCACCGGCAGCATACCGATGGCAAAAAGATCGTTGAAGTCCAGGGGGATACCGTGGGCCGTGCTTTGGCAGATCTGGTCCTGCAGTACCCGGCCATGGAAAAGGAACTGTTCGATAAAAAGGGGCGGCTGCACGGCCACATCGAAATCTATCTGAACGCGGAAAGCGCGTTTCCCGGGGAACTGAAAAAACCGGTGCAGCCCGGGGATGATATCCAGATCGTTACCTTTCTGGCCGGCGGGTGATCCAGACTTATGAAAGACTGTGCCAAAAAAGTCGGAAGTTGCAGAGATTCACGGCGTAAAATGTTTGAATTTGAGTTCTTTAATGGCTCTAAAATGCTTCCGGTTGCTTGATACAAGGATGAGATTGTTTTCAACAGCAGTTGCAGCAATAAGGGCATCTGCTGATCTGAGACCGGAGGATAAGGTGTATTCTTCAACATAGATTGCGGCACGATGACCGATATTTTCCGTTAACGGCAAAACAGTAAATCCAAAAGAAGAGAGGAAATCTTTTACAAATTTATGCTGTTTTTTATTGTCGGCACATTGCATAAGTTCCATATGGGAAATAATGGAAAGAAATCTATCCTCTGATTTTTCCATTATTTCGGCTGCTTTTTGGTTCCCCTTCTGTGCCCAGATAAAAATGTCCGTATCAAATATCACGGTATCTTGCCCTTCTCAATTCATCCATTTGTTCCTGAACAGATTTTTTGTCTGTCTGGGCGGACATGCCGAAAAAAGGGTGATCGACCATTTTTATTTGATTTTTTTTCCTGGAAGGAATCAGTACCCCCTTTATTTTGCCACGATAGAGGATCGTTACTTCTTCATTTCTGTCAAGCGCTTTGAGGACATCATTCATTTTGTATCGTAAATCAACGACTGATGCTTTCATATACTATCCTCTTTTTTATTTTTATTAAATGTATAATGTAACTATACATATTTTACAAATGATAAACAAGTATATTTTTCAAGGCATGGTGCAAATCGTTAAGGCTTGTGCTATGTCCACAGCCGTGAAAAAGATCCGATATCAAAATCCCAGCAGGTTCCCCAGCCGCAGCATGGGCCAGGTGTGAACCGCACCGCCTCTGGGGGTTGTCCGCACTTTGGCGGCAATTTCCATAAAATCATCTTTGCGCCACATGGCACCGATGAGCAAGCCTAAACCGTCGGCAAAGGTACCGATGGCCTGCCCCCCAACGATCTGGTTGTTCAGCAGCATCACCCGCAGATAATTGTCGCCATCTTCTCTTTCAATGACCCGTTTGTCTCCGAGGATGCAGTCGGTGGCCCGCTGGGTTTTGCCGAAGGTGGCGGCATGGGTGGAAAAGAAATGGGCCCTGGCAAAGGCATAGGCCCCCAGGTACCGGGCGGGTTCGCCAATGATGTGTCTGGCAGTCACCCGGGCCTGTTCAATGGCGTTGTGTTTGAGCTGGAACATGGCGGTTTCACCGGTGCAGGCGTCAATGGTTTCCACACAGTCGCCGCAGGCATAGATGTCGTGCACGCTGGTCTGCATCTGCCTGTTCACCGGGATGCCCCGGCCGGTGTCGATGCCGGCGGTTTGTGCCAGGGCCGTGCCCGGCACCACACCGGTGGCCACTACCACGGTGTCGCAGGCAATGGTGCGCCGGTCCGTGACTACGGCAGCAACCTGCCCGGTGCCCTTGATTTCCAGCACCTTTTCTCCGGTGAACACATGGATCCCGTAACCTTTCAATGCGGTTTCCAGGCGCCTGGCCGTGGGTTCGTCAAACAGGGATGGCAGAATCCAGTCCATCAGCTCGACAACATGGACCGCATACCCTTTGCGTTTCAATGCTTCAGCCGCTTCAATGCCGATGGCACCCGATCCGATGACCACGGCGCTGCGGCCGTTATGGGCTGCCAGCTTTTCGGTTTCTGCCAGCTGTTTGCAGGAAAATACGCCGGGGTTGTGAATGCCGTGGATGGGGGGGATAAACAGGTCTCCTCCATGGGCCAGCACCAGTTTGTCATAACTGACCTGCCGGCCGGCATGGGTGGTGATGGTTTTTGCATCCGGGTCTATGGACACCACCCGGCTGTCATACACCAGGTCAATGTTGTGGGCGGTATAATCATCCGGGGTTTTCCGGAACACATCGGTTCTGCCGCATTCGCCCCCGAGAAAATAGGGCAGAGAGCAGGGATCGTATTCCGGGACGGTTTCTGCTGAAAGAATGGTGATGCTGGCGTGCCTGTCTTTTTTGCGGACATCGAACGCCACCTGGTTGCCGGCAATACCGTT
>JAABUD010000270.1 GCA_011389555.1 Desulfotignum sp. | reverse complement strand
AACGGTGAACTGTTTGAGGACATACCTGCCCGCAGTTTTCACCGTTTAGCGCAGCATGCCCTACTCCCTGTCAAACAAGACAGAGGGTGAGACCCACAGGCACCGCCCGGCACGGGTCTCTGGATCCAACGAAACCTTCCGGCACCGGCCTGAAATCTGCAAATGCTTTCTTGCGCATGCCCGGAACCTACAGGAATTTCAGAACGGTAACTTTTGTTGACGCTGAGAGATCAAGGAGGATTGGTTGTATTCGCCTCTATTTTGAATTATGATCAAACTTAAAGCGTATGTTTTTTGAGATTGGTGGCTGGGTGACTAGGATTCGAACCTAGATTGACGGAGTCAGAGTCCGTAGTCCTGCCATTGGACGATCACCCACCATTGCTGAATATCGGGGGGTATATACATTAAAGACCCGGCCGTGTCAAGGATTTTCTGGTTGTTTGCCGGGATTGAAAAATCCCCGGTTACCGGTTAAGCTGAAAATTGTAATGAAAGCAATAAAAGTATGGAAGAGGAATCAAACTGGGTGTGTGATGAGAAAATCGGGACACTCAAAGCTGGATTGAAAAAGTTGAAAACCGCGGTTGTGGCATTTTCCGGCGGAGTGGATTCTGCATTCCTGCTGGCAGTGGCGGCCCGGTCCGGCCTGGAGAACCTGCTGGCGGTGACAGTGGATTCCGCGTTTGTGACCAAACAGGAGATCCGCCAGGCCCGGCAGACAGCCAAAGATCTCGGGGTTGCGCATCAGGTGATAAAACTCGATATTCTGAGCCATGAGCAGGTGACGGCAAACACACTGGCGCGCTGTTATCATTGCAAGACCGTGATGTTCTCTGTGATCCGCAGGGTTGCGGACAAAAATGGGATCACCCATGTGCTGCACGGGGTGAACACCGATGATCTGGGCGATTTCCGGCCCGGTTTGAAGGCGGCCGAAGAGCTGGGAGTTCGTGCCCCCCTGGTGGAGGCCGGGTTTTCCAAGCAGCAGATCCGTGTCTGTTCCAGGCAGATGGGGCTGACTACCTGGGACCTGCCGTCCCAGTCCTGCCTGGCCACCCGGATTCCGTTTTTGGATGCCATCACAAAAGAGGCCCTGGATCGCATCGAGCAGGCGGAACAATTTCTCCGGTCCCTGGGGTTTTTTCATGTCCGGGTGCGGTGCCACGGCACCGTGGCCCGCATCGAGACCGATGAGACCGCCATTGCAGCCATGGCGGCACATCGCAAACAGATATCAGCGGCCCTCAAAACCATCGGGTTCACTTTTGTGAGTCTGGATCTGGACGGGTATCAGACCGGGAAAATGAATCCGAGCCAAATGAATGCAATCGGGATTTCAGAGTCGAGCGGTAGACGGAAAGAGGAACAGGGATGACACAGCAGTGGCTGACAATAATAACCCAACTGAAGCAGACAGGAAGCACAAATTATGAAATATTCACAGGCACAGCCGGGACGGGTCTTTGTGATCCGCCTGGAAGACAAAGAGGTGATTCATGACGTCATCGAGGCATTTGCCAGGGATCAGGGGATCCGGGCAGCCTCACTGGTGGTTTTGGGCGGGGCGGACAAAGGCAGCGAACTGGTGACCGGACCGGAGCAGGGCCGCCAGTTTCCTGTCATCCCCCAGACCCATGTCCTGGAGGAGGTCCATGAAGTGACCGGCACCGGGACCCTGTTTCCGGATGAAACCGGCAATCCGGTGCTGCACATGCACCTGGCCTGCGGCAGGAAAGATACAACGGTGACCGGGTGTATCCGCAAAGGGGTGAAGGTCTGGCAGATGATGGAGGTGATACTTCATGAAGTGACCGGCACCGGCGGGGTGCGCAAAACAGATGAGGTCACCGGTTTTGCCATGCTGGTGCCCTGAAAACCGGCGACGTCCTTATCTATCTGTCCGAAGCAGGCGCAGTTCAAAAAAAATGGCTGCGCCTGCAGGGGACAGGGGATTACCGGGCCTGGATCTCCAGGTTGTTGAAAAAATAACCGATTTCAAAGGCGGCGGTTTCCGGGGCATCCGAGCCGTGTACCACGTTTTTCTCGATGTCGGTGGCATACTCGCGGCGGATGGTGCCTTCTTCGGCTTCCTTGAAATTGGTGGCACCCATGATTTTCCGGTTTCCGGCAATCACATTTTCGCCTTCCAGCACCATGACCACGATGGGACCTGAGGTCATGAAATCGGTGAGGCTGTCGAAAAACGGGCGTTCTTTGTGAACCGCATAAAATCCCCGGGCCTGGGATTGGGTCAGCTGAACCATTTTCATGGCAGCGATGGTGATGCCGGCGCTTTCAAAGCGTTTGATCACCTCGCCGATGATGTTTTTGGCTACCCCGTCGGGCTTGATAATAGACAGTGTTCGTTCCACGGTTGGTGTTCCTTTCTTCAATTGTTGTCAATGTTGTACCGGCAGGACAGGATCGATGGCTGAATCGCAAGGGTTCGGGTCCTGTCATGAAGGATCGGTATGAATCAGGTCGGGAAATTATCATATCCGTGTATTGTTAGTCAACATAACGACCGTTCCTTCAAAAGAATTCTTGACAAGGAAAAATTAATGCACTATTAGTCAGGTGTTATTCAAAAGTACCAGTCCTCGGTCTGTTTTTTTCCATATTTTGATTGTGTTTGAAAATTTCAGACATCAAAGGCATCCTGTAAAATCGACTGATCCTTGCCAGAAAATGAAATGATACCGTAAAATGAAAAAACTATTAAAAATTCGGGAGCGCGAATGAATCTTGTAGAACTCAATAAAATGAAAATCAGCGAGCTGACCAAGCTTGCAAAAGAAAACAATATCAAAGGGATCGGCGGATTAAAAAAACAGGAACTGATTTTTGCACTGCTCCAGGCCAATATCGAGAAAACCGGCCAGGTATATGGTGAGGGGACCCTTGAAATCCTCCCGGACGGATTTGGTTTTCTCCGGGCACCCGGGTACAATTATCTGCCCGGACCGGATGACATCTATGTGTCCCCCTCCCAGATCCGGCGCTTCACCTTACGAACCGGGGATACCGTCTCCGGCCAGGTGAGACAGCCCAAGGATTCAGAGCGGTATTTTGCCCTGCTCAAGGTGGAGGCGGTCAATTTTCAGAGCCCGGAACTGGCGGCGGAGACCATATTGTTTGACAACCTGCTGCCCCTGTATCCGGAACGAAAAATGAATCTTGAGGCGGAATCCGAAAATTATTCCATGCGGGTCATCGATCTGATGTCACCCATCGGGTTCGGCCAGCGGGGGCTGATTGTATCGCCGCCCAAAGCAGGCAAGACCATGCTGCTCCAGAATATTGCCAACTCCATGATCAAGGGGCATAAAAGCATCGTGCCCATGATCCTGCTCATTGATGAGCGCCCCGAAGAGGTCACGGATATGACCCGGTCCGTGGATGCGGAGGTCATCAGCTCCACGTTTGACGAACCGGCGGAACGGCATGTGCAGGTGGCGGAAATGGTGATTGAAAAAGCCAAGCGGATCGTGGAGCAGGGCCATGACGTGGTGATTCTGCTGGATTCCATCACCCGCCTGGCCCGGGCCTACAACGCCGTCATGCCTCCGTCCGGAAAAATTCTGTCCGGGGGGGTGGATTCCAACGCCCTGGACCGGCCCAAACGATTTTTCGGTGCCGCCCGGAACATCGAGGACGGCGGCAGTTTGACCATTATCGCCACGGCCCTGGTGGAAACCGGCAGCCGGATGGATGAGGTGATTTTCGAAGAGTTCAAGGGCACCGGCAACATGGAGCTGGTGTTGGATCGAAAGCTGTCAGACAAACGGGTTTTCCCGGCCATTGACATCAACCGGTCCGGCACCCGGAAAGAGGAACTGCTCCTGGATTCCATGACATTGAACCGGGTCTGGATTTTGAGAAAACTGTTGTCCAGTTTAAATTCTGTGGACAGCATGCAGTTTTTACTTGAAAAAATGCAGGGAACAAAGGATAATAAAGAGTTTCTTGAATTGATGAATTCATGAACGTAAATTTTTTATGAATCAGCTGCCGGATGTAACAGGCAGATGCAGCAAGGAGTGACAGGAAAAAATGAAAAAAGACATCCATCCAAAATATGCGAGAACGACCGCTAGCTGTGCATGCGGTGCCACATTCGACGTGGGTTCGACCCGGGAGGGTATCAAGGTGGAAATCTGTTCACAGTGTCATCCGTTTTTTACCGGAAAACAGAAACTGGTGGACTCTGCCGGCCGTATTGACCGGTTCAAAAGAAAATATGCCAATTTCGATGCAAGCAAACTGGTATAATTGTACAATTGGTGACATTTTACAAAAGGGGGTCTGCCGCAGGCCCCCCTTTTGGGTTTTAGCGTCATGATTGAAAAATTAAAAGGCATTGAAGAACGGTATGTAAAGCTGGAACACCTTTTGAGTGACCCTGAGGTGATCAAAGACCAGACCAAATACCAGAAATATGTCAAGGAACACGGGGAACTCAACCGGATCGTTCCGGTTTTCCGGTCCTATGAAGCGATTCTCGCACAGCTGGAAGAAGCACGCGAGCTGCTGAAGGATCCGGATTCCGAGATTCGCGGGATGGCCAAAGAAGAGATCGTCAGCCTGGAAAAACAGGCAGAAACCCTGACATCCGAACTCAATGCGCTGATGATGCCCAAAGATCCCAGGGATGACAAAAGCGTGATCTTAGAGATACGGGCCGGCACGGGCGGAGAAGAAGCCGGGATCTTTGCCGGGGATCTTTTCAGAATGTATTCCCGGTATGCGGAAAGCAGAAACTGGAAGATCGACATCATTGAAAAAAATGATTCCAGTGCCGGCGGGTTCAAGGAGATCGTCTGTCTAATCAAGGCCAAAGGCGCGTTCGGTTCATTCAAGTATGAAAGCGGCACCCATCGGGTGCAGCGGGTACCGGAAACCGAAACCCAGGGCCGGATTCATACTTCCGCTGTCACTGTGGCGGTGTTGCCCGAGGCCGAAGATATCGATATTGAAATCAATCCCGCAGATATCAAAGTGGATGTGTTCCGGGCGTCCGGGCCGGGGGGCCAGTCCGTGAACACCACGGATTCAGCGGTGCGGGTCACCCATGTTCCCACCGGTGTGGTGGCCACGTGCCAGGATGAAAAATCCCAGCACAAAAACAAGGCCAAAGCCCTCAATGTCCTGAAATCCCGTATTCTGGATGCCAGAGTCAGGGAAGATGAGGCCCGGCGGGCAGCAGATCGTAAAGATCAGGTGGGAACCGGAGACCGGAGCGGCCGAATCCGGACCTATAATTTTCCCCAGGGCCGAATGACGGATCATCGTATCGGACTGACCCTGTATAAGCTGGACAGCATCATGGAAGGCGACATCCAGACCATTATCGATGAATTGAAAACCTTTCATCAAGCCCAGGCAATGCAGGAAAATCACACCTTTGCATAATGGACTGGACTGTATTCACGCTGATCTCCTGGACGGAAGCCTATTTTGCCAGACACCGGATTGACAGCCCCCGCCTGACCGCGGAAATCCTGCTGGGATTCTGTCTGGGCATCCGCCGTCTGGATCTGTATCTTCAACATGACCGCCCCCTGGAAAAACAGGAACTGGCCCGGTTCAAAACATTGATTCAGCGACGGAAAAATCATGAGCCGGTCGCCTATATCACCGGAGAAAAAGGATTTTTCGAGTCCAGTTTTCAGGTGGGGCCAGGTGTGCTCATCCCCCGGCCGGATACTGAAACACTGGTGACAACCACATTGTCGGTGCTGGATGAGAATCCCCGAAACCCGCAAAAGATCCTGGAACTGGGTGTGGGGTCCGGCGCGATTGTCATCTCTCTGGCAATGGCGCATCCGGGCCATCTTTTTTTTGCCGGCGATATCTCCCTGTCAGCGCTGGAGACGGCCCGAAAAAATGCGGCCCGGGAAAAAGAGATCGGAACCATTCATTTTTTCAACGGCTCCTGGTTTTCGCCCCTGGCCCCCGGCCCTTTTTTTGATGTCATTGTCTCCAACCCGCCGTATATCCCCAGCAGCGATATTTTTGGCCTGGCCCCTGAAATCAGGGATCATGAACCGATCACAGCGCTCGACGGCGGGGATGACGGATTGGAATGCATCCGTGAAATTGTGACCTGTGCCGGCGATTACCTGGTGCCCGGAGGACAGCTGATTCTGGAAATGGGGTTTGATCAGAAAACCGCTGTCTCGGCCCTGGCAAAAACGTGCCCACAATTTGATCAAATACACGTCATCCAGGATCTGGCCGGTCAAAACCGGGTGGCACAATGTAAAAAAAAAATTGATTAACCCCTTCGTTTTTGATATACATGGTGGGATTTTTACCAGAAGCGTATAACACACACATTCATGGACCCGGGGTCCGGTGCTTTTTACAAAGTCGATTTCCGGGGATGAAATGGATGAAGGATGTACAAAACCATTTAGATTGATTTGGAGAACCAATGGCCTACATTACCATCAGAGAATTACTGGAAGCCGGTGTTCATTTCGGACACCAGACAAAACGCTGGAATCCCAAGATGAAAAAATATATCTTCGGGGCCAGAAACGGGATCTACATTATCGACCTTCAGCAGACCGTGAAACTGTTCAAAGAAGCCCATGATTTTATCAAAGGCATTGCAGCGGAAGGCAAGGATGTCCTGTTTGTGGGAACCAAAAAACAGGCATCGGAAGCCCTGTATGAGGAAGCCAACCGGGCCGAGATGTTTTATGTCGAAAATCGGTGGCTGGGCGGCATGCTGACCAACTTTCAGACCATCAAGAACAATATCAACCGGTACCATTTTCTCAATTCCATTGAAAATGACGGGACCCTTGAAAATTATCCCAAAAAAGAGCAGTCAAAAATGCTCAAGGAAAAAGAAAAACTGGAATTTGCCATCGGCGGTATCAGTCACATGAAACGGTTGCCGTCCGCTATTTTCATCATCGATCCCAAAAATGAGGCCATTGCCGTCAAAGAGGGCAAACGCCTGGGCATTCCCATTGTGGCGGTCGTGGACACCAACTGCGATCCCGATGATATCGATTATGTGATCCCCGGCAATGACGATGCCATCCGGTCGATTCGGCTGTTTACCTCCCGGATAGCCGATGCCTGCATTGAAGGTCGTCAGATCCATGAAGAAAAAATGCAGGCCCGGGCCGATGGAGATCAGGAAAAAGAGATGGACACAGGGGATCAGAAAATGGCGATCGAAGTGGTATCAGACGGTACTGACGGCCCTGTTGTGGAAAAAATCAAACGCAAAACAGCACCTGCTGCACCGGCTGAATCTGCTGAACCTGCTGCACCGGCTGAACCTGCTGAACCTGCTGAACCTGCTGAACCGGCTGAAGAATCGATTGAAACAGAATAACGACAATTTAAGAGGAGCACAATAACATGGCTGATATTTCCGCGGCAATGGTAAAAGAATTGCGCGAAGCAACCGGGTCGGGCATCATGGATTGTAAACGGGTGCTGGCCGAAGCAGACGGCAATATGGAAAAAGCGATCGAACTACTGCGCAAAAAAGGGCTGGCCAAAGCAGCCAAACGAGCGGGTCGATCCACGTCGGAAGGCATTGTTTATTCTTATATCCACACCGGTGCCAAATTGGGCGTGCTGGTGGAGATAAACTGTGAATCCGACTTTGTGGCCAAAACCGATGGCTTCATCGAGTTTGCCAAAAACATTGCCATGCACATCGCTGCTGCCAATCCTGCCGGGCTGACACCGGAGGATGTGGATCAGAGCGTGGTGGAAAAAGAACGTGATATTTTCAGGGCCCAGATGCTTGAAGAAGGCAAACCGGAAAACATCATCGACAAGATTGTGGACGGCAAAGTGGAAAAATTCTACAAGGAAGTCTGCCTCCTGAGCCAGCAATACGTCAAGGATCCCCAGAAAACCATTGAAGAATTTTTGAAGGAGACCATCGGCCAGATCGGTGAAAATATCCAGATCCGGCGTTTTGCACGGTTCCAGATAGGAGAGTGATTGTTGAATACGCAGCCGGAGTTCAAGCGGATTTTAATCAAACTGAGTGGAGAAGCCCTGATGGGAAATCAGGGCTTTGGCATCACCCCGGAGATGATTCATTATGTGGCAGAAGAAATTGCCAAAGTGGCCCGCCTGAACATTGAGATCGGCATTGTGGTGGGCGGTGGCAACATCTTCAGAGGGGTGGCCGGCAGTTCCGCCGGTATGGACAGAAGTTCCGCCGACAATATGGGGATGCTGGCCACGGTGATCAATTCCCTGGCATTGTGTGATGCGCTGGAAAAATGTGATGTGCCCACCCGGGTTCAGTCTGCGATCCGCATGGATCAGATTGCAGAACCGTTCATTCGAAGAAAGGCCATCCGGCATTTTGAAAAAGGGCGGGTCGTGATTTTTGCGGCCGGCACCGGTAATCCATATTTTACGACAGATACGGCCGCTGTGCTCAGGGCCCATGAAACCCGTGCGCAGATCCTGTTCAAGGCCACTCAGGTGGACGGAGTCTATGATAAAGATCCGGTGGTTCATGAAAATGCAGTGATGTTTGATGAATTGTCTTATATGCGGGTGATTGAAAAACAGCTCCATGTCATGGATATGACAGCCATTTCCCTGGCCATGGAACATGACCTTCCCCTTCAGGTGTTTGATCTGCACAAAACGGATAACATTCTCAAGGCGGTGCTGGGTCAGGATGTCGGCACCCGGATAAAATAATGTCGATGGGGTCGGGCATGACCCCATCATCGAAAATAAGGGAACCGCACATGATCGATGAAGTGATTGAAGAAACCAGAGACCGAATGGGAAAAACAAAGAAAGCCTTTGTCAAGGAAATGGGAAAGGTTCGTACCGGCAGGGCATCCCAGTCCATGCTGGACAGTGTGAAAGTGGATTATTACGGCACCCAGACCCCGTTGTCTCAGATGGCCACGATATCCATTCCCGAAAGCCGTTTGATCACCGTGAAACCGTGGGATATCAGTGTGATCAATTCGGTGGAAAAAGCCATTCTCAAGGCCAATCTCGGGCTGACTCCCTCCAATGACGGGAAATTGATCCGGATCTCCATCCCGCCTTTGACAGAAGAGCGCAGAAAAGAGATCGCCAAAAATGTGTCCAAAATCTGTGAAGAATACAAAGTAGCGGTTCGTAATATCCGTCGGGATTCCAATGACATGCTCAAGGAGCTACAAAAGGACGGGGAAATTTCCGAAGATGACAGCTTCAAGGGACAAAAACAGGTTCAGGAACTGACCGACGACCACATTCAGCAGCTCGACGACATTTTTGCTGAAAAAGAAAAGGAAATTCTTGAAATCTGATGTTCAGCAGACCCATGGCCTGGATCCTGCCCGATTGCCGAACCATGTGGCGGTTATTATGGACGGCAACGGCCGCTGGGCCAAAAAACGATGGATGAACCGGGTCAAAGGCCATGAAGAGGGATCTCAGACGGTCAGAACCATAGTGGAATCCTGCAGAAAATTGCAGATTCCCTTTTTGACCCTGTATGCATTTTCCACGGAAAACTGGGCCAGGCCCCGTTCCGAAGTGTCTGCACTCATGCATCTGTTAAAAAAATTTCTTACGTCCGAGTGCGAAGAAATGATGGAAAAAGGGATCTGCCTGAAAGTGCTGGGCCAGTTGGAAAAACTGCCGGAAGATGTGCAGGCCCGGGCAAAAAAAACCATGGCGGCCACATCGGATAACACCCGGATGACACTGAACCTGGCGTTGAGCTATGGCAGCCGCCAGGAGATCACCACGGCGCTTCAAATTCTGGCCCAAAAAGTGAAAGCCGGGGATTTGGCCCCGGAAGATATCAGTGAGCAAATGATATCCGATCATCTGTATACAGCCGGTATCCCGGACCCGGACCTGGTCATCCGGACATCGGGGGAGTTTCGGCTGTCGAATTTTCTGCTCTGGCAGTCCGCATATGCGGAACTTTTCATCACGCCCACCCTGTGGCCGGATTTTACCCGGGCGGAATTCATTGAGATCTTAACCCATTACCAGAAAAGGGACCGACGGTTCGGTAAGGTTGCATGCAGCATGCCCAGCGATGGATCACCTCAATAGTTCTGGGGCCTTTGATCATCTGGATTCTGATCAAAGGTACCCCCATGATTCTGGCCACCCTGATTTCCGCCGTGGCCATTTTTGCCATCCGGGAATATCTGCGCATCGTTTTCCGATCCAAGGACAATACCGCTCCCTGGATGATCACAGGGATCTCCTGGCTGACCAGTATTTTTCTGGTGATGTCTGCTGCCTTTGGTTCGTGGCCGGCAATGATGCTGGTTCTGGCCCTGAATCTGATTTTTTTGTCCGCCTTTATCCTGTTCCGGTTTCCGGGAAACGAAAACCTGTTTGATACCATCGCCCGGCAGACGCTGGGAATCATGTATATTCCTTTGCCCCTGTCTTTGCTGCTGTTTGTAAGAAATGTGGAGCACGGCGCGCTCTGGGTTTTCTGGCTGTTGATTGTCAGCTTCATGAATGATACCGGCGCATTTTACACGGGGACGTTTTTTGGAAAACGCAAACTGGCACCCCGGATCAGTCCCAAAAAAACCCTGGAAGGATCGGCGGGTGGCATTACTGCCTCCATGACAGCCGGACTGATTTTTTCTCTGATATTTTTCGGTTCACCCGGACTGGCACTGTGGACCCTTCCCTGTTCCTTTTTCATCGCCCTGGCCGGGCAGATGGGGGATCTGTTTGAATCCGCTTTGAAACGGGCATCCTCGATCAAGGATTCCGGCCGGATTCTACCGGGCCACGGGGGGATGCTGGACCGCATTGACGGGCTACTGTTCGCCATTCCCGTGCTCTACGCATATCTGCTGTTGTCGGTGGGGATATGAAGCACCTGTCCATTTTAGGCGCTACCGGTTCCATCGGCACATCCGCCCTGGAAATTGTCTGCATGCACCCGGACCGGTTTCGGGTCAACGCGTTGACCGCGGCCAGCAATCTTCCGCTGTTGAGCCGCCAGATCCAGCAATTCAGGCCGGACATGGTGGCGGTGCTCGATGAAGACAAGGCCCGGGAACTGGCTGAAATGCTGAACCCGGATGCCCGGCCCCGGATTCTTTTCGGCCCGTCCGGATATGCGGCGGCTGCGGCCTGGGACGGGGTGGACACCGTGCTGCTGGCCATGGTGGGGGCCGCAGGGTTGAAACCGGCACTGGCCGCCATCGAGGCCGGAAAAGACATTGCCCTGGCCAACAAGGAAACCCTGGTGATGGCCGGAGACATTGTCATGGCCAAAGCCCGGGAAAAAAACGTGGCGGTCCTGCCCGTGGACAGTGAACATTCCGCCATGTTTCAATGCCTGCTGGGCAATCAAACCAAAGATGCCACACAGCTTTTTCTCACCGCATCCGGGGGGCCCTTCAGAAATACGCCCCGGGCAAAGTTTGCCGGCATTACCCGAGAAGACGCGTTGAACCACCCCAACTGGTCCATGGGCAACAAGATCTCCATCGATTCTGCCACACTCATGAACAAGGGGCTGGAACTCATCGAAGCCGTGCACCTGTTCGGCATCTCCCATCAAAATATTCAGGTGCTGATCCATCCCCAGAGCATCGTGCACTCCATGGTCGGTTTTGCCGACGGATCGGTCATGGCCCAGATGGGGGTGCCCGACATGAAACCGGCCATCTCCTTTGCCTTGTCGTTTCCGGAGCGGCTGGATACCGGCCTGGTATTTCCGGATTTTGCCGCACTTGGCGCCCTGACGTTTCATTCCCCGGATCTTTCGCGGTTCCCGTCCCTGACATTTGCCCGAAAAGCCTGTGAAAGAAAAGGGACCCTGCCCGCGGTGATGAATGCCGCCAACGAGGTGGCGGTGCAGGCATTTTTAGACCGGCGCATCCGATTTTCCGATATTTTCACGCTTGTTTCCACCACCATGTCAGCCCATACCTGCATTGACAATCCAGATCTTTCAGGTATTATTGAGGCCGATCGCTGGGCCAGGGAAAAAGCCGGCTCCCTTATAAAATAGAGAGGTACACGTGGGTCATTCTGTTGTCGCATTTATTATTGTTATTGGTGTTCTGGTGTTCATTCACGAACTGGGCCATTTTCTGGTGGCCCGATTTTTCAAAGTCGGTGTGGATGTGTTTTCTCTGGGATTCGGTCCCAAAATATTCAAAAAAATGAAGGGCCGCACCGAATACTGTATTTCCGCCGTGCCGCTGGGGGGATATGTGAAAATGGTGGGAGAGGAGCCGGACAAACCGCTGTCTCAAGGGGAGAAAGCCATTTCATTTTCCCACAAACCCGTGTACCAGAAAAGCCTGATCGTGGCGGCCGGGCCGGCGTTCAATTTTTTTCTGGCGATTGTTATTTTTTATGTGCTGTACCAGTTTTCCGGCATCTACCTGGCCAGACCGGTGATCGGCGAGGTGATGGACAACACCCCGGCCCGGCATGCCGGGCTTTTGCCCGGAGATGTGATCACGAAAGTGGACGGCCATGACATCCGGTCTTTTGAAGACATCTCCCGGATCGTGGGCGGATCAGACGGCCAGGCCCTGGATATCGGCGTGGACCGGGATGGGCGGAATGTTCGGATTTCCCTGGTTCCCGAAAGACAGGAGACCACCAATGTGTTCGGTGAAACCGTGGACCGGTATGTCATCGGCATCCGGGGCACGGGCGATGTATTCCATCAGCCGCTGAATCCGTTTCAGGCCATGGCACGGTCCATTTCAGATACGTATGGTCTGGTGAAATTGACCCTTCTGTCCGTGGGCAAGATGATCTCCGGCAGCCTGTCCGCCGACAACCTGGGCGGCCCCATCATGATCGCCCAGATGGCCGGGGAGCAGGCCAAAGCCGGTGCCGTGAATTTTGCCTGGTTCATCGCTTTGTTGTCGGTCAACCTGGGCATCATCAATCTGTTCCCCATCCCGGTGCTGGACGGGGGTCATCTGGTGTTTTTCGGCATCGAGGCGGTCACGGGAAAACAGGTCGGTGAAAAGCTCAGAGAAAAGATGATTCAGTTCGGGGCCGCCCTTCTGGTGGCCTTGATGGTGTTTGTTTTTTACAATGATATAATTCGAATTTTCAATGGTGGATAACATGATTGCCTGTATCGAGATTGCGTTGAAACAATCGCTGCGGGATGCGGATGCATCGTCGCTTGTCAAAAAGGCGGGTTCCTATTTCGGGATTCAGATCCAGTCGGCCAGAACCATCCACATGCTGACCATTGACGCCGATCTCAAACCCATGGACCTGGAACGGATCCGGCAGGAGATTTTCACCAATCCGGTGACCCAGGTATCTTCATTATCCCCCCTGGAAATAGACTTTCACTGGTGCATCTGGATCGGGTTGCGGCCCGGGGTGAAAGACAATCCCGGTGCCACGGCCATGGAAGCCATCGAAGATCTGCTGGGCCGATCTTTCGGGCCCGATGAAGGCATCTATACCTCGAAACGCTATTGCCTTTCCGGAGAATCTTTGACCCGGTCCCGGGTGGAAACCCTGGCCAAAGAGCTGCTGGCCAACCCCATTATCCAGCAGTACAAGATTTTTTCAAAAGCAGACTGGCACCCGGAAAAAGGGGCGGATGTCAAGCCGGCCCGGGTGATTCTGGACCATACCCCCGGGTTTGATTTCATTGACATCGATTCCGATCAGACCCTGGCAAAGATCAGTGATCAGCGCAACCTGGCATTGAACCCCAGGGATATCCCCGTTATCCGGCAGTATTTTCTGGATCCGGAAGTGGCGGCCCAGCGCCGGGTCATGGGATTGTCCGGCCCCACGGATGTGGAACTGGAATATATTTCCCAGACCCGAAGCGACCATTGCAACCACAACACATTCAACGGGATTTTCAGGTACACCGATATTCTGACCCGGGAAGAAACCATTGAACACTCCTTGTTCAAGACCTATATCCAGCAGCCCACCCTGGCTTTGAAGGAAAAAAAAGAGTGGGTGGTGTCTGTGCTGTGGGACAATGCCGGGGTCGGGGTTTTTGATGAACACAACAATTATGTGATCACCGGGGAAACCCACAATTCACCGTCCAACATGGAAGCCTATGGCGGGGCCATCACCGGTATTGTGGGCGTGTACCGGGATCCCATGGGCACGGGCCTGGGTTCCAAACTGTTCATGGGCAGTTTCGGGTTCTGCGTGGGGGATATCCGGTATGACGGTCCGTTGAAACCGCCGCTGCATCCCCGCCGTCTCCTGGACGGGGTGATCGAGGGGGTCCGGGACGGGGGCAACAAGAGCGGGGTGCCCACCACCTTCGGCCAGACTCTGTTTGATCCGGGGTATATGGGCAAAAGCCTGGTCTTTGTCACGGCCCTGGGCATCATGCCCGGACAGGTGAAAGGCAGACCCAGTCATGAAAAGAAAACCTCGCCCGGGGACTTGATCCTCATGAGCGGGGGCCGGGTGGGCAAGGACGGGATTCACGGGGTCACCGCCTCGTCGGAAAGCTATTCGGAAAACACCCCGGCCGGTCATGTCCAGATCGGAGACCCCTATACCCAGAAAAAAATGCAGGATTTTCTCCTGGAATGCCGGGATGAGGGATTGATCCGGTTTATCACCGACAACGGCGGGGGCGGGCTGTCTTCCTCCATCGGCGAATCCGCCATGATTTCCAACGGGTGTGTGGTGCATCTGGACAAGGTGCCCCTCAAGTACCCGGGACTGGACATGTGGGAGATCTGGGTGTCCGAATCCCAGGAGCGCATGACCATTGCCGTCGACCCAAAAGATCTGGACCGGTTCATGGCCCTTTCTTCTCAGCATGCCGTGGAAAGCACGGTGATCGGCGAATATACCGATACCGGCAAGCTGCACATCACCTTTCAGGGAAAAACCTGTGCCTATGTGGATATGGATCTGCTGGACAAGGGGTTTCCCGCCTGGGAGTTTGACGCGGTGTGGCTGCCGCCGGCGGCCCGGGGACTCACGGAGCCGGTGATCCGCACCCCCAGAGATGTCAACGGCCTGATCACCGCCATGCTGGCCCGGCCCAATATCTGTTCCAAGGAATGGATCCTCCGGCAGTATGACCATGAGGTCCAGGGCGGATCCGTGATCAAGCCCCTGGTGGGGGTGAACCATAACATTCCGTCGGATGCATCCGTCACCCGGCCGGTGCTCACCGGCAACAGAGGGCTGGCGTTTTCCCAGACCCTGCTGCCCTGGTATTCAAAGATCGATGCCTATCACATGATGACCTGCACCATTGACGAGGCGGTCCGACGTCTCATTGCCGTGGGCGGCAGCATGGATCACATCGGCGGGGTGGACAATTTCTGCTGGCCCGATATCGAGTATGATGAAAACACCAACCCGGACGGCAGATTCAAGGCGGCCCAGCTGGTGCGGGCCTGCCGGGCCCTGAAAGATGCATGCATGGCTTATGAGATCCCGCTCTTGTCCGGCAAGGATTCCATGTATGTGGACGGCCACCTGGAAGGGGCGTTCGGCGAACGCATCAAGGTGTCGGCCCTGGAAACGGTGCAGTTTTCCGCCACCTCGGTGGTCACAGATGTGATGCGCTGCCAGACCCTGGACCCCAAGGCGGCCGGAGACCGGGTCTATGTGGCCGGTATCACGGCCAACGAGCTGGGGGCATCCGAATATTATGACCTGTTCGGCCGGATCGGGGCGAATGTGCCCCGGGTGAACTTTGCCGCCGGTAAAGTGTTGTACCGGGCCGTGGAAAAAGCAATGGGCCTGGAGATGCCGGCTTCGTGCCACGCAGTGGGCAGAGGCGGACTCGGGGTTCACCTGGCCCTGATGACCATGGCCGGAAAACTGGGCATGGAGATCGATCTGTCACAGGTACCGGCCGCCTCGGACACACGGTCTGACGTAGTGCGGCTTTTTTCCGAATCTGCGGGACGGTTTGTGTTGACTGTGCCGGAAGATCAGAGCGCCGTGTTTGAGAAACTGTGCAAAGGCCTGGCCGTCTGTTGTGTGGGAACGGTCACAGATGCCCATGACTGCCTGAAAATCACGGGCATGGGCAAAGATCTGATTGCGGATCTGCCGTGTGACATTCTGGAAGAAGCGTTTACCAAACCGTTTGGAGAGATGATATGACACAGGTGAAGGCCCTGATTCTGACGGGTTTCGGACTGAACTGCGACCATGAGACCGCCCTGGCCTTTGAACTGGCAGGGGCTGAGCCCCATCGGGTCCACATCAATTCCCTGGTGGCCGGAACCGTGAAACTGGCGGATTTTCATATCCTGGCATTCGGCGGCGGTTTCTCCTGGGGAGACGACCACGGGGCCGGGGTGATCCAGGCGGTGAAGCTCAAGAACCATATCGGAAAAGATCTGCTGGCATTTGTGGATGCGGGCAAACTGATCATCGGCATCTGCAACGGATTCCAGGCCCTGGTGAATCTGGGACTTCTGCCGGGACTGGACAACGACTACACCCGGCGGTGTGTGGCCATCACCTATAATGACTGCGGCAATTTCAGGGACCAGTGGGTCCACCTGGCAGCCAACTCCACAAGTCCGTGCGTGTTTGCCAGAGGCATTGACAAGGCGGATTTTCCCGTGCGCCACGGGGAGGGAAAATTCATTGCCGACCCCGATGTACTGGCCTCGCTTCTGACCGGTAACCAGGTGGTGTTTCAGTATGCCGACAAAACCGGCAATCCCGCCAACGGTGCGTTTCCTTTCAATCCCAATGGATCGATACACGATATTGCCGGGATTTGCGATCCCACCGGAAACATCTTCGGGCTCATGCCTCATCCGGAAGCCTATAACCATGTGACCAACCATCCGGACTGGACCCGGAAAAAACAGCAGCGCAAGAGCCGGGGACCCTCGTTTGACCCGGACGAGACCCTCGGTATCCGGCTGTTTCGAAACGGGGTGGATTCCGTCAGGGCGAGGTTCTTCTAACCGGTATGCTGGGAACCATCGTCAATTGTCTGGCCATTGTGGCCGGCAGCCTGGTGGGGCTGCTGTTCAAAAACGGAATTCCGGACCGCTACAACCAGACCGTGATGCAGGCCGTGGGCCTGGCCGTGCTTCTGGTGGGCCTGAAAACCGCCTTTGTCAGTGATGATCTTTTGGTGATCATTATTTCTCTGGCCATCGGCGCCCTTGTGGGGGAATGGATCGGCATCGAAGACCGGCTGGATCGGCTGGGAAAATTTCTGGAAAAAAAGTTCACAAAAGGCAGCGGCGGATTTGCCCAGGGGTTTGTCACGGCATCTTTGATCTATTGTGTCGGTTCCATGGCCATTGTCGGATCTCTGGAAAGCGGATTGTCCGGCAACCACGCCACCCTGTTCGCCAAATCCTGCCTGGACGGGATCGTGAGCATTATTTTAAGTTCTTCGCTGGGACCGGGGGTGCTGTTCTCGGCGGTGCCGGTGCTGCTCTACCAGGGATCCATCACCCTGCTGGCCTCGGTGCTCAAACCGCTGCTGGTGCCGGCGGTGATCGCCCAGATGTCCGGGGTGGGCGGGTTGTTGATCCTGGGGATCGGCATGAACATGCTCAGAGAAAAAAAAATCAAGGTGGGGAACATGCTCCCCGCCATTTTCATTCCCCTGATCTGGTTCGCGATCCAGGGATTGCTGAAAGTGGTGTAATTACCCATGTCCATGAAAAACAGCCTGCTGTATGTGTTGACCATCATCATCTGGGGATCCACCTGGATCGGCATCAAGTTCCAGCTGGGAACGGTGGACCCCATGGTGTCGGTGGTGTACCGGTTCGCCCTTTCCTCGGTGATTCTGCTGGTGTTCTGCAAGTTGCGGGGGCTGACCCTGACTTTTTCGCTCAAAGACCATGTGTTCATGGCCCTGCTGGGACTGCTGCTGTTTTCCGTGAACTACTGGCTGGTGTATGTGGCGGAAGTGTATCTCACCTCCGGTCTGGTGGCGGTGCTGTTTTCCTCTATTGTGTTTCTGAACATTGCCAATGGGGCTTTTTTTCTGGGCACCCGGGTGGAAAGAAAAATGCTGGTGGGGGCGGCCGTCGGTATTGTGGGCATCGGTCTGATTTTCATGCATGAAATCGAATCCTTTGATCTGACGGACAAAAACCTGATGGGGGTCGCTTTCGGCTTCTCCAGCGTGCTGCTGGCCTCTTTGGGCAATATCACTTCCGCCCGAAATTCCCGAGCCAATATTCCGGTGATCCAGGCCAATGCGTTCGGCATGGGGTATGGAGCCCTGGCCCTGGCAATTCTGGCCTCAAGCCTTGGCAAAGGCTTTGATTTTTCCATGACCCTGCCTTATGTAACTTCCCTGTTTTACCTGGCGATTTTCGGGTC
>JAABUD010000269.1 GCA_011389555.1 Desulfotignum sp. | reverse complement strand
CACCGGCCCATCATGATCCACCGGGTGATCTACGGCTCCATGGAGCGGTTCTTCGGCATCCTGGTGGAGCATTTCGCCGGCAAGTTTCCGTTGTGGCTGGCCCCGGTCCAGGCTGTCATCCTGCCCATCACCCAGGACCTGGCCGATCATGCCGACCTGGTGAAAAAAGATCTGGAGACCGCCGGGATCCGATGTGAGGTGGATCATCGCAATGAAACATTGAAAAAGAAAATCCGGGAAGCCCAGGTCAATTACGTGCCGTTGATCCTCACCATCGGGGAAAAGGAAAAAGAAACCCGGACCCTGTCGGCCCGCACCCTGGACGGCAAGGTACAGCTGGGACTCTCCCCGGCTGATTTTATCACCCCGGTGCAGCGTCATATCAAAGAACGGATCCTGGATGACATTGTTCTATAGCCATGCCCCCGGCCGGACCCATGCCATGGCGTCTCCGGTCCGGCCTTTGAAACGGGCCCTGTTCTCCCGGGTTCCCGCCACCCGCATCGAGGTGGATCTGGATGCCATTGCCGCAAACACCCGGGTGCTGAAACAGGCCTGTGCCCCGCAGACATCTCTGATGGCCGTGGTCAAGGCCAATGCCTATGGGCACGGGGCCGTTCATGTGGCACAAACCGTTCTGTCCCATGGTGCCGCATGGCTGGGGGTGGCCCGCATGGCTGAAGCGGTCCAGCTCCGGGATGCCGGCATTGACGTTTCGATTCTGGTCTTTGGCAACACCTTGCCGGACCGGGCGGTTGCCGCGGCCGAACACGGCATCCGCATCACCCTTACCGGCCCCGAGACAGCCAGAACCATCCATGCCGCAGCCAGGGCCGCCGGCACCGTTGTCACGGCCCACATCAAGATCGACACCGGCATGGGCCGGCTGGGCCTGTGTCCCGGCCTGGACATGGACCGGACCCTGGCGGACATCCGATCCATCATGCAGCTGGATCACCTGAAAATCGAGGGCATCTACACCCATTTCGCCAATGCCGATGCTGCAGACAAAACCCATGCCCGGCAGCAGCTGGCCCTGTTTTCAGAACTGCTGGACCACCTGGATGCCGACCACCTGCTGCCGCGGATCATCCATGCGGCCAACAGTGCCGCCACCCTGACACTGCCCGAAAGCCACCTGACTCTGGTCCGGCCGGGTATCTCTTTGTACGGGCTGTGTCCCGGACCGGGAGTCGACAGCCCGCAACTCACCCCGGCCTTGTCCCTTATTTCCGAAATCACCCAGGTCAAGCAGGTGCCCAAAGGATTTCCCGTTTCCTACGGCAGCACCCATGTCACCGGCCGGCCCACCGTGATCGCCACGGTTCCGGTGGGATATGCCGACGGCTATTCCCGGAACCTGTCCAATACCGCCCACATGCTGGTGAAAGGACAGCGGGCCAGGGTGACGGGCCGGGTATGCATGGACTTCACCATGATCGACGTGAGCCACATCCCGGAAGTCGGTCCCGGCGATGAAGTGGTGGTGATGGGAACCCAGGGGGATGACACCGTATCTGCCGATGAACTGGCTTCCCTGAGCAGCACCATTCATTACGAGGTAACCGCCGGGCTCACATCCCGCCTGCCGGTCTGTTACCGAAAAAAGGAACCCGCACCATGACCACGGATTTTGACTGGCCCACCGGTACTTGGGAATCAGGCCGGACCCATGAGCGGATCCAGATCTGCATTGCCGGCGACTGGGCCCCCATCCGGGCCTTTGGGCCGATCATGACCCGGGATCCGGCCGCTGTTTACGGGGATCTTCTGGATCCCATCCAGGCGGCGGATCTGAAAATCTTCAACCTGGAAATCCCGTTTACCCGCACCCGGCCTTTTACCGTGAAAAGCGGTACCTCGTTCATGGCCGATCCCCGGCACGTGGCTGCCCTTTCAATTTCAGGGGTGGATGCGGTCACCCTGGCCAACAATCATGTCTGGGACTGCGGGCTCAAAGGGTTCGACCAGACCCTGGAAACCTTGTCATGCAGAAATATCCGCTGGATTGGGGCCGGACGGAATCTGGCCGTGGCGGCCGCCCCCCTGATCCTGGGAAAAAAAGGACGTACCATCGGCATTCTCAATTTCAGTGAAGGAGAGGACCTGACTGCGGCCACGGCCCAGACCCCCGGGGTCACGGGATGGGAGCCGGCCCTGATGGAAGCCCAGGTAAGGGATCTGCGGAACCGCGTGGATCTGGTGATCGTCATCGCCCATTGTGGCATCGAGTATGTGCCGTTCCCGCCCCCTTATGTAATCGAGGCGTTCCAGGGCCTGGCAGACGCCGGGGCCGACCTGGTGGTGGGCCACCATCCCCATGTGCCCCAGGGGCTCCAGTTCCATAAAAACACCCCGTTGTTCTACAGCCTGGGGAATTTTGTCTTTTTTCAGCCCACGGACCTGCTGTTTCGCAAACTGGGATTTGTCCTGTTTGCCGATCTGGACTGCCAGGGCATTGCCGCCCTGAAGATGCTGCCCTATCAGATCCATGACCAGGGGCTTGCCACCTTGTCTTCGGAGGGCCGGATGCATGATTTTTTTACCGCCTTCAAACAGGTGTCCCGGCCCCTGGAAACCCCCTGGGGCCGGGACCAGGCCTGGCAGGCGTTGACCCGCTATTACGGCACGCACATGATGATTCCGGAGCTGACCGGCATTCTGAACACTTTGAACACGGATCCACCCAAAGGAGCGGCCATGCTCAGAAACCGGCTCACCACGCGCCAGCACTCGGCCCTGCTGACAGATACCCTGACCGGGATGACGGCCGGCCGGCCCGATACGGCCCCATCCCGGGCCGAAACCCGGTACCAGGACCTTGTTCACACCTGGATGACCCGGACCGTTGATTCATGACCGCACGTCAGTTTGATCCCTGTACCATCGTGGTCACCGACTCCGGCCTGGGGGGACTGTCCGTGTATGCCGCCATCCTCGAAGGCCTTTCTCGCTTCACTGCCCCCGGGTCTGGAATCAACCTGGTCTATGTCAATGCCTGGCCGGAAAAAGACCGGGGATACAACCATTACCCGGACATGGCCCGCAAGTCAGCCGTGTTTGACCGGGCTCTGGCCGCCATGGCAGCACTCAACCCGGATATCCTGGTCATTGCCTGCAACACCTTGTCGGTGATCTATCCGCACACCGATTTTTGTACCACCACCCGAATTCCGGTACATGACATCATCGGCCAGGGCGTGAATCTGGTTGCCGGCCGGCTGATACCAATGCCGGAAACCGGGGTGATCCTGTTCGGGACCCCGACCACTGCCCGATCACAGGTACATGCCCATGGATTGATCCAAAAAGGAATCGCTGCAGACCGCATCATCACCCAGGGGTGTACCGGCCTGGCCGGCGCCATTGAAAGAAACCCGTCTGATCCCGCGATCACCACCCTGATCCAAAACCATGCGGACCAGGCCATGGCCAAAGGGGCGGATCAATTTCAACAGGTCGCCGCCGCCCTGTGCTGCACCCATTTCGGTTACTGCGAAAACCGGTTTGCATCCGCCCTGGCCCGGCATACCGGCACCCCGCCGCTACTCCTGAACCCCAACCAGGATCTGGGAAAACAGGTGTTGATAAAAATTGAAGCCCAGGGATTTCTTTCTGCACCGGGCCCGATGACTGACCTGAACTTACAGATTCTGTCCCGGGTCCCCTTGGATTCTACGCGGCTCCAGGCCTATACCGCCTTGTTTGAACCCCGGGCACCCCGGGTGGCAGCCGCATTGAAAAATTACCAGTATCTTCCGGATCTGTTTCACATACCGGAACAAGGAGACCCATCCTCATGACGACCATTCTGCTGCTCACCGGACCGGCCGGGGACGCCCAGGGCTGGGGAGACTTCTCTGTGACTGAAAGCCTGTGCCGGGCTATCCGGGACAACGGGTTTGACAGCCGGATCAGTTTTGTCTCCACCATGGATGAGTTTTATGCCGCCATGCAGGCGGACGACATTGACATGGTGTGGAGTGCGCTGTACCATATCTCGGACAAAAGCGACATCATCGGCCGAAACACCGGACAGTGGGTGGCTGATTTTTTCGATGCCCATGCCATTCCCTATATCGGTCCGGACAGCACCACCATGAAACACCTCATCGACAAAACCCGGACCCATGATATCCTGGCATCCCGGGGGATCGCGGTCCCGTTTCACATGGAGGTGCC
>JAABUD010000268.1 GCA_011389555.1 Desulfotignum sp. | reverse complement strand
CGGGGACCTGGCCGAACCGGCCGTCACTCTGTGCAGACAGGCCACCAATGCCCTGAACTGTCTGGACCATGTACGGGTGGACATGCGCCAGGATGCGGCAGGCAATCTGAAAATCATCGAAGCCAACGGCATTCCCGGGCTCAAACCGGTGAAGAGCTGGAGTCCTCAGCTCTTTTCCCTGTACCATGCCACGGGCCCGGGACCAAACCTGGACTATCCATCGCTGATCCGCACCATTCTCGCTTCGGCCCTGGAACGATACGGCCTTTCATGACTGGAGGTAAGCCGGATTTGGTCGGCTGACGACCCGACTTGACCGGATGTGAAATCCAAAAAACTGTTTGACAAATACAATTTTTTTATGATAGTTTTGTCGGGTTTTTGGCGACGTAGCTCAGCTGGTCAGAGCATGCGGCTCATATCCGCAGAGTCCGGGGTTCAAGTCCCTGCGTCGCTACCAGAAAAAATCCGGCACGTTCCGGTACCATATCAAACCCCGACAGCTGGCAATGCTGTCGGGGTTTTTGTTTTCATACATGCAACACCGTCCGGCACTCAGATACCCGTACCGGAAATCGACTCCCGGATCTCCCGCTCATGAAGCCCCATCAGGTACAAAAGCCCGTCCAGGCCGGTGGTGGAGATGGCGCTGGCCGCTTTTTTTCTCACCACGGGTTTGGCGTTGAACGCCACGCCGAGACCGGCAATGGAGATCATGGGCAGGTCATTGGCCCCGTCTCCCACCGCAATGGTCTGTTGGATGGACAGGTTTTCGTTGTGGGCGATTTCCCGCAGCAGACCGGCTTTTTTCTCGCCATCCACGATCTCTCCTTTGACCCGGCCGGTCACCACCCCGTTTTCCATGTCCAGTTCATTGGCATACACATAATCAAAACCCAGTTTTTCCCTGAGATATTCCCCCACAAAGGTGAATCCGCCGGACAGAATACCCAGCTTGTACCCCAGGCGTTTGAGGGTGGCGGTGACCAGTGCCGCACCGTCGGTCAACGGCAGGGTCTGGAGGATGTGATCCAGATCGGCCTGGGTCAGCCCCTTGAGCAGGGCCACCCGCTGCCGGAAGCTTTCCTTGAAATCAATCTGACCCTGCATGGCGGATTTTGTGATCTGTTCCACCTGAGAACCGGCCCCGGTCCGGTTGGCCAGCTCCACGATCACCTCGGACTGGATCAAAGTGGAATCCATGTCAAACACCACCAGTTTGCGGTTTTTCTGGTAGATATTGTCCACATGAAAGGAAATATCCACACCCGTGGCCCGGGAGATCTCCATGAACCGGCCCCGCATTTTACCGATCTGCTTCGGGGTGCCGGACACGGAAAACTGAATACTGGCCCGGGGCCGGGACTGGGGATTCTGAAGCGAAATCCGGCCGGTGAGCCGGGTGATGGAATTGATGTTCAGGCACTGTTCAGCGCAGACCGATGACACGGCCGCGATCTGCCGGGCACTGATCGCCGGTCCCAGAATGGTGATGATCCGGCGCTCCTTGCCCTGGGCATGGACCCAGTTTTCATAGCTGTCCGGGACCACCGGCTTGATGTCCACCTTCAACCCCAGCTGATATCCTTCAAACAGCATGTCCTTGAACACGGCGGAAAAATCTTCCTTACAGGGAATGGCTGCCAGGATTCCCAGGGAAATATGCTCGTGGATGACCGACTGGCCGATATCCAGGACCCGGACATCGTACCGGGCCAGAATTCCGGCAAAGCAGGCGTTCAATCCGGGGCGGTCCCGGCCGGTGATGTTGATCAGCACGATGTCTTCCATGGAAGCCCTTCCTTTCAGTCCATGTCTTTGATCATCTGCACCAGGTTTCCCCGGGTGTTCAGACCCGGAGCGTCCAGCACTTTTTCAAACAGCTGCTGTTTGATGCGGCCCACTTCCGGGCCCGGCGGGATGTGCCGGATGGCCATGATATCTTTTCCGGAAATATCCAGATCATCCGGCTGAAACACAGTCTGGCGGGCCATTTCATGCTGCACTTTTTCAACCCGGAGCCGGATGTCTGTCAGGGTATAGGGTGATTTGGCCAGGTTCCCTTTTTTGTCAGCAATGCGCATTCGCATGAAATCCTGAAAACTCAGATCGTTTTGTGCCAGCATGGCCAGAAGGCGCCGGACCGATCTGGGACGGGTTTTTTCAGCCAGAGGCCGCATATGGCACCGGACCAGGGCCAGGATATAGTCTTTTTCCTGACCGGAAAACCGCAGCCGGTCCAGATCGGCGGCCAATGCATCCATGCGGGTTTCATGACCGTGAAATGTGATCCGCTCGTCCTTGACTCCCTGGGCATCCATTTTGCCCACATCGTGCAGATATCCGGCCAGCCGAAGCAGCGGGCGGCCGGCCGGCAGGGCATCCCCCACCAGCAGGCAGTGATCGAAGACCGTTTCACCGTGAAACGGGCCCCCATCCATTGCGTAGCACCGGTCCAGGCTGGGCAGCATACCGGCCAGCAGGCCGGTGTCGTACAGGCATTGAAAAAACACAGACGGGGTGGACAGGGCCATGGCCTTGATCAATTCATTGCGGATCCGCTCTCCCGGGATATGAATCACCAGAGAATCGGCATGCCGGTGGATCGCTTTTTGGGCGGCATCCGACAACCGGGCGGACAGCAACGCGGCAAACCGGCATCCCCGGATCATGCGCACCGGATCTTCCTTGATCCGGTCGTCGGGATCTCCGGTGAATCGTATCATGCGGTTTTCCAGGTCCGACCGGCCGGAGAAAGGATCCAGCAGCCGGTTTGCCAATGGGTCATATGCCATGGCATTGACGGTGAAATCCCGCAGAGACAGATCATCTTCAGGAAACTGCCCGGATGCGGTACGGCAGGGTGCCACCTCGATATCATCGATCAGACACACCGGAAAAGTGTTGCCCACAACGCGGACCGGCCGGCCTTCAAACACGGTTTTCAGGGTATCGATGGGAGCATCGGCCAGAATATCCACATCCTCTGGCTGCCGGCCCCTGCACATATCCCGCACCGCCCCGCCCACCACAAACGCGGCAATCCCTTTGTCACGCAGCAGATGCAGCAGATCCAGGACCGGTTCCGGTACCATGGATGTCATCATTCCCCCCACCTGGGCATCCGTGTCTGGTCCACGCCCAGATGATCCATGATCCGTGCCACCACGGTATCCACCAGCGCATCCAGGGTGTCAGGAAAGCTGTAAAATGACGGGCTTGCCGGCAGGATCACGGCCCCGGCCCGGGTCAGGCGGACCATGTTTTCCAGGTGGATCAGGTTCATGGGGGTTTCCCTGGGCACCAGGATCATTTTGCGCCGTTCCTTGAGCGTGACATCACAGGCCCGGGTGATCAGGTTGTCGGCATAGCCGGCTGCCGCGCCGGCCAGGGTTTTCATGGAACAGGGCACCACCACCATGCCGTCATGACGAAACGATCCCGAGGCCGGCGCAGCGGCGATCTCCTCCTGGGAAAACACGGACAGGTGGCTCAGGAGCTCCGGGTTGACCCCGTACTCTTTCAGAAAGGGGTGAAACCCGGTTTCCGGATCATATCCCATCTCATGGGCCAGCACCTTGACCCCGGCATGAGACAAGATGGTTGTCACTGTCATCTGTTGTTCAAGCAGGGCCGCAATCAGGCGCACCCCGTAAATCACGCCGGAAGCGCCGCTGACGGCAACCACAAAATTACGGGCATGGGTCATACGCCCCCCCTGAAAAAAGCCTGGGTTAAAATACCGGCAAATAAAAGCACGGACACGGCGGAATTGACATGAAAAAACGCCACGTCGATGCAAGACAGATCCTCCGGCTTGACCAGGCGGTGCTCGAAAACGATCAGCCCCGCAATCACGGCCCAGAAACCCAGAAACACGGCATGCATATCAAAGTACACATACACCCCCAAAAGAAATACCAGAAACAGGACATGAAACAGGGACGACACCTGCATGGCCCGGGGCGGCCCCAGGCGAACCGGCAGGGAAAACAACCCGTGTTCCCGGTCAAATTCGACATCCTGGCAGGCGTACAGAATATCGAACCCGGCGATGTAGAACCAGAGCGCGCCGGCCAGAAACACAATTCCCATGTTCAGAGTGCCGGTGAGCGCCACCCAGGCCCCCACCGGGGCCAGGGAGATGACAAATCCCAGCACCAGATGACACAGGGCAGTGAAACGTTTGGTGTAGGAATAGAAAAACAGCAGGGCCAGCACCGGAATCGACAGCTGGAAACACAATGGCGACAACAGGGCCGCAGCCCCCACAAACAGCAGGGATGACGTCCCCACAAAGACCAGGGCCTGGAACCGGGTCAGCACCCCGCTGGGAATTTCCCGGACAGCGGTACGGGGATTTTTCTGGTCAATGTCCGCATCCACAATGCGGTTGAATCCCATGGCCGCGGACCGGGCCCCCACCATGGCCACCAGAATCAAACATATTTCCCATGCAGACGGCACATGGGTCCGCCAGGCCAGAACCACCGCAGACAGAGCAAACGGCAGGGCAAACACGGTATGGGAAAATTTGATCATTTTCCCGTACTCCAGAATTTTTGTTTTCAACATGCGTTCGATCTTTCAAAAACCACCGCAGGCGATGATTCTGCCATCTCAATCCCTGGCCCGGGCCCGGGAGGAGGTGGCCAGCCCGGTGGCCCGGTTCTGTATGTTATGTTTCTTGAGTTTCAACGGCAGGGGCCGGATCCTGAACTTGGGGACCGGCTTGATGCGCATGCCGATGAATGTGCCGAAAATGGATTTCTGGACCCATCGGTTGTTTTCAACGGCTGAGACGATTTGTCCCCGGACAAACGGAAACTGAGCCGTGGTCCGCCAGTGGACCGGCACATCGCCCAGAATACTGAACAGCATCTTTTTGAGCTCCCAGATGCTGAAAAACCGGGTATTTGAATAGATACCGGGGAACAGAAATCCCTTGCACCGGCGGCAGACATTCACGGGGGCATGCCGGTTCAACACCCCGATCACCACCCGTTCCCGGGCCACCCGGCATGCTTCTTCAATGGCTTTGGCCGGGCGGTCCGTGAATTCCAGGCTGGTGAAAAACAAGGCCGTTTCAAAGGCATTGTCTTCAAACGGCAGATCCTCTGCCGAACACTGGTGCAGATCCACACGGCTGCCCAGATGCTGATGGGCCACATCCAGCATGTATGAGGAAGGATCCACACCGGTCAGGCTCAGTCCGCGGTCCAGCAGGGGCATCAGGCTCATGCCCGTGCCGCATCCGATGTCCAGCACCCGCTGGCCGGACCGCAGATCCATCAGGTCCAGGATCAGTTTGATTTCAAGATCGAAACAGTGCCGGTTGCCCGGTTGGGAAAACCAGGCATCATACTGGGCCGCTTCTTGAAAATCAAACACATACCCCATATTACGCCTTCACTTGGGTGATTTTTCCCATGAGATCGTTCACCGCCAGCACGGCCGGTGAATCATCCGGCAGTTCCAGCACGGAACGTCTTTCCATATCAAATTCCAGCAGGTTGTCATCCTGGGGAACGGTGCACAGCAGCGGCACCCCGATCTGTTCCACCTCATCCAGGAATGCCTGATTCAGCCGATCCGGTGCCCGGTTGACAATCAGCCCTTTCTGCCGCACATCCAGTTTCAGGTCATCCAGCAGGCCGTTGATCCGGCCCACGGCCCTGAGCCCGCGCAATGCGTAATCCGTGACCATGAGCAGCATATCCACCTTTCCGGAGGTCCGTCGGCTCAGATGTTCCATTCCGGCTTCATTGTCCACCAGCATGTATTTGTAATTGGTTTCCAGCTCATCGGCAAACCGGTTCAGAATATTGTTGACCATGCAGTAACACCCCTGGCCTTCCTGACGGCCCATCACCAGGAGATCGAAATTGCCGTTTTCGATCAGCACCTGGTTCATGAGCATCTCCAGGTACAGCACCTTGTCCATCCCGGACGGGACTCCCTGGGGATCTTTCATGAAATCCTCCCGGATATCGCCCACGGTTTTTTCAATGGTCAGGCCCAAGGTCTCCCCCAGGTTGCTGTTGGGATCGGCATCGATCGCCAGTAACGGTTCTTTGACACGCTGGGCGAAATATCTGACAACCAGTGCGGACACCGTGGTCTTGCCCACGCCGCCCTTACCGGCCATTGCAATGACAGTACTCATAAATTCTCCTGTATTTCAAATGGATCTTTCACAAACATCTGATTATACCATGATAACCGACCATAAAGTAACGTATTTGATAAAAAAAGGAACCGATTATTTTTGTGATTTCCGATACCAGTCGGCATCCCCGTAAAGTTTGTCCATGCATTCGGGACAGATGCTGTGGGTAAACGTCACCCCGGAGTGGGTTTCGAAATATATTTCCACCTGTTCCCAGAATCCCTGGTCATCCCGGATCTGTTTGCACCGGGAACAGATGGGCAGAAGGCCCCGGAGAATCTTGACCTCGACATGGGTTCTGACCCGGGCCAGCAGTTCTTCGGAATTGAACGGTTTGGTCACATAGTCCACCCCGCCGGCTTCAAATCCCTTTACCACATCCCGGGATTCTGTCCTGGCGGTCAGAAAAATGACCGGAATATGACGGGTGGCCAGATTGGCTTTGATTTTTTCACAAACCGCATATCCGTCCATTTCCGGCATCATGATGTCCAGTAAAATCAGGTCCGGTTCATTTTTGTGCATAAAGTTCAAGGCCTGCTGTCCGCTCTGGGCCACGGCCACTTCAAACCCGTTGCTGGAGAGCAGTTTTCCCAGAAACTGAAGGTTTTTGGGGTTGTCATCCACTGCCAGAATCAATCGTTTTGTCGCTACCATTATTTGGTATCTCCCGGCGTATAAAGAATCCGGCCCAGTTCACGAAATGTAAAATAGGGATCATCGTTTTTCAAATAAGGCAAAACGATTTTTTTCCGACGCAGCATATCCTTTGAAATGGCACCCATCACCATGTCTTCTTCATATTGGGTCGCCTTGTAAATCGCGTGGCCGAATGGATTGATGATTTCACTGCCGCCCCAGAAATGATAATTTTTTTTCAATTCAGGCAAACGGAACGCCTCCGGAAAACCGGTTTCCCCGTTTTTTGGAGGCACGCACCGGATCGCTTCCGGGCCTTCTTCCCCCACCCGGTTGACGCAGATATTGTAAATACCGAAAATCCGGGAATAAAACCGGTTGATGATCTCCCAGCTTTCAATATTGCTGAATTCATCGGCCATGGATCCTTCCGATGAATTGAACAGGGTCAGAAACACGTCGGCTTTCTGGGTAATGCCCAGATACGGCAGTGACGGGTGCCACAAATCATTGCAGATAAACACCGCGATGTTCAGTCCATCGAGCCGGAATACCCGGACCTGCTTGCCGGAAGAAAAAAATTTTCTTTCTTCAAACACCCCGTAATTGGGAAGATTCAGTTTACGATAGGCAAACTGGATCTCACCATCCACTGCCACCAGGGCGGAGTTATAAAAATTCATGGATCGAGATTCTTCGATAAACCCCACCACTGCGGCCGTGCCTCGGGTGGCGGCGGCAATGCGGCGGATGTGAGCGGAATCCATGGACAATGCCGCTTCATGATATCCCAAGCCCACAAAATATCCGGTCAAGGCCAGTTCCGGAAAAACGATAAGATCCGCGCCTTTTTCTTTGCACCGGTTGATGTGATCGATGGTATTTTCAACATTGGCGGTCACATCCATCAACACCGGACGGGTCTGACACATGGCAATCTTCATTTCTCACATCCTTCACAGGTCAACGTATGGGAAAATCAGGTTCGGAAAATCCGAACCTGATTGCCTTCAACCGATTGTCACTCACACATGCAGCATCAGCACCCCTGGCAGGAGCCGGAATCACAACCATCGGCGTCGCAACCCGGGTCGTCCGGAGTCAGTCCGGTTTCCCGGACGGTGATATCAAAGGTCAGCGTCTCACCCGCCAGCATATGGTTAATATCCATTTTCACGTTTTCATCAGTGATCTCGGTCACGGTCGCCGGTACGGGCCGCCCCTGGGGATCCTGAAGCTGAAGAACGAGGCCTTCACTCAACGGAATCTCTTCGGGAATCTGAGCTCTGGGAATGGTCACAAACGCATCCTCATGGCGGGGTCCATACCCTTGATCCGGAGCTACTTCAACAGTTTTGGAGTCACCCGGTTTCATTCCCACAACGGCATCGTCAAATCCCTGGATCAGCATACCCGACCCCACAGTGAACTTGAGGGGCTGTTTGCCTTCAGATGAATCAAACACGGTGCCGTCCTGTTTTTTTCCCGTGTAATCCACAGAAATGGTGTCACCTGACTTGATGGTATCAGTCATGTAAAAAAATCCTTTCAGGGCATATCAACCTGCCCCGGTCGCCGGCCTTTTTTTTGAATTCCAAGGCCGGTCATTCATATTATTTCCCTGGTACCAAAACCGGGAAAACGAATCGTAAAAAATAACATAAAACGTCAAATATCGATTGTCCAATATTATTCTGTGTTTTTTTCTTTTGAGACAGCCGGTCAAAAAGAAACGATATCTCCGGGCGCGGGGATGACAGCATCATACCCTTTTTCTTTTAAATGGGCCGCAAACGCGCTGCTCTGGGAGGGTTCCCCATGGACAATGGCGATCTTGTCAATCTCCAGATTGGATTGCGTGACCAGCCGGTCCAGTTCATGTCTGTCCCCATGGGCGCTGAATCCTTCGATTTTCTCCACCCGGGCCGCCAGGGGATAGGATTTTCCCAGAATCTTCACCTCGGGAAGGGATGCGCCGGATTCTTCGGCGGCCTGGGCCCCGAGTTCCTCGATCCGCCGGCCCAGGGTATGCTGAGCCATGAACCCCACAATCAGAATCGTATTTTTCGGATTGTGAATCCTGTGGCGCAAATGGTGGAGAATCCGCCCGGCCTCACACATGCCGGACGCGGAAATCACCACATGGGGGGTGTCATCCCGGGTCAGCTTCATGGACTCTTCCACCGTCTGCACAAACCGGATTTTGTCAAAGTAAAACGGGTTCAGTCCTTTTTCCAGAAACGCGGCATGGGTTTCCCTGTCATAGGTTTCCGGATGCTCACCAAACACCCGGGTCAGATTGGAGGCCAGGGGACTGTCCACAAAAATCGGCAGCCGGGGCACCTGTCCGGATTCATACAGTTTGTGAAACACATAGATCAACTCCTGGGTTCGGCCATAGGCAAACGCCGGGATGACCAGAGAACCGCCCCGCTCATGGGTTTTCAGCAGCACTTTTTTCAGGCTGGTTTCCAGATCCGCCACCGGACCATGCTCCCGGTCCCCATAGGTACTTTCCATGATCATGAGATCGATCTTTGTGTCTTCTTCATCAAACGCCAGAGTCGGATTTTTGAGAATCGGTTTGTCGAAACGCCCCACATCTCCGGTATACAGAATTTTTCGAATCCGGCCGTTCTCCTTGACCGTGAATACGGAAAACGCGGAGCCCAGAATATGGCCCGCCACATAGAATCTTACGGTGGCATCCCGGCCCACGGAGATGTCATGGCCGAAAGGATATCCGTCGATATAAGACAGTGCCTGCCGGGCCTGTTCCTGGGTGTACAGAGGAACCACAACGTCAAGACCGTACTGATTCTGAAGCCGGCCAATGGCATCCGTATCCAGATCATATGGATTTTTTTTGAGCAGG
>JAABUD010000267.1 GCA_011389555.1 Desulfotignum sp. | reverse complement strand
GGTGGGCCGGGTGGTGATGATCCGGCCGGAAAATCCGGCCTGGGTCAGCATGGGAATCCGGCCGGAATGATCGATATGGGCGTGGGACAGCACCATATTGGTGATCTTTGCCGGATCCACCGGGAAATTCCGGTTTTTTGCATTGCTTTCCTTGCGCCGTCCCTGGAACATGCCGCAATCCATCAGTATCTGATCCCGGCCGGTATTCAGGACATGCATGGAACCCGTCACTTCACCGGTTCCGCCCAGAAATTGACATTCCATATTGGCCACCCTTCATTTTTTTTGTCTGTTTCACGCCTGCCCCGTCCGCAGGGCAGGCGGATCATTTGTCCGTTTGACGACAGTCTCTATTGAAACACTTTTTGGAGCAGATCCGTGGTGCGTTTGACCGGGTTTGCGCGAATGGCGGCCTCTTCTTTGGCCATATAATGAAAAATCCCGTCCATGCCCCTGTTCACCGCATGCTCGGTCAGATCCGCCTTCACATCCGGCACAAACGGCAGATCCGCGTATTTCCCCATCATGCGGTCATAGGATTGCACGGCGCCCACCTCGGCCAGGGTGTCATCCACCACAGGCGTCATGGCTTCAGCCAGGTCCGGGGACATGGTTTCTTTGAAATATCGGGTGGCCGCATCTTCGGGCCCGTTCAGAATGCCCCTGGCATCCTCGAAGGTCATCCGGGAGATGGCGTTCAAAAACAGTTCCCTGGCCTTAGGCGTTGCCGCTTCGGCCGCCCGGTTCAATTTCAGTTCCAGGTCATCGGCAAACGATCCCATGCCCACCGTGTCCAGCGCGCTTTTCACGGTGGCCAGTTTTTCCGGCAAAGGAATATGGATCTGGGGATCATCATTAAAACCGTCCGTCTGTCCCAGCTGCTGCACCACCTGTTCAGATCCCACGGTCAACGCCTCTTTGAGCCCGGCAATGACTTCGGATGTAGACAGGTTCGTGCCCATGACCGTGCTTTTTTCACCCCCGGTATCCAGAGATTTCAGCACATCCGTGCCTTTCTGCAGCCAGGAACTGGCGGCTGCGGCAGCCCCTGCTGTCAGGGCCAGGGCCAGGCACACCCCAAAAATTCGTAACCGTTTCATCATATTTGCTCCTTTCAGCAGGTCACTCCATCAATTACTGAGGCCTGGCAACAGACCTTTCAACACTTTTTTGCCCTCTTCCTCCAGGGACTGGGTGTCTGTGGCCGGCAGTTTTTCGGTGTCGATCATTTCCTTGAGCTTTTCCTTGTCCGGGAGCCCGCCCCCCAGCAATCCTGCCAGATCCGGCCGAATTTCCGGGGATGCAAACGGTCCGGTGACCAGCAGCGGCACCATGATGCCTGATCGCTGTTCAGTGTCGCCCTGGCCTTTCAACGTTCCCACCAGTTTGGGCTCCACCCGGAAATCGAGTTCCTCTTTCAGCAGAAACGCCTTTCCTGCCGCATTGAGCCTCAGAAGCGGTGATTTCATCCCGGCACCCGTGACATGAAACACCCCCTTGCCCACGGAAAAAGGCACCTTCAACTCAGCAAAATCGGTTTTGGGCTTTTCTTCGGTCTTCTGAGCCAGCCCGACCTTGGCAGCGGCATTGCGCACCACACCGGCGATATCGATGCCCTGAACAGCCCCATCCGTAAAGGTCAGTTGCCCTTGTCCTTTCATCGTCTTCTTGATGTGATCCGGTGTGTCACCGGCCATGGCCAGGGCCGCATCGGCGGTCAGGGTTCCGGAAATCAGATCTTTGGCGGCCGCATCCCGAATCAGGGGACCGGCCTGGACCCCTTTGAGATCCAGATCGATGCGGGTTTGAGGGGTCTTCTGACGGACATCCAGCCCCAGGCTGGATGACAGGGTGCCCTGGTAAAGATCCAGGGACAAGGGATCCACACGGATCTGACCGTTGTTGGCGGTTACATGGGCAACCATGTCCGACACCGTCACATTGGCCGCCTTGAGTTGACCGATTTTCAGGGTACCGTCCAGGACCAGTTTGCGTAAAGGATCATAATCCGGCCCAGGTCCCGGGGATGTTTCTTTTTTCCCGTCCGAAGACGACGGCCCCGTACTTTCTTTTTTCCCCCCGGCAGACGACGGCCCCGTACTTTCTTTTTCCGGTGCCGGCGGCAGATACCGGTCCAGATCAATCTGGTCCAGGACCAGATCAAATGCAATGTCCGGTTTGTCAAACGCTTTGGCCGCCCCTTGAAAAGTCAGGGAGGAATCGTCCAGCGTCAGGGTTCCATCGGTTACAGACACGGCCGACGCGCCACCGGAGAGCCGGGTCTTGACCGCGATCTTTTCAAACACGGCAGGATCTGCCGTTTCCATGAAAAACGGCTGGTTCAACTCCGCCATGAGCTTTCGCAAGGAAAAAGGGGCCACATCCAGGGCCACATCCACCTGCCGGCGGCCGGATGGATCTGCCAGTTTTCCGGCCAGGGTCACATCCATCATTCCCAACGCCTTCAATGCCAGGTCAAAATCGAGATCTGACTTGCCCGGGTTGTCTCCCACCGGACCGATGGTGCCGGTCAAAGATACCGGTTTCTCATCCAGCTTTGCGGACAGATCGATCTGAACGGGTTTGTCCAGGCTGATATCCGCTACATTCAAATTGAACTCGGTTACCTGTTTATCCAGGCCGGCCGTCTTGTCTGAAAAGGAAACCTGTCCGTTGTTGATGGAAAAATTCCCCACCATCACCGATTCAATGGGCAGACCCTGGTCCGCTGGCCCGGTTGGTTCCTGAGCTGATTTTTTTTCAGCGGCGGATGCATCGGTTCTGCCCAGGCCTTCCCAGTTGGCCTGACCGTCTTTTCTGCGCTCCAGAAAAATCTGGGGAGACTCCACCACAAAGGTATCGATCTCGATCCGCCGGGAAAGCAGGGGCATCACCTTGAGCCGCACCTCGAACCGGTCCACCGCCACCATATCCGCTGCCGCAAACCCTTCCGGGCTGCCCAGGCGAAGGTCTGACAATTGAACCCCTATCCAGGGGAACACGGACAGATCCATGTCATCCCCCATGGTAAATGACCGCCCCGTCTGCTGTGTGACCAGTTCCTCCAGCCTGGGTTTATACTGCTGGACATCCACAAACATGGGGACCAGCACCACGGCGGCCGCCACCAGCACCACCAGGGCGGCCGTCAATCCCAGAACCCATTTAATGACCCGTTTCATGATCCCTCCCCGTCATTTTCATGCATGGGCATGCGGTATCCGCAGGCCGTTATGTGTATCTGTCTGTCAGTATCAAAGCACCGCAAGTGCTGCATCATAATCCGGCTCGTGGGTGATATCATCCACCAGCTGGGCATGCATTACCTGGTTATTCTCATCCAGCACCAGCACGGCCCGGGCCGTCAGGCCTTTCAAGGGACCGTCCATGATGAGAACCCCGGCGTTTTCTGCAAATGCCGGGTCCCGGAACAGGGATGCAGACACCACGTTCTCGATGCCTTCCGCCCCGCAGAACCGTTTGTGGGCAAACGGCAGATCCATGGACAGACAGATCACCTGGGTGTTTTCCAGGCCGGCTGCCTTTTCGTTGAATTTTCGCACGGATGTGGCACACACATCCGTGTCGATACTTGGAAAGATGTTGAGCACTTTGCGTTTGCCTTGAAAACTGTCCAGTGTCTTCTCGGACAGATCCTGGATTACTGCCGTAAAATCAGGAGCAGATGCGCCTTTGACCGGAAAGTCACCTGCCAGAGAAACCGGATTGCCTGCAAGTTGGGTGGAAGTCATGGAAAGTCTCCTTTTTAGTTACATGTTTTTATCAATGTAATACGATTTGAACCGTTTTCAACGCCCTATCTTTTTTTGCCCTGTTTTTCAACAACACCCATCCGCTTTTTTTCAGACGGGTTTCATGGAAAGAGAAATCCGTTTCTGGGCTTTGTCCACCTCCAGAACACGGACCTGAACCGGCTGATGCACAGTGACGACCTCATTGGGATCCTTGACGAACCGGTCCGCCATCTGGCTGATGTGCACCAGGCCGTCCCGGTGTACCCCGATATCCACAAACGCGCCGAATGCCGTGACATTGGTCACGAT
>JAABUD010000266.1 GCA_011389555.1 Desulfotignum sp. | reverse complement strand
TTATTTCGAATCCAATACCTCCCGAATCTTGCGGGCAATATCACTCATCACCAGCGGTTTCATCAAAAGCCCTTTTATCCCCATGGCCGCCATATTTTCTTTGTTGATCCTTTCGCTGAATCCGGTGCAGATGATGATGGGAATCTGCGGTCTGACGGCCATCAGCTTTTTGGCAAGCTGCATGCCGTTTACATCCGGCATATTCATGTCCGTGACGACCAGATCAAATTGAAGGGGATCGGTTGTAAAGGCGGCCAGGGCATCTGTGCTGCTGGTAAAACTGGTGATACGGTAGCCTAAACGCTCGAGCATCTGTTTTTCCATGTGAACGATCGGTGCTTCATCATCCACCAAAAGGATATGTTCCGTGCCTGTGAGAAGCGGTTGCTGCTGTTTTTCAGGGGCGACCGCCGCCTTTTTTTCCGCCACGGGCAGATAGACGTCAAAGGATGACCCTTTTCCCACCTCACTGTGAACCCTGATATCCCCCCCATGCGCCTTTACGATGCCGTATACCGTTGCCAGGCCGAGACCGGTGCCCCTTCCTTTTTTTTTGGTCGTAAAATAGGGATCAAAGATCTTGTTCATGACAGCAGGATCGATGCCCGTGCCCGTATCCGTTATCGATAAAACCGCATAGCCGCCGGATGCCAGGTGAACCGCCGGGTCATCCCTGTGGCTGAAATCGACCTGCCTGAGCGTTACCGTGATGGTCCCCCCCATGGGTTCCACGGCATGGAAGGCATTGGTGATCAGGTTCATGGCGATCTGGTGGATCTGGGTGGGGTCTGCCATCACCGGTCCGCAATCAGGCCGGATGTCCGGTGTAATCGGGACATCTGCCGGAATGGTGGCGCGGCAGAGTTTCAACACCTCTTTGAGAATTTTCTGGATATGAACCAGGATCAGCCGGTGTTCTGACTGCCGGCTGAATGAAAGGATCTGCTGGATCAGTTCCCGTCCTCTTTTGCCGGCCTTGAAAATTTCATACAGATCATGATGTTCCGGGCTGTCGGGAGGAAAATCATCCAGCATCATTTCCGAAAGCCCCACAATGGGAAACAACAGATTATTGAAATCATGGGCAATGCCGCCGGCCAGGGAGCCGATGGATTCCATTTTCTGGGCCTGGTTGAGTTGTTCCAAAAGTTTTTCCCGATTTACCTCCGCCATTTTCCTTTCTGTAATATCAATCACGCTTGCAACCGCAAACTGGATATTCTCTTTTTCATCTCTGACAACATTTGAATAGAGTTTGATCCATACAAGCTGTCCATTTTTATGGATGTATCGCTTTTCTATCTCAAAGCCGTCAATTTCCCTTTTCAATACCCGGTCGATAAATTTGCTCTCTGTGTTCAAGTCTTCTGGATACGTAATCTCAGCGAAATTCATCCGGGTCAATTCATCTTTTGAATATCCTGTGATATCCGCGAATCTGGCATTGACTTTTGTGAACCGTCCATCGGGTGTTATCTGCACAATACCCACGGCAGCCTGCTCAAAAATGGTTCGAAATAATGCCTCGCTATTTTTTAACTGACTTTGCGATCTGGCATAGGTCAGGGCCACGGCAGCCAGATCACCCATGATTTTTGATATATGGACGTCCTGCTCATTAAATCCCCCGGGTTTGTTTGCGATACCGATGACCCCCACCGTTTTATTTTCAATATTCAAAGGAGCAAAAAGAACATTGTCGAGTCTCACATGCCCTTCCGGCATGAATGTCATCCATGGGCTTTCTGAAAAAGCGTTATCAAAAGCCACCTCTTTTGTCCTAAATGCCTTTTCCCGCAAGCCCCTGATCGGCATGGGAAGATCAGGATCGACCTCGCATGGCATTCCGCCGGGATCTAAAAAAAGCACGTCATTTTCTGTCCCACTTTCAGAAAGAAGCGCGACATATCCTGACCGGGCCCCGGTAAGCTGTTTGCACTGGTAAAAAATTTTTTTGGCAGCCTCTTCGAATGTTTTGCAAACCGGTGTGTACCGGAATGCCTCCATCAAAACAGAAAGTATCTGTACCGGCTTTTGAAACGTTTCTGCTTCCTGTTGCCTGACCTGGTGTTCAAGCTCTGCAACCCGGTTCTCAAGATCTTTATACGTAGGCATTAGACTCATGGGGGTACCTGATAATTGATCCGATTAATTGGCACACTCCTGCTTTATAAAGAAGCTTCTCAAAACTCGAACTAAATTGCAACAAGGATTGACGGCATGGGCCAGGTTCCTGGTCTTTGTAGTACGTTATCATACTTTATCAACCGCCCATATTCCAAAAATATTTTCAAGTATACCGTGTTTCATATAAAACAGGAAGGTCATACCGCCTGCGGCAGAAACACATGAAACGTGCTGCCTTTGCCGGGAACGCTTTCCACGGCGATACACCCATTGTGATATTTGACAATACTCAAAGAAAGGGACAAGCCCAGGCCGCGACCGATAAACCGGGTGGAGAAAAACGGATCAAAAATCTTCTCCATCCGGGCCGGTGCAATTCCATCTCCCTGATCTTTGACCGATACCCGGACATACCGGGCCGCATCCGGGCTGAAGGTCAGGGGCCAGCGCGGCTCCGGAGGAATATCCGCCGAATCCGCCGTACCTGCATCCACCACGATCCGGCCGGTTTTTTCGCCCATGGCTTCCCAGGCATTCTGCATCAGGTTGTCAAGCAGATCCTGCATCTGTTCGACATTGGCCATGACTTCCAGACCTGTTTCCGGCAACTGGATTTGTACCGATATATTGTCCGGCATCCGGGTCCGGACATCCATGAGAAATCCCCGGCAGGTCTCCACCAGGTCCAGCCGGCTGCGCCGCACGGTCTTGTTGCCCAGCAGACTGAGCATCTCATCTCCCATGTGTGCGGCCCGGCGGGCCGCTTTCATTGCATTTTCCAACGCCCGGGTCAAATCGGCCTGATCCGCCCCATCTTTCTGGATCAGTGCCAGTTCCAGGTTCCCCATGACAGCGGACAGTTGATTGTTGTAATGATGGGCCACGGCCCCGGCCATCCGGTCCAGACTTTCCGCTTTTTCCAGCTGACGAATCTGTGCTTCGGCGGCCTTTCTTTCATCGATCTCCCGGTTCAATCCGGTGAACATCTGTTCAAGCTGACTGGCCATCCGGTTGAACGCATCGGTCAGGTCACTGATTTCACGGATTTTTGCCGGACGACGGATCTGCTGGTCCCATTTGCCCCGGGACAGGGCGTTGGCTGCGGTGTTCAGTTCCGACACCGGCCGGGTGATTTTGCGGGAAACCAGATAACTGATACCGGCGGCCGCCAGCAGGGTGATGAGCATCAATCCGAGGGTGGCCCGGTGGGTGTCCGGGACATGGGCCATGAACGCCTGTTCCGGGATGACGGTCACGATGAGCCAGTCCAGGCCATAAGGACCTTTATATGGGATGACCGAGCCCAACTGTGTTTCATCTTCCAGGTCGAATTCAAACGAGGCAGGGTCCCGGATTTGTCGATACCCGCCAAAGGTGTCCTGCAACGCCGCTGCCGCCGCGCGGGTCGGAAGATCCGTGCTGTCGTCCAGCCCCTTTCTGCGATAATCCGCTGTTTCCGGTGATCTTGTGAACGGGTTTTCCCCGGTGGAGGCCGCGATCATCAGTCCCGAGCGCTCCAGGATAATATTCCTGCCGGAAGCCCCTGTATTCAGATGGGCCAGAAACTCGGACAAATGGGACAGAAAAAGGTCCACGGCCACCACCCCGAGCAGGTGGTTCTGGTCGTCAAACACCGGCCGGGCCGCGTTGATGGACAGGTCCTGTCCCGTAAACAGGACATAGGGTTCACTCCACACCGGCTGGCTCTTTTCAACGGCCTCGACATACCAGGGACGGGTCCGGCCGTCAAAGTGGTGAAGCGTGCTGATCAGTTCCGCACGCCTTCCCCGGCTGTCCAGGGCATATTTGCGGAATGGGCCTGATTTGAAATCATCCGTGACAATCTTGTACAGATCCCCTCGATGCCCTTCCCGGCCGGCATTCACCAGTCCGCCATCCCGGTTGCTGAAATTGATGCTGGTCACGGCATCGAAAATCTCGATCTGTTCCCGGAAATGCCGGGCCAGGGCTGCCTGGTCCCCTGCATCCATCAGGCCGCTGCCAAGGGCGGCGGCATTGACCTGATTGATCTGGTGGGGAAGTTCCAGAAACCGGGTCAGATGATCGGTGATCCGGGTATTCATCTCAATTTTCAACCGATGCACTGCCTGATTCACCGCTTTTTTCCCGTTGTGCATGGACACAATTCCCACCAGAGAGACGGACAGCAAAATCAGTCCCAGAAATGGAAACACCAGCATAGGCTGCAGGGATATCTTTTTGTTTTTTTTCATGTAAGACCCAGTTTGTCCGTCCATCCACAGATGTGCGGTTCCATCAGCGGCAACGGCTGTAAAAAAATGATCCTTGATACATATAGTCAATTAAGGATCGGGCTTCAAGGGATTTTTCAGATGAAATGCAGCCACAGGGAAAAAGTCAGGGCCGACAGCAGGGTACTCAAGGAGATGGCGGTCACGGCAAAATCCGCATCCCCGTTCATCTCCACGGCCATGACATAACTGATGGTGGCGGACGGCGAGGCCAGCAGGATCAGTCCGGGCACATAGATTTCCGGGGAAAGCCCCCAGAGGGAATACAGTGCCACCCCGATTCCCGGCAGTATGCCCAGCTTGATGCCGGCGACGGGGATCACCGGTTTGAGCCGGGCTTTCATCCGATCGAAATTCAACGTGGCCCCGATGAGCAGGAGTGCCAGGGGCAACGCCATGCCGGAAACAATCTCCAGGGTCCGGTCGATCACCATGGGCAGTGCCAGTCCGGTCAATGAAAACCCGATCCCCGCCACTGCGGACAGGATCACGGGATTGCCCATGATTTTACCAGGCACGGTTTTGATCCCGCTCCGGGACGGCTCCCTGTCACTGTAAAACTGCAAAACAATCACGGACAGCAGGTTCTGTAAAATCATGATAAACCCGATGAGCAGGCTGGCACGGACAAATCCCTCCCGGCCCAGATAATAAAACGCCACGGCCAGGCCGATATATCCCAGGTTGCCGTGGAACCCACTCTGGACAAAGGTGCCGAACCGGCGGCGGGGCACCCGGAACACCACCCCCAGGATCCAGGTCAGGCCGAAAGACAGCCCCACCGCCCCCAGGGTGCATCCCAGAAGACCGGTGTTGAAATCGGTTTTCAACGATCCTCTGGCAATGGCGGCAAACACCATGGCGGGAATGGCGAAATAAAACACCAGCCGGTTGGCGGGTCCGATGAATGCCTGCGGGACAAACCCCTTTCGCCGGGCCAGCCAGCCCAGTAGAATCACACTGAATATGGGAATGATGGTATTAAGAATCTGCATTGGGGGAGATGTCATACTGCTTCATGAGCCGGTACAGATGTCCCCGGGAAAGACCTGAAATCCGGCAGCTTTCTTTGACATTGCCCTGAGTCACGGCCATCAGCTTCCGCACATAACCGGCTTTGGTGAGCTCGATATGGTCTTTGAACTCCGGCAGGGTTTCTTTGGTTCCCGGGTCTGAACCTGAAAAACCGGGGTGGCCGGATGCCGGGGTCTCCCGGGGTTGGGCATTGAACCGGTGCCGGACATTGAAGGCCCGGATGTGCTCGGGCAGATGGTGGGGAAACAGGGTGGCCCCGTCTCCGGCTTCCGCACACACCCGATCCAGGGTGTTGAACAGCTCTCTGACATTGCCCGGCCAGTCGTAAATCCGCAGCTCTTCCATAAAGGGCCGGGACATGATACACCCATTTTGTAAATCCGCGCCATGCCGGACTTTCATATGATTTGTGGCCAGCAGTGTCACGTCATCTTCCCGGTCTTTCAAGGAAGGCAGGTGAACGGTCAAAGAAACGATTCTGAAAAACAGATCTTCCCGGAACTTTCCTTTGTTTACCATCTCTTCCAGATTCCGGTGGGTGGCGCAGATGAGCCGGAAATCACTGTGAATTTCGGATTTCGATCCCAGGGGGCGAATCTTTTTTTCCTGAAGGGCCCGGAGAAATTTTTTCTGCACCTCGAACGGCAGTTCTCCCACCTCGTCCAGAAACAGGGTGCCTTTGTCGGCGATCTTCATCAATCCGGTCTTGTCCCGGTTCGCCCCGGTGAAAGCATCTCTGGTATGGCCGAAAATCGTACTTTCCACCAGGTGCTCGGGCAGGGCCGTGCAATCCACCACCACAAACGGTTCGTTGTATCTCGCGCTGTTGAAATGAATCGCCTTTGAAAAAAGTTCCTTGCCCGTACCGGTCTCACCCGTGACCAGGACCGGGATATCACTGTGGGTCGCCACGGCCACTTTTTCAAGACACTTGAGTATGCCCTGGCTTTCTCCGACAATCCCCTCCCTGCTGATATCATGTCGGGTCCGCCTGGTTTTTTTCTGGCGGCGGTATTCCACGGCTCTTTCCAGAGCGAACCGGAAATTCTTTGAAGAGCCGGTTTTGGGAATGTAATCCCAGGCCCTGGATTTCATGGCGATTTCCGCCCCGTCCACGTTGTCATCCGCCGTGATGACAATAATTTCCGGGTGAAACGGAAACTGCCGAATCGTTTCGATGGCTTCCAGGCCGTTGCCGTCCGGCAGGTTCACATCCAGAAACAGAATATCCACACTGCCTGAAATCATATGGGACAGGCCCCGGGTCAACGTCAATTCATGGGAAACCGAATATCCCATACCGGTGAATATCTTGGACAGAAACCGGCAGACCTGACTGTCATCGTCGATGATCAGTACCTCGATTTTATCGGCGTTGGGATCATTCATGTCACTATTTTCATCGGCCGTCATTTTCCTCATCCTTTTCCGGTCAGGTATCCAGTGCCTCCCGGATGGCACAGGCAAGATCCTTCATCACCACAGGTTTGTACAAGAACCCCTTGAAACCGAGATCGGCCGCTTTTTCACGGTCCATGATCCGGCTGAATCCGGTACAGATCACCATCGGAATACCCGGCCGGATTTCCGACAGCTTTCCGGCCAGTTTGTCGCCGCTCATACCGGGCATGGCCATGTCCGTGATGACCAGATCGAAGGAGTCCGGAGCGGTTTCAAACCGGCCCAGGGCCTCGGCACTGCTGGAGAATGCCGTGACGTGATATCCCAGTGACTCCAGCATCTGTTTTTCCATTGAAACGATTTCTGCTTCATCATCCACCAGCAGAATCCTTTCGGTACCGCCCGGCACACGATCGTCGACCGGCCTGGAGTCATCCTCCTGCTCTTCTGTGATACAGGGGAAAAACAGATCCACGGTCGTCCCCCTGCCGGGTTCACTGCGGACCTGTATGCCGCCGTTCATGTCCGCCACGATGCCGTGGACCACGGACAACCCCATACCCGTGCCTCGACCGGGTTTCTTGGTGGTGAAAAACGGGTCGAATATTTTTTTTATCGTCAGGCGGTCCATGCCCGTGCCGGTGTCGGACACACTCAGACAGATCCAGGGACCCGACGTCGCATTCAGGGTCTTCAGGTCAGGGGGCACACGATCGACCCGGACCAGCGAGACGGTCAGTTTCCCCCTGGTCTCTTCCATGGCATGACAGGCATTGGTGGCCAGGTTCATCACGATCTGGTGAACCTGGATGGGATCGGCCCGGACCGGGCCGCAATCGGCATCGATTTTCTCGATAATCTGAATAGAAGCCGGCAGGGTGGCCCGGATCATTTTCATGACTTCCTTGACTACCGGCGGAATGATCAGCACCCGGGGACGTTTTTTTTCCTGGCGGGAAAATGTGAGGATCTGGTTTATCAGATCCCGGGCCCGCAGCGATGCGGCATGAATTTTGCTAAGATTTTTCCGGAACGGGCTGTCCTTCGGAATGTCTTCCAGCAGCAATTCCGTATGGCCCATGATGGGGAAGAGAATGTTGTTGAAATCATGGGCGATGCCGCCTGCCAGAACCCCGATGGCCTCCATTTTCCGGGCCTGCTGAAGCTGCTCTTCCAGCTGAATATCCCGGGTGATGTCCAGAGCGGTAAACGTGACTCCCGCGGACAGATCATTCGGATCGACCGGGGCGGAGCTGAGCAGGATATCCAGGATGGTTCCTGTTTTGGTACAAAATCGGGTTTTGACGCTGCCGGTGCCGTGTTCCCGGATCTGCCGGTATTTTTCGGTCCCGACATATTCGTACTCTGTATCTGAAAAATACAATATCCGGCTGTCGCGGCCCACCAGTTCCTCCCGGGGATATTGGGTCATCCGGCACAGGCGGTCATTGACCTCCAGCAATTTCCGGTCTACCACCAGACCGATGCCGACGGGGGCGGCGCGATAGAGACTTTCTATCATTGCCCGGCTGCCAGGGATCGTCTTTTCAGCCGGCACCGGCTCACGTTCCCGATTCATGATGCCCCCCCGCCATGGTCCCCCCCGCAAAATTCAGGATAATGCTTTTTCATGCAGTCCTGGCAGATGCCATGGCTGAACTGGACCTCTGAATGCCTGTTCAGATAACTTTCCAGCTGCTCCCAGTATCCCTGATCATCCCGGATCTTTTTGCAGTGCGCACAGATGGGCAGCAGCCCGCTGAGCTGTTTGACATTGGCCAGGCTTTCCTGGAGCTCGGCGATCAGTTTCCGGTTGGCTTTTTCCGCGATATCTTTTTTGTCCGCATGCCGGCTGTTCTGCAGGGCAACGGCGGCCAGCTCGGCAAATCCCAGGGCGATGGTTGCATCATTGTCAACAAATCCGCCTTCCTTGTTGGCCATACCGATCAGCCCGACCACGTTGCCATGGATGATCAGCGGGGCGAACAGCACATTATCGAGCCGCACGTGGCCCTCGGGCATGTATTGCTGCCACTGGCTGTCCATGAATTCATTGTCGTACACGGCCCGGCATTCTTCATAGGCCACCTGCCGCAGTCCCCGGATGGGCATGGGCAGTTCCGTATCCACATCACAGGGCAACCCGCCGGATTCGAGAAACAGCACCTCGTTTTCACTGCCGTCGTCAGACAGCAGGGCCACATACCCGGAGGTCGCCCCGATCAGGGCCGAACAGATGTCAAACACGTTTCTGGCCGTGGCTTCGAAGGTTTCCAGTTCAAGCACGGCCCGGGCCCCTTTGAGCAATCCCTGGATTTCCTGCTCCCGGGTTCTGGACTCGTCGAGCGCTGTTTCCAGATCCTGCCGGGCACGGGTCAGCTCCGTGATATCGGTCACCATGAGCAGCAGCTCCGAATCATCCGAGCTGTCATGCCTTTGTTTCTGCATGTGACTGGCTGCCGCCATCTGGACATGGCGCCGTGTGCCGTCTGCCATCCGAACCGTTGCCTTGATCTGCTTTCCGGCCGGATTTTTGAAAAGTGCTGCAAACCGGGCCCTGAACACAGCGGCATCTTCCCGGGACAGCAGATCGGCAAACACCAGACCGGTTTTTTTGGCTGCGTGGATCTGGAGCATATCCGCGAATGCCGTGTTGAACTGCTTGACCATGCCGGCGGGGTCCAGAATCACATACCCCACGGGCGCATTTTCAAACAGGCTGAAATACCGGTCTCTGTTTTCCTCCATGACTTTCTGGGCATTTCTGAGCTCTTCATTCTGGATTTCCAGCTCGATCTGATGAATCTGCAACTCTTCCAGCAGATTGCGGACCGCTTCATCACTCATCTCCTTTTTTCTCCCCGGATCCGGGGTATGCCGGGCTTCTGCCTTTGCCCGGAGACTGTCTTTGAAATCATCCGACTGCATCGCTGCCTGCTCCTGATTTTTGATGTTCATCCTGCTGCCGGGCATCGACCTGTTCCGTGACATCCTCGAACATGGCAAACACCTGAAACGGCCTGTTTTCTCCCTCGTTGAATTCCGGAATGGCATCCACCCGTATCCACCGGTGCGCCTTCAGCCGGGGATGGTACACCCCCATGACAAACCCCCTCACGGGGCGGCCGGTTTCCAGGGCCTTCATTGCCGGATGTTCCGGGCCGGGAAGTTCGGATCCATCCGGTTTCAATGTCCGCCAGTCCGGGTCCATGGATGTTTTACCGGTCATCTGGTCCAGGGTCAGGCCCAGGATTTCCTGTGCCGCCGGATTCGCGGAAATGATCCGGCCGTCTGCACGCTGGTATACCACCCCCTGGTGCATTCTTTCAAACAGGGTATTGTATTTGAGCTGGGCCTCTTCCAGCTGGGTGCACATTTTTGTCTGGTCCGAGATATCTTCAAAGCTGACGGCCAGTTTTTTTTCCGGCAGAGCAAATGCCGCGACCCGGTAGGTGCCTGAATGGTCGCCATCCTCATATGTCAGCTCATCCAGGCGACAGGGTTTCTTTGTATACAAAACCTGCCTGAACCTGTCATAAATCCCCTGTTCCCCTGCCCGGGACCAGATCTGATCAAAGGGTTTTCCCTGCCACCGGCCAAGGGTGATGCCCGTCAGTTTTTCGGCAGCCGGGTTGGCACTTTCCAGAATCAGGTCTCCCTGGTCATTCACGGCGTAAATAAACAGGCCGGAGGGCATGTGGGCGACAATATCACCGGCGATTTTCCGGGTCTGGATCAACTCTTTCCGGGTCTGGTCCAGTTCCGTGGTATCCACAAACGTGAGCATGAAACCGGCATAGGTGTCCGGTGCGATATGATACGGCAGCACATGCACCAGATAGGTTTGGCCGCCGGCATCGCTTTTTTCAAACGAAATCCCCTGCGCGTTCTTTTCCACATCCCTGACCGCCTTGAGGGGATCGAAATCCACCAGGTGGTGGGACAGGTGGTGGATGGGACGGCCCGTGTCCTTGTCCAGGATATGAAAGATCCGGTTGATGCCCGGGGAATATTTCCGGATCTCGTAATTTTCATCCAGAATCAGCACCTCGATGCCCGAGCTGGACAGCAGGTTTTCCACATCATTGCTCATCTGGGTCAGCTCGATGATCTTGGCCTGGTGTTCCGTATTGACCGTGATCAACTCCTCGTTGGTGGACTGCAACTCCTCGTTGGTGGACTGCAACTCCTCGTTGCTGGCCAGCAGTTCCTCGTTGGTGGCTTGCAGTTCCTCGTTGGAGGTTTCCAGCTCTTCGATGGTGGCCTGGAGATTTTCATTGGAAAACTGGAGTTCCTGCTCCAGGTCGGCGATCCGCTGCTGTACGTCCGCTTCCAGGTCATAGGCTTCGATGAGATCCTGTTCCGTGTCTTTCTGAATTTTCGTTTCTTCAAAAAACACGGCGGCCAGGGGATCCATGGCTTTCTGATCCGGCAGCGGCACGATTCGCAGCCGAACCGTCCGGGTCTCCTTGTCCCGCTTGAGTTTCACATTGGAATACAGCAGCTGTTCCTTGGTTCTGAACACCTTCTGGATTCCCGTGGCCAGAGGAATGGCCAGCTCTTTGACCACCATCTTGGTGATATCGAACACCACCCGGCCCGAGGGAATCTTGAAATAGTCACCGGCTTCACCAAAAATATGCACCACCTCCATCTGCTGGTTGACTATGGCTGAAAACGGCAGGTATTGATCTTCCAGGGTGGATACAAACCGGTTCATCAGGTTGACGGCATCCGTCGAAGACGGCTGCTGCCGGCGGCGCTCCCGGTAGGGAAAAGAGAACGGCTGCGAACGGCTTTCTTTCGCGTCTTTGAAATCTTTGGTTGTATGTACTTCTGATATTTCCAGATTCGGAGTCAGTTTTCCCCGGGACCGGTAGATTTTATGTTTCTGGTGAACCGTCTCGAAGCAGTCGGTCATGTTGCCGATGGTTTCGCTGGTACCTAAAAACAGGATCCCGCCGGGATTCAGGGAAAAGTTGAACATGCGCATGGCTTTTTCCTGGAGCACGGGCTGCAGGTAGATCAGCAGGTTCCGGCAGGAGATCAGATCGATTTTGGTAAACGGGGGGTCCTTCACCAGGTTGTGCTGGGCAAACACCACCATTTCCCGGATATTTCGGGCGATCTGGTAATTGTCCCCCCTGCGGTAAAAATATTTTCCCAGGAGCCGGGGCGTGAGGTCTGCCGTGATACTCTCCGGATACACCCCCGTGCCGGCCTGCATCACGGCATCCCGGTCCAGGTCCGTGGCAAATATTTTGATGTCTCTGTTGGCCCCGATTTTTTCCATCACCTCTTTGGCCAGAATCGCAATGGTATAGGCCTCCTCCCCCGTGGAACAGGCCGTGACCCAGAACCGGATCTCCCGGCTTTTGGTCCGGGAAATCAGCGAAGGCAGACAGTTTTCCATCAGTTCTTTCATGGCCTCGGCATCCCTGAAAAAACTGGTGACCCCGATGAGCAGTTCCCGGTACAGGGTCATGATCTCCACGGGATATTTCTGAATATACCTCACATACTCGTCCAGGTCACTGATCTGGTTGACGGTCATGCGGCGCTCGATGCGGCGGGAGATGGTGGAGGGTTTGTAATAGGTGAAATCCACCTTGGTCCGTTCCCGCAGTTCGGAAAAAATCCGGGTCAGGCCTTTCTGATCATTCACCAGGGCACTGGCGTTTTCTTTTTTGGCCACATAGGGGTGGTCGATATATGCCATCAGCTGGACCGGCATGTTTTTCGGGGGCAGAACAAAGTCCGCCACCCCCGTGGAAATGGCGGCCCGGGGCATGCCGTCGAACTTGGCCGTGGCCTCGTCCTGCACCATGACCATGCCCCCCTGTTCCTTGATGGCCCGCACCCCCCGGGTGCCGTCACTGCCCGTACCCGAGAGAATCACGGCAATGGCCCGGTCCGCCTGGTCTTCTGCCAGGGATTTCAAAAAAATGTCAATGGGCAGATTGATCCCCCGGGCCGAGTCTTTTTCCTTTACCACCAGCCGGCCGTGGAAAATGGACAGGTTTGCCTTTGGCGGGATCATATAAATGTTGTCGGGAGCGACCTGCATGCCGTCCGTGCACCGGTGCACGGGGATCTTTGTCTTTTTGGACAACAGTTCCACCATCAGGCTTTTGTAATCCGGCGACAGATGCTGAATCACGATAAACGCCAGACCGCTTTTTTCCGGCATGTGCGAAAAAAAGTCCTCGATCGCTTCCAGTCCGCCGGCGGAAGCGCCGATTCCCACATAATGAAATCCCGGGCTTTCTGATCGGTGTTTTTCCATTTTTCGTGTCTTCTCAACTGTTATTTCGATAAAATCAGGATACAGTCACCGTCTTTTTTCGCAACCGTCTCCCATTACTCACGATCACCTCTCACGATCACCTGTGAGTTGTCAACATATCATGGAATCAAACCCGTGTAAAAGTCAAAATATTTTCCCTTGAAAAGAGTTTGTCCTGTCTCCAAACGAGTTCAGGAAACGCTGGATTCAAAATCAATCAGACAGGCGATCTTGACGGAAACCGGTTGACCGGGGTTTGGCCCGGCGGGTGGGGGCGGCCGACAATGGATCATCCGGCCAGACATGTTTGGGGTATCGCCCCATGAGGTCTTTTTTCACCTCTTTATAGGTATTTTTCCAGAAATTTTCCAGATCCTTTGTCACCTGGACCGGCCGGCCGGCCGGGGACAGCAGGTGCAGGGTCACGGCGATCCGGCCGTCCGCCACGGTCGGGGTCCGGATCTCGCCGAACAGTTCCTGGAGCCGGACCGCCAGCACGGGCGAGGCCAGCACCTGACTGCCGTCCGTATAGGACAAGGGGATACGGGACCCCGAAGGCACGGTGATATGGGACGGGGCCAGAGTATCCACCTGCTGCCGGTCGTTCCAGGACAGCCATGCGGCAAGGGCCCCGGCCAGGTCCACCGATTTCAGGTCCCGGGCCGACCGGACCCCGGACAGAAACGGTCCCAGCCACGAAGCAAGGGTTTCCATCAATCTGTCGTCAGACAGGTCCGGCAGGTGAGAGAATCCGGCCTGTTCCCGCAGAAAACACACCCGGTGACGAAACTGCAGCTGTTTGCGGGACCAGGGCAGTGCATCCAGTCCCATCTGCCGGATACCCTCGATCATGGCATCCTGTACCGCTTCCGGGTCCGGAGCCGGCAACGGGGCCTGCCGGATCCTGATCTTTCCGAACCAGGTCTGCCGGGTGGCCTGAACCATCTGCCGGTCCGGATCCCACACCACTGTATCCTGAATCTGTATTTCATGGGCCCACACCTGTTCCAGATCCGGCAATTCAATGGGGGCTCCCAGAAAAATCACGGCGTTCCCCGGGGGGCCTTCCACATGGGCCGCCAGGATATACGTATGCATGGACACGGTGTTGGGTTCTTTGAAACCGGCACGGCTGCCGGATGCCAAAAGATAGGACAACGGTCCCCGTCGCCGGGCCACCCGCTCGGGAAACCCCAGAGACAGGATGATGCCGGCGTTTTCCGGATGAATGCCCGTCTCTCGGATCTTGAGCTTCCGGGCCAGGCGCCGGGAGGCGGCCAGCAGGTTTTTTGCCGGCGCGGCATCGTCACTGTGAGGTTTTTCGCGAAATGGATGCCTGTTTTGCTGACACGCCGCCAATATTTCCAGGCGGCTGCGGAGATCCGGGTCATGGGCGCATCCCGGAAGATCCTTGTTCTCCTCCAGCAGCACGGCCAGGCAGCAGGCCGGGAACCCGTTGCCGGACCGGTCCTGGTCCGCCTTCAGAATCATGTGAGCCAGCCGGGGATGAATCCCGGATCCGGCAATGGTTTTGCCGTGGGGGGTGATCCGGCCCCGGGCATCCAGGCATTCCAGCCGGTGCAGCAACTCCCTGGCCCGGGCAAACGCCGGGGCCGGGGGCGGGTCCATCCATTTCAGTGCATCGGGGTCCCGGACTCCCCACAGGGCGAGTTCCAGGGCGACTCCGGCCAGGTCCTGTTCCATGATCTCGGGCCGGGCAAACGGTACCCGCCCTTTGTGTACATGTTCGGACCAGATGCGGTAACAGATGCCCGGACCGGTGCGGCCGGCCCGGCCCCGGCGCTGGTCTGCCGATGCCCGGGACACGGGCAGGGTCTGAAGCCGGGTCAGGCCCGTGCCGGGAAAAAACAGGGGCCTTCGCATCAGGCCGGAATCCACCACAATCGTTACGCCCTCGATGGTCAGGGACGTTTCCGCAATGGCCGTGGCCAGGACCACTTTGCGGCGGTCCGGCAAGGAAGGCGCCAGGGCCGCCCGCTGTCTGTCGAACGGCATCCGGCCGGACAAGGCGAACACCTGCACATCCGGGCCGGTTTTTCTGCCCAGCATCTGTTCCATGTACCGGATTTCGGCAGCCCCGGGCAGAAAGACCAGGATATCTCCGGTGTGGTGTTCCAGGGCGGTACGCACCGCTGTCACACACCCGGTCAACACGGCCCCAAAGGGACGGGGACCGGTGCGGCCGGCGGGCGGGGGCAGGTACACCGTGTCCACGGGCCATTGCCGTCCTTTGGATGTAATCACTTTCACCGGGTCCAGGAGCGCGCCCAGGGCCTGGGTATCCATGGTGGCGGACATCACCAGTATCCGCAGGTCCGGCCGCAGTACTTCCGCGGATTCCAGGCACAACGCCAGGCCCAGATCGCTGTGGATATGGCGCTCGTGAAACTCATCGAAAATCACCAGCCCCACCCCTTCCAGGGCCGGATCCTTCTGGAGCATCCGGGTCAGGATCGCCTCCGTGACCACTTCGATGCGGGTGTGGGGGCCTGCTTTTGTCTCCATGCGAATCCGGTATCCCACGGTCTGTCCCACCGGCTCCCGGCACAATGCGGCCATGAACCGTGCACAGGTCCGGGCCGCCAGGCGCCGGGGTTCCAGCATGAGTATCTTTTGGCCGGCCAGCCAGGGTTCATCCACCAGGGCCAGGGGCACCCGGGTGGTTTTTCCCGAGCCCGGAGGGGCCTGGAGCACGGCCCGTCCGGGCTCATTCAGGGCTGCCGTCAGCTGCGGCATCACCCGGGCCACGGGCAGGTCTGGATGAGAAAAAAAAGTGGATTCTCTATTGTTCTTCCGGATTTTTTTGGGTAAGACCATGATCAGATATTAATCTTGATGACAACAGGAGTGGCTGACATGGCATCTGAAAAGGCACGGATTATCATTCCCAAAGAAAACGCGGTTTTCTGGATGGATAAAAACGGTATCTGGCACAACAAACACGGCAAATTCGAACACCCCAAAATCATCGCTTATTTTCACAAATCCATCCGCAAGGACGACCAGGGGTATCATGTCTATCAGATCCGGGACGGATGCGAGGAAAAAGTGTATTTCCCCTATGAAGACACGGCCCTGTTCGTGGTGGATGTGAAAGACACCCGGACCCTGGTATTGAACACCACGGACACCCTGCCCCTGGACCCGTCCCGGCTGTTCATCCGGGATGACAACCTGTATATTGACACCCCGGAGCATCGCATCAAATTCGGCCAGCGGGCATTGATGACACTGGCCGACCATCTGGAGGAAAAAGAGGACCGCCTGTTTCTGGTGCTGGACAGCATGGCCCATGAAATCCGGCAGGAGCCGCCCTCCTGATCCGGCTGTTTTTTTGCCGGCAGTGATTCTTCCTGCCGGCAGTCAGTGATCGGTCCTGAAAAAATCCCGGGCCGGACCGGCATCAATGACATTCAATGCAGGCCACGGGTCCGGCTGCGGGCAGTTCTTCCTCATCGAGTATACCGGCGTCTATAAAGGCATTTCGTTCCTGTTGCAATTCCCTGTGGCAGGGCAGGCAGGTATTGTGATAGGCCGCCAGGTAATAATATACATTGACCGGGTCCTTGATGTTCCGGGTGGAGGGGTCCGGTTCGAACTGATCATGGCACCCTTCGGTCATACACCCTTCCACTTCGCCTTCCCCATACCAGTCATGGTGGCACAACTGGCAGGAGTAGTCGAAATGGGCCCCATGAGGAAAGTCCACGGCAGCCCGTTTGGCGTCCACCTCTTCCGGCGGGGCAATGGTCAGATTCCCCGTGGGAACCGGCAGCATTTCAATGTCATGGACCGGTTCGGCATGGGGTTCGGGATGACATCCCTCACAATCGATGGGTCCGGTGTAAAACCGTTTCATTCCCGCGGCTTTCTGGACGTTGCGTTCGTTGCGGTGGCAGTCCCGGCAGGCCTGGTGATAGGCCCCGGCCAGGGACTTGATCCGTTTTTCCCCCACAGGCGTGGTGCCGGGAGGGGCGGCCCACAGATTTTCATGACATCCGGCTGCGGCACAGCTCTGGATCTCGCTCTGGCCATCCCATTCATGGTGACAGTCTTTGCATGAATAGGCAAAGTGCAGGGAATGGGGGAACACCACCGGAGACAACTGAGGGTCACGTTCCGCATCGGGCGGGGCCGAAAGTGTCATGGTGCCGGTGGGCAGCATGAGCTGTTCCGGATCTTTATCCGCCTGTACCAGGTACTGTCCCGGTATGATTAACAACGCCACCACCCAGCAGACCAAACGTGCATATGATTTCATCGTGTTCCTCCCGTATGTAATATTCCTCAGGTATGGGGTTCTTTTTACATGTCCCATGACATATATAAATTGTTGACAACAAAATCAATATGTAATCGCCGGTTTTTTGTGAATCCCCATAAAAACCCCCCGATTTTTCACATTTCTCTGTGCAGAATCCCGGTCATGCATCCCACGGCCCCGTTGGCTTTCTGCAGCTCATCCACGGGCACGGAAAGTTCTGATCCCGGCCGGTGTACCAGCACGGTTTTCAATGGTTTCCATTCACTGTCCAGACCGCAGCCGGTCCAGATATCCCCGATTTCCATGGCATGGCTCCGGGTTCTGGGAGACCAGCCGTTGCCGCCGAACGCGGCCGTGTCGATCGAATTGTTTCTTGTCTGCATGATCCCTTTTTTTTGATTGATTCAGAATTTGCTTGACGGGTATATCTGGTTCTGACAGAACCATAAAAAAACAGAGAAAGGCCTATGAAAATTGTATTCCTCCTGATGCGCAGTGTATTGTATCTGCGGTATTTTTTCCATAAACTCACGGCCACCGGTTCATTCGGCCGTTCCCGGGCCCGGGGGGAACCTTTGGCCCCCCCGGGCCGGGGCAATCCGGTCAAGGCCGGGCTTTACCGCCATTCTGTCAAACAGTTCCACGAATCATCCTGTTCCGTGGCATCTGTGGCCTGTGTGGTGAACACGCTGCTGGAAACCCAGGGCCGGATGCCGGCAACCCCCGTGACCCAGCAGGATCTGCTGGACCGGGTCACGGCAGCTCACTGGAAGGAAAGAATGGGACCGGACGGATACCGGGGCCGGCGGGGGCTTCCTTTGCCGGTGCTGGGTCAGGTGGTGACGGCCAGCCTCGACATGTTCCACATCGATTACCAGAAAATCGAGGTGGTTCAGGCGACCCGGGATCCGGCCCGGACCGCGGCGTTCTGCCGGACACTTCGAGATCGGCTGGATCGGTTTGAGCGGCAGGGAGACGGCATCCTCATTGCCCATTTCGATCAGGGCAGCCTGGTCCAGGATCTCAACATTCCCCACATCTCCCCTGTGGGGGGATTTGATCCCTTCACCGGGGAGGTCACGATCCTGGATGTGGATACCTTCCAGCCGTATCCCTACACAGTATCTTTCCACCGGTTCCACCGGGCCCTCTCCACCCACTACCTGCACCTGTTTCACCTGTTCGGCTACGGCCGGGGCGGATACGTCTACATCCAAACGAAATAGGGGTCAGGCCTGCCTTATTGTCGTTATTTTATTAGAGAAATAACGACAATAAGGCAGGCCTGACCCCATAAGGGTTATTCCTTGGGTTTGCCCATCACTTCCGCAAACATCTCCATATCCCAGTCCCGGGCCGCGGCCATGTTCTGGCGGAATTTCAGGAAATCAATGGTGTCCTGGCCCGTGATCTTCTTGGTGTTGAAGGCCCCGAATCCCAGGAACGCCTCACCGCTCATGTTGGCCGCCAGCCAGTGGCGGTGGTCGTTTTTCATGGTATCCCAGAAAAATTTCTTTTTCTGGCGGACATCTTCGATGGATTTCACGAGACACGCCGGAAACAGGTTGGCGAACCGCCAGACGATCTTGTCCACCTCCTTGTCCAGGAGTTCGAAATCCGCATTGGCCTGATGCTGTTTCAGCAGGGCCTTGCCTTGTGCCAGGGCATCCCCGGATTTGTACTCCCCGTAGACGATCTCCCCGTCTTTCAAATAGGTATCGGTTTCGATCATGGGGTTTCTCACCCATTGGCCGTCGATTTTCAACACGGGCACCACCTTGGAGATCATGCCTTTCATTTTCATCTTGTAGGCGGACCACATTTCACAGGACACGCAGTTATACATGGCGTCTTCCATGGTCAGAAACCAGGGAAGGAAATCGGAAGCGCCGCCGGCCGGCGAAGAGCCGTGTTTGGGACCGGCCTGGCCGAAAACAGCCAGGTCGGATGAAACCGCCAGGTCACAGGCCAGGCCGATCTCCTGGCCCCCGGCCACCCGCATGCCGTTGACCCGGCAGATCACGGGTTTGTGACACAT
>JAABUD010000278.1 GCA_011389555.1 Desulfotignum sp. | reverse complement strand
GAAGGATCGGAATTCATTCTGCCCTGCGATACCCTGATTCCGGCCATTGGCCAGTATCCGGATGATCTGGGAATGAAGGGTCTGCCCGGAATCGAAATCACGGGAAAAAACCGGGTCAGGGTCGATGATGTCACGTTTCAGACCGGGGAACCCGGTGTGTTTGCCGGCGGGGACCTGGTCCTGGGGCCGGCCACGGTGGTGCAGGCCATCGGTCAGGGCCGGGCCGCGGCCCGGAACATCCATGCGTTCATCCAGCATCCGGATCGGTTTGATCCTCGGGCGGACGAGTTTGACCCTCCCGCGAACGAAGGGATTGCTGATTTGGAATCACCTGATTCGGCCGGTCCCGTTTCCGAAGACAGATCGTTTTCCGGTTTGACACCGGAACCCCCGGGGCCGGTTCCCCGGGCCGAGCCCGTCTGGATGGATCCAAATCAGCGGATCCAGGGATTTGACGAAGTGGAATCCTGCCTGACCCCGGACCAGGCCCTGGCAGAGGCGGGCCGGTGTCTCAACTGCGGTATCTGCTGCGAATGCAGGGCCTGTGTGGCAGCCTGCGAACGCGATGCCATCGATCATGATATGCGGGAACGGCAGTATCAGGTCCAGGTGGGCAGCATCATTCTGGCCACGGGATATGACACCCTGGACCCGTCCGCCATGACCCGGTTCGGTTACGGCCGGTATCCCAATGTGTTCACGGCCCTGGAATTCGAGCGCTTAAGCAATGCCACCGGCCCCACGGGCGGACAGATTCTGTTGCGGGATCACGACCGGCAGTTCACAAGGGCGCCCAAATCCGTGGCCATTGTTCATTGTGTGGGCAGCCGGGATGTGAATTTTCATGAATACTGTTCCCGGGTCTGCTGCATGTATGCGTTGAAATACACCCACCTGATCAAGGAAAAAGTGGGGCATGACACCAAAGTGTATGATTTTTATATTGATATGCGCTGTTTCGGCAAAGGGTATGAAGAGTTTTACAACCGGTGCCAGCAGGAAGGGACCATTTTCATCCGGGGCAAGGTGGCCCGGATCACCCACCAACCCGGATCTGAAGGGGATTCGGAAAAGCTGGTGGCCGTGGCGGAAGATACCCTGATGGGAGAGGTGATCGAAGTGCCCGTGGATATGGTGGTGTTGTGCACGGCCATCCAGGCCCGGCAGGATGCGGGGGAAATCGGCCGGGTCCTGGGGCTCAACCAGGGGTCGGACGGCTTTTTTCTGGAGGAGCATCCCAAACTCGGACCCGTGAACACGGCCACGGAAGGCGTGTTTTTGAGCGGGTGCTGCCAGAAACCCATGGATATCCCGGACGCGGTGTCCCAGGCATCCGGGGCCGCGGCCAAGTCATTGTCCCTGGCCGCCCGGGGCCGGGTGGAGATTTCTCCCACCGTGGCCAGTATCGATCCGGATATCTGTGCCGGATGCCAGCTGTGCCTGGTGCTGTGTCCTTATGGGGCCATTGAATTTGATGAAGACCGGCAGGTGTCCGTGGTCAACGAAGCGGTATGCAAGGGATGCGGCTCCTGTTCCGGGGCCTGTCCCAGCGGCGCGGCCGTGAGCCGTCATTTCACCCGGAAACAGATGTTTGCCGAAATCAGCGGCGTGCTGGCGGAGTTCTAATATGCCCGTCAAATGTGAATGAATTTTTGAGCAGGAGGAAACCCCCATGACCCAGACCGTTATGGAACCAGAGCAGGAATCACCCGTCACAAACCCGTCTTCGACCACAGATACGTTCGAACCGGTGCTCATTGCATTTGTGTGCAACTGGTGCACCTATACGGCAGCGGACCTGGCCGGCACCTCCCGCCTGACATATCCGGACAATGTCCGGCTGGTCCGGGTCATGTGTACCGGCATGGTGGATCCGCAGTACGTGATCCAGGCGTTCCTGGAAGGGGCCGATGCCGTGCTGGTGTCCGGGTGTCACCCCGGGGACTGCCACTATATCAACGGCAATTACAAAGCCCGGCGCAGGATCAAGCTGCTGAAACAGATTCTGCCCCGGTTCGGCATCGATGCGGAAAGGCTGCGGCTCACCTGGATCGGGGCCAGTGACGGGATTGAGTTTGCGCAGACCATGACCCGGTTCGTGGAAGACATCAGGGAAATGGGACCATGTCAGGCCCGGCAGCAGCCGGTCATCTGAAGACAAGGCACAGATAGTTCAAAACGACAGGAGACATTATGATTGCATCCATTCAAACCAGGAATCAGTCCATCACCCAGACCCTTCAGGAATTTTTCGCCCGCATGCTCAAAACCGGGGCCGTGGATGCGGTGCTGGTGCCGTCCCGGATTTCCGATTCTCCGCATATCAAACCCTGCCTGATCACTTCTGCCGATCAGATGGATGGCACGGTCCCGTTGAGTCCGGGCTTTTCTGTCAATGCCGGGCCCATGGTGTCCCGGCTGACCCGGGCCCGGGCCGGCGCCACCATCGGGGTGTGGCTTCGTCCCTGCGAGATCCGGGCCTTTGTGGAACTGACCAAACTCAGACAAGGCGCCAGAGAAGACGTGGTCATTATCGGGATGGACTGTCCCATGGCCCTGTCCCGCAGTGATTATGACCAGTGGGCTGCCCGGGGAAACACGGCTGATGCGGTGGAAAAATGGATTCATTCCGTGTACCGGAACCCGGTGGGACCCGTGGATGACTGGCCCGTGTCCCGGGCCTGCCAGGTGTGCGACACCCCGTATCCGGTAAACGCGGATGTGTCTGTGATGCTGATGGGAGGGGACCTGGACCGGGAGATCCTGTTGCAGGCCGATACACAGAAAGGCGAAAAAATGCTGGCCGCGCTGAACCTGACAGACGGACAAAAGCCGGATCCGCGCGAGACGTTGCTGGCGGAACTGGAAAAGGACCGCACAGAAGGATTTCAGGCCATGGATGAAGAAATGCTCGACCAGACCGGCAGCATTGACTCCCTGAACCGGTTTTTCAGTGCCTGCATCAATTGTTACAACTGCCGAAGTGTGTGCCCGGTCTGCTATTGCAAAGAATGTGTGTTCAATACGGATGCCGTGGCCTATGCCCCGACCCAGTACCTGTCCTGGGCGGACAAATGGGGTCGGGTCTTGTTGCCGAACGACACCGTGTTTTATCATCTGACCCGCCTGGCCCATATCGGCTGCACCTGTGTGGGGTGCGGCCAGTGCACCCAGGCCTGCCCCAGCCATATTCCGGTGTCCGACCTGTTTATCAGTGTTTCCCGAAACGCCCGGAAAGCCTTTGATTACGTACCGGGCAGGGATGATGCGGAACCGCTGCCCCTGTCCGTTTTCCAGGAATCGGAATTTACCGACATTGTGGGGATGGGGAACAAGGAGGTCACATGACAGATCAAATCGGCAAAACCCTGGTGATCGGCGGCGGTATTTCCGGGATCCGGGCGTCTCTGGATCTGGCCCAGGCAGGCTATCAGGTGCTTTTGATGGAACAGTCGGACCGGGTGGGGGGACTGCTGTCCCAGCTGGATACCCAGTTTCCCACAACCACCTGCGGCATGTGCCGGCTGCTGCCCATGATGGACCGGGATCGGGTGGATCCGCAGTGCCTGCGCCGGGGCCTTTTCCATGAAAACATCGAGATCTGTGTGTCCACGGATCTGATCTCCCTGAAAGGAGAACCCGGTAATTTCACGGTGTCGTTCACGTCTGAGACCGATGAAAGACGAAAGGATTGTCCCGTGCTGGTGGTGGATGATGAAAAAATTGTCCGGGATTCCATGAAGGAATGGCTCAGGGAAGAGGGGTATCCGGTGCAGACCGCGGATTCCGCTGCCAAAGCCCTGGAACTTCTGGAAACCGGAAAGTTCATGGTGATGCTCACGGATATCAAAATGCCCGGGATGGACGGGGTGACGCTGCTCACCCGGGCCAAAGAGATCCAGCCGGACCTGGCCGTGGTCATGATGACGGCATACGCGGCCGTGGATACGGCCGTGGAAGCCATGAAGCAGGGGGCCCTGGATTATCTGGTCAAACCCTTTGACCCGGATACCGTGCTCGAAATGGTGGACCGGATCTTCAAAGAGTCCGTGGCAAAAAACGCCCGGAATGAAGCCGTGGATGCCTTGATCCTGGCAACCGGCGCCACATTTTTTCAGCCGGACCAGGGTATCAACCCGTATGGCTATGGCCGGATTCCCGGCGTGGTCACCCAGCTGGAATTCGAGAGAATGCTCAGCCATGCCGGCCCCGGAGGAATGGATCTGGTGCATCCGCAGACGGGCCGGCCCGTGACCCGGATCGCCTGGTTTCAATGTGTGGGGTCCAGAGATATCCAGACCGGCACCCCGTTTTGTTCGACCACCTGCTGTATGATTTCCATCAAACAGAGCCTGCTGGCGAAAACCATGTATCCCCGGGTGACGGAAGCCTGTGTGTTTTACATGGATCTGCGCACAGGGGGCAAGGCCTCGGATGGATATGCCCGGCAGGCGGAAGCGGCGGGGGTCCGGTTTGTCCGGGCCCGGGTCCATTCACTGGCCCCGGGCCTCAAACAAGAGGATACCGGCATACCCGTGGTGTGGCTGGACCCGTCCGGACAGCGGAAAGAATCTTTGTTCGACCTGGTGGTCCTGGCGCCGGGACAGCACCCGGATGCGTTTCTGACCGGGTTTGTCAAAGACCAGGAACTGGCCGCGGATGACTGGGGATTTGTCCGGCCGGAATCATTTTTACCCGCACACACCCGCCGGTCGGGGATCTTTGCCTGCGGCAGTGCCACGGGACCCAAAGATATTCACGATTCCGTGACCGGGGCAACGGCGGCAGCCCTGTCCGCCATGCAGATGATGGCGGCAGCCGGGCGCCGGACAGTTCAGCATCCGGAGCATCCGGAGCAGGCGGAATCGACGAACCAGCGGGCAGCCGGCATATCTCTTTTTCCCCGGACCCTGGTGATCGGCGGGGGGATCGCCGGTATGACCGCGGCCCTGGCCATTGCAGATCAGGGGTTTGACGTGGACCTGGTGGAAAAAACCGATCATCTGGGGGGAAATCTGGTGTGGCTCAAATCAGGTATCCAGGGGGCGGACGCTTTTTTGGAACAGCAGATGGCCGCGGTCCAGGCCCATGACCGGATCAATATTCATACCCGCACCTGTGTGGCCCAGACAACGGGCCGCCCCGGGCGATGGGTCACCCGGTTGACTCCGGTTGAAAAGGCAGCAAAAGCCGCGGATGCGGACAGGCCCGGACAAGATACAACCGAAGGTCCGCCATCTGATAAGCCTTCCGGATTTGAAGTCCGTCACGGGGTGGTGGTGCTGGCGGCGGGCGGTGCGGAAGCAGGGTCTGACATGTCCGAGCCGAACCCGGGATCCGGCATCTATACCCAGCAGCAGTTTCAGCAGGCCCTGGATCAGGAGGCCATCGATACTGACGGACCGCTTCAGGTGGCCCTGTTTCAGTGCCATGGCAGCCGGGTGCCCGGCCGGGAATACTGCTCCCGGGTCTGCTGCCCCCGGTCCCTGGACCAGGCCATGCGGTTGAAAGCCGGCAACCCGGAAACCCGGGTGGTGATATTTTACCGGGACATGATGACCCCGGGCCTGACGGAGGCCGCGTATACCGAAGCCAGAGAAAAAGGGGTGGTGTTTGTGCCGTATGAATCCGGTGATGCGCCGGAACTGACAGCAAACGACACCGGGTGCCGTGTAGCCTGGACCGATCCGATCCTGGGGCAGGCCATGGAAATGGTCACGGATTACGTGGTGCTGGCCCAGGGCGTTCAACCGGGTCTGCCCGGGAATCTGGCGCAAATGTTCGGGGCGGATCTGGACCGGTCCGGATTCTTTGATCAGGCCGATATCAAGTGGCGGCCCGTGGAAGCCGTGGATCCGCGGGTTTTGGCCTGCGGTATCTGTCTGGAACCGGGAAACCTGGCCCTGACACTGACGTCGGCCCGGGCCGCCGCAGCCAAAGCAGTGTCTCTGCTGGGCAGGCAATTCTTTTCTCCAGGTCAGGACACGGCCCGGGTACGACCGGCTTTCTGCAGCCTGTGTCAGATCTGTATCGATGCGTGTCCTTTCAACGCCCGGTTTGTCGATCCGGAAACCCGCACGCTGATGGTGGACCCGCTGGCCTGCCAGGGGTGCGGTATCTGTGCGGCCGCGTGTCCGTCCGGGGCCGCCGTGGCGGCGGGCCGGTCCCCGGAGCCGATGATGACGACCATCCATGCCGTGCTCAACGAGCCTTTGTAAAGGAGGGGATATGCACCTGACAGACATACAAGAAAAACTGGCGGCCCGGCCGGACCTGACCCGGCAGCTGGCACAGGTAAAGGAACAGGTGGCCACCTGTATCCAGTGCGGCACCTGCTCCGGTTCCTGTCCCAATGCCGGATTCATGGACATGACCCCCCGGCGGATGTGGCGGGCCGTGCTGACGGACCGGGTAGACATGGTGTTTTCGAGCCAGACGTTCATGCTGTGCGCCAGCTGTTATGTGTGTACCCTGCGCTGCCCCCGGGGACTGCCGTTGACCCGTGCCATGGCCGAACTCAAGCAGGTGGCGTTCGGTCTGGACCTGGACCGGTTCAAACGGTCCACCCGGTTTTACAAAGCGTTTATGGACAATATCCGCCAATACGGCCGGGTCCGGGAAACCGAAATGATGGCCCGGTATTTTCTGGCGGTCAAAGACCCCCGGGTCCCCCTGGCATACACGGGGATGGGTATCCGGCTGCTGGCAAAAGGCAAGCTGCACCCGCACCTGCCTTCGGGGGGACCGGGAAGGCTGACGTCCCTGTTTGAACGGGCAAAAATCGAGGAGCCATGACATGGATTATCTGTATTATCCGGGCTGCTCCCTGGAAGGCACGGCCAAAGAGTATGATATCTCCTGCCGGGCCCTGCTGGAGACCCTGGAAAGCCGTCTGACAGACATACCGGACTGGACCTGCTGCGGGGCCACGGCGGCCCAGTGCGTGGATCAACTGCTTTCCGTGGTGCTGCCGGCCCGGAATCTGGCCCTGGCGGAACAAACACAGACGGGGCAGGATGTGCTGGTGCCCTGCAGTGCGTGTTACCTGAACCTGAAAAAAGCCAGGGAAGAGATTCTCGGGGATCCTGTCCTGCAGGATCGGGTCAACCGGGTTCTGGAAAAAGACGGTCTGGCCGTCCATACATCCGTGCCGGTCCGGCACCTGCTGGATGTGCTGAACCGGGACGGGGCCGTGGACCGGGTGGCGCAGCTTTCTGAAAACCGCATGAAAGGGCTCGTGATCGCGCCTTATTACGGGTGTCAATGCCTGCGGCCCTATGCCACATTCGATGATCCGGAACATCCCCGGTCCATGGATGCCCTGATCCGTGCCACCGGGGCCGATGTGCTGGCATGGGACATGGGGGGGGTGTGCTGCGGGGCCTCCACGGCCACCACCAAACCCGGGGTGGGAAAAACCCTGGTGGGACGGATCCTGGACCAGGCAGCGACCGCCCATGCCGTGGTGACGGTGTGTCCCATGTGCCAGATGAACCTGGAGCAGTTTCAGCCCCGGCCGGTACCGGTCCTGTATCTGCCCCAGTTTCTGGGACTGGCGCTGGGGATGCCGGCCGAATCGCTGGGCTGTGACATGAACCTGTCCGATCTCACGCCCGTGCTGTCCCGGGTGGTACCATGACTCGTCTGTTGGAATATTTCCGGCACAGCCTGGTGTTCCGGCTTATTTTCATTGTAAGCCTGACCGTGGTGTTGTCCATTTCGTTGTGGGCGTTTGTCAATGTCCGGAATTTCAAGGCCCGGAACATGGAAACCCATATCGCATCCACGGACCGGCTGAGCAATTCCATCAAACTGGGCACCCATTATGCCATGATGCTCAATTCCCGGGACGACATCAATCAGATCATCAACAATATCGCCCGCCAGCCGGGAATCGAAAACATCCGCATCTACAACAAGGAAGGCCAGATCAAATTCACCAATCAGCCCCATGAGGTGGAGCAGTACGTGGATATCAAGGCCGTGGCCTGTGATATCTGCCACAAACTGGACCCGCCCCCCTCGGATATTTCCCTGGAGGAGCGGACCCGGATCTTTCAATCACCGGACGGACACCGGTTGCTAGGGATTGTTCAGCCCATCTGCAATGATCCCGGGTGCGCTTCCAGCGACTGCCATTTTCATCCCGAGGATCAGACCATTTTAGGGGCCCTGGATGTGGTGGTGTCGTTGAAGGAGACGGACGCCCGGGTGGTGAAAATGGAACAGGGTGTGCTCAGCCTGGCGTTTTTCACGATTCTGATCACATCGGTCATCATCTTTTTGACCACATTGTTTTTTGTGAAAAAACCCATCATCCGACTGGTGGAAGGCACCCGCCGCATTGCCAGCGGGGATTACGAGGCAGATATCGATATCGGCCGGGACCATGAAATTCAGCCCCTGGGAAAAGCGATCCGGCAGATGGGTAAAAAGATCGGGGCCCACCAGGCTGCGTTGAAAAAACAGAAAAATGAGTATCAGTCATTGTTTGACAATGCACCCTGCATGATTGCCGTGCAGGACAAAAATTTCCGGCTGATCCAGTACAACCGGGCGTTCAAGGAACGGTTCGATCCGCAGCCCGGAGATTACTGCTACCGGGCCTATAAAGGGCTGGACCATCGATGCCCGGACTGCCCCGTGGAAAAAACCTTTGCCGATGGTCAATCCCATTATGGGGAGTCCGAAGGCATCGGCCGCAATGGCCGGAAAAAACACTGGATATTCATCACGGCCCCCATGCGGGATGAAAACGGCACTATTGTGGCAGGCATGGAAATGAGTATCGATATCACGGAGCGAAGGCACCTGGAGCAGGACCTGAAAAAATCGGAAGAAAAATACCATGCCATTTTCAACAATATTTTCAATCCCGTGTTTGTGGTGGATCAAAAGACGCTTCAGATTCTGGACTGCAATATCAAGGCCATGGAACTGTATCATACGGGCAAAAAAACCCTGACGGGAAAATGGTTCAGTGATTTTTTCCCCCAGGAGGATCAGGCGGACATGATCCGGCAGGTCAAATCCAGAAAAGAGATCTCCAAGGTCCAGCACATCAAGGCGGACGGCAGGAAAATCGATGTGGACATGTGGGTGGCACCGGCGGAATACTCGGGCCAGAACGTGTTTCTGATCACCATCAATGACATCACCCAGCGCCTGGAAACCGAACAGCACCTGCTCCATGCCAGCAAGATGGCCACTCTGGGCGAGATGTCCACGGGCATCGCCCATGAGTTGAACCAGCCGTTGTCCGTCATCAAATCATCCGCCAGCTTCTGCCTGAAAAAGATCCATAACCAGGAACCTGTCACGGAAGAGATTTTTCACAAACTGATCGGAAAAATCGACATCAATGTGGACCGGGCCGACAAAATCATCCAGCACATGCGCCAGTTCGCCAGAAAATCAGATGTCCGGCTGGTGAGAACCCGGATCAATGACGTGATCCAGCAGACCTTTGACATGCTCAATCAACAGTTGAAAATCCGGGGAATCCAGGTACTATGGGAGAAAAACGACGCGCTGCCCGACATCCTGGCCGATCCCGACCGCCTGGAACAGGTGTTCATCAACCTGGTGATGAATGCCAAGGATGCCATCGAAGCCAAATGGGCCGCCCGGGGAACGGGGGATGACGGCACGGACCGGATTGTCATCCACACCTTTGTGGCGGATGACAAGGTGGTCGTCCAGGTGAGCGACACAGGCATCGGGATTAAAAAAGAGGCAAAAGACCGTCTGTTCGAACCGTTTTTCACCACCAAGGAAGTGGGCAAGGGAACGGGCCTGGGTCTGTCCATCTCCTATGGCATCGTCAAGGACTGCAAAGGAGATATCCAGGTGGGCACCCGTCGGGATGGCGGCGCGAAATTCACCCTGGTTTTTCCGGTTCCCGAGGAAACGGACGAGGACATAGACTATGCCTGAAAGGAGGCGTTCATGGACAAGACACCCTTCACCATTCTGATCGTGGACGATGAAGAAGATATCAGAGAGGTGCTTGAGATCGCACTCATGGACATGGGGCATGAAGTGCTTTTGGCCCCGGACGGTAAAAAAGCCCTGGAACTGTTTGAAGACCATCATCCCTCCATTGTGATCACGGATATCAAAATGCCGGTCATGGGCGGCATTGAACTGCTCAAACAGGTGAAACGCCGGTCTCCGGACACCCAGGTGATCATGATCACCGGACACGGGGACATGGATCTCACCATTGACAGCCTGAAATTCGGGGCCACGGATTTCATTACCAAACCCGTGAACGTGGACATCCTGGAAATCGCCGTGACCAAGGCCGTGGATCAGCTCATTGCCCAGCAGAAACTGGTGGAATATACCCAGAAACTGGAACTGCTGGTGCTGGAAAAATCCAAACTCACGGATCATTTATCCTCTTTGGGCCTGATGCTGGGCACGGTATCCCATAACATCAAAGGCCTGCTCACCAACCTGGACGGCGGGTTGTTCATCGCCCGGTCCGGCCTGAAAAAAAAGAATTTTGACGATATTGCCGAAGGCATGGATCTGCTGTCCCAGGCCGTGGAAAAAATCAAGCAGCTGATCATGGATATCCTGCTGTATTCCAAGGAACGGTCCATGGATATTCAGTCCGTGCCCCTGGAACAGTTTATCAAAGACATTCAGGAAACCATGAAAATGAAACTGGCCAGCCATCCCATCGATTTTCAGGTGGAATCGGACAACGCCCCGGCCACCCTGAACCTGGATCCGTCTTCCATGATGTCCGCGCTGGTGAATATGCTGGATAATGCCGTGGATGCCTGTGTGGAAGACAAAGACCAGACCGGTCACATCATCCGCCTGACCATCGAAGAAAAGGGTGATCAGCTGGTGATCCGTATCCAGGATGACGGGTGCGGCATGGACGTGGAAACCAAAGCCAGGATCTTTGATCTGTTCTTTTCTTCCAAACAGGTCAAGGGCACGGGATTCGGCCTGTTCATCGCAAGAAACATCATCACCCAGCACCAGGGAACCATCACCGTGGAATCGGTCAAGCGCCGGGGCACGACGTTCACGATTTTTCTGCCACTGGATCTTTTGCCGGACCAGGGGGTGTGAACGGCGCTCAAAGGGTCAGGCAGGAAACAAGTAAGTCTTCCTTGTCTTCCAGGGCCAGAGACCAGAACATGGGATCAGACCGGCCGTGCTTTTGCGCCACCTGTGCAACAGTGAATTCCCGGGATAAATCGGCATTTGCCGAATTTGGCAACGCTGCCATTTTCGGCAAATGGTATTGAAACGATGTCCGGACCCGGGTTTGTCAAAGAGCCGGGAGGTGTCACTGTTTGAGGAGGATCAGCCAGAAGTCCGGTTTGCAGTATATGCCTTGTTATTTCGGAATAGATATCTTACATTGCAGGGTATGATTTCTCGATGGATGACAAATGACATAAAAAGGAAAATCGAACAAGTACCTGCGGTCGCACTGCTTGGAGCGCGTCAGGGGGGAACCCGTGAATTATTCAAAGCTGGGAAGGTTTTGTGATGGAAAATATCCATAAAATAAAACAATTGCCTGCGATGGGCATGGAAAGAGAACCGGTATGAAACAAAATCCTGCTTGTGAAGAACTGGAAAGACGGGTTCAGGAACTGGAAAAAAAACTGCACGATGCCCGGTTCCTGACGGAAGAAATCATGACATACATGACCGAAGGCCTTGTCCTGACCGATACGCAGGGGACGGTCACGTTCATCAATCAGCGGCTGTCGGAAATGCTGGGATATCCGCCCGAAGAGATCATCGGGAAAAGCTGGCTGGATATGGTACCGGCCCAACAGCAGGCGGTTGCTCAGGCGGCGGAAGCCAGGCGCGCCCGGGGACATACGGACCGGTATGAAATTGTTCTGCACCATAAAGAGGGGCAGCAATTTCCGGTAATGATCGGCGCCGGACCTCGGTTTGACAAACAAAGTGGTGAATTTATCGGCACCATGGGTGTCGTGACGGACATCACTGAGCGCAGACAGGCGGAAGAATCGAGACAGAAATATCAGAAGGACCTTGAAAAACAAAATCATTTTATTCAGACGATTCTGGACAATCTGCCCATCGGACTGGCGGTCAATTCCACTGAGGAAGAAAAAGCCGTATACCTCAACAAGAAATTCGAAGAAATCTATGGCTGGCCCGAACAGGATCTCAAAAACATTGACACGTTTTTTCACAAGGCATATCCGGACCCGGAATATCGGAAGAAAATTATGGGGAAGGTTCTTGGGGACATTGAATCCGGAGACCCTGAAAGAATGATCTGGGAAGGGATGGAAATCACCAGGCAGGATGGTGAAAAACGGTTTGTCTCCGCCAAGAACATTCCTGTGCATGAACAGAAACTCATGATTTCGACGGTTCAGGACATCACGGAAAATAAAAAACTCCAGACCCAGCTCCTCCAGGCCCAGAAGATGGAATCCGTAGGCCGTCTGGCCGGCGGCGTGGCCCATGATTTCAACAATATGCTGGGGGTGATCCTGGGGCACACAGAACTGGCATTGTTGCAGTCAGATGAAAATCACGATCTGTACTCGACCCTGAAAGAGATTCAAAAAGCCGCCCAGCGATCGGCGGATATCACAAAAAAATTGCTGGCTTTTGCCAGAAAACAGACCATTTCCCCCAGACAGCTGGATTTGAACGATACCGTGGAAAGCATGCTCAATATGCTGCGCCGCCTCATTGGAGAAGACATCGACCTGATCTGGAAGCCGTCCACGAACGTGTGGCCCGTGAAAATGGATCCGATTCAGATCGACCAGATTCTTGTCAATCTCTGTGCCAATGCCCAAAACGCCATCGCGGGCACGGGCAGGATCTTTATAAAAACAGAAAAAAAATCATTTGACGCGCAATATTGCAGCCGCCATTCAGATACCCGCCCGGGTGAGTATGTGCTGCTGGCGGTCAGTGACAATGGCTGCGGCATGGACAAGCACATCCTGGACAATTTGTTCGAACCGTTTTTCACCACCAGGGAGTTTGGCAAAAGCGCCGGCATGGGGCTTGCCACCGTGCATGGCATTGTGAACCAGAATAACGGCTTTATCCATGTATACAGTGAACCCGGCCAGGGCACCACCTTCAACATTTATCTGCCGCGGCTGTCTGCGGATGGAGACAGAGAAAATGATGGGTAGAAACGATATCATAGAAATGTTACGTAACTACAAAGAGGTCCTATAATCCCATGTCCTATTCACCAAAATCAAGTTCCGGATTTACGTTTGCGAAAAACCGGAGCGCTTTTGTCTCTCCGCAGTCGGGAATGTGTTCATTTTGCACCGAAGACTGCAACGGCACCTGCGAGATCGCCCAGGCGGCCGTGCTGGGAGCCCAGACCGTGTACCCGACCACCACAGGGAACAATCAGATTGCATCGGAAAAAGAGTATCCCATTGATTTTTCTCATTTCAATATCAATGGTCGCGTGTTCGGTGCTCAGGGTGTCTCTGAAACCGGTGATGATGCCACTATCTTCAATGTTGACCTGGAACAGACGTATGGTTTTTTCAACCCGATCAAGATGACCATGCCGGTGATCCTGCCGGCGTTGATCAAGCTGAACTGGGAAGACTACTTTGCCGCAGCGGCCATGGCCGGTGTGACCTGTGTGATCGGGGAACATGCCCGAAACAATGAACCGGATTTGAAAATCGATCATGGACAGGTGACGGATTTCCCGTTGCTGGAAAGAACCCTGGGCTGCTTTGCCAGATATGACAGAGGGTATGGGCAGATTGTTCTGCAATGCAACGTGGATGATGATCTGATGGGTGTGCCCAAAATCGCCATAAAAAAATACGGGGCCAAAGCCATTGAGATCAAATTCGGGCAGGGGGCCAAAGGCACCCAGCCGGTCATCCGGGTCAAAGGACTTGACGCCGCGCTGGCCAGACAGCAGCAGGGGAACCTGGTGTATCCGGACCCGGGGGACCCGGGGGTTCAAAAAGCCTATGAAGATGGGGTGTGTCCCAATTTTTACACCTATGGCCGGCTGCCGCTGTGGACTGAAACCTCCCTGACAGACCATATTGCCATGTTACGGGATATGGGGGCAAAAAATATTTATTTCAAGATGGCAGGATATGACCGGGCAGACATTGAGCAGGTGATCCGCATCGCGTGTGAAGCCAAAGTGGACATGATCACGTTTGACGGGGCCGGCGGCGGGTCCGGTTACAGTCCATCAAAAATGATGAACGAATGGTCACTGCCCACCATCTGCCTGGAAGATGCCGTGGTACGCATCTGCAACAAGCTTCAGTCGGAAGGATGCCGCCTGCCCGCCATGGTGATGACCGGCGGGTTTGCCAGTGAGGATCAGGTGTTCAAGGGCCTGGCGTACGGGGAGGGTCATGTGCGGGGAATCGGGCTGTGCCGGGCCTCCATGGCCGCTGCCATGACCGGGAAAACCATTGGGGAGCAGATCAGAAACGGCCAGGTGCCGGAACGATTCAAGTCCTATGGGTCCACTATCGAGGAAATATTCTGCGATCTGCCGGATCTGCGGGCCCTATACGGCACCCGGGCCAATCAATTTTCCACGGGGGCCATCGGGGTTTTTTCCTATCTCAACAAGATTGCATTCGGGTTACAGCATTTTGCCGCCTTGAACCGGAAATTCAATCTGGATCTTCTGGATAAAAGCGATCTCATTCCTCTGACATCTGAAGCAAGGGCGCTGATGGAAAATCAATGGTTTATCCACAAAGCGATACCCTGTTCGCTGAGGGCATGAAAAAAATCCGGGACCCGGGCGTTGACGTCATTGGCGGATGCTGCGGCATCACCCCGGAAACCATCCATCATACGGCTTGAGAAATTCTGCGGCTTCTGGTACATCACGGGGTTATGAAACATGCCGTGCTCATCAACAATGCCCATATTGAAAATTTCAGTGTCAGACATCTGGGGGCGTACCTGACCTTTCGGGGGTTCCGGGTGTCCATCATCCATTACGAAAGCCGCAAAGAGGCCGTGTTTGAGCCGATGCCGGCCCGGGCCCTCGAGATCCTGGCCAAATACTGCCAGGATTGCGACCTGGTGGGCATCACGATTCTGACCACCCATCTGATACCCCGGTGCCGTCAGATCTCCCAATACCTGAAAGACCGGATTCCGGCCCCGGTGATCTGGGGCGGCCCCCCGTCATTGCCGATCCGGTTCAGTTTCTGGAGGATGCGGACCTGGTGTGCGCCGGTGAAGGAGAAACTGTCATGGAACAGCTGCTCAATCATGTGCCGGTTGAGCAGATACCGGGCCTGGGGTTTGTGTCGCCGGACGGTGATCCGGTCATCAATCCCCTGCCGCCCATGCTGGATGTCAACGAACTGCCCATCCCCCGGGTGGATCTGGAGAACGGGCGGGTGCTGACCGAATCGGGCCTGACGTCCATGAAACAACAGATCCCGGCCTCTTTGTCCACATACAGCGTGCTGATGGTCAGAGGATGCCCCTACGGATGTGCCTACTGCCTGAACAGCCGGCTCATGACCCTGTTTGAGGGCAAAGGCCCCTATGTCCGCAAGGTAGCCGTGGACCGGGTCATCGAGGAGCTGGCGTGGGCAAAGGACCATATTCCCCATTTGAAGCGGATTATCGTCGATGATGATGATTTTTTTCTCAATTCAGAAGACCGGATGACCCGGTTTCTTGCACAGTACATGGATCAGATCGATCTGCCGGTGTTCTATGTCCAGGCCAACACCCGGCAGATTACCCGAAGAAAGCTGGATATTCTGGTGAACAGCGGCCTGGATCTGCGGTACCTGAAGATCGGGCTGCAGTCCGGCAGCACCCGGATCAGCCGGGAGATATTCAACCGTTCCCTGGACCGGCGCGCGTACCTGGACAAACTGGAAATGGTCATGGCCCGGGGCATCCGGGTGATGATCGATGTGATCTCGGACAACCCCTATGACACCCTGGACGACAAATATGCGGTGCTGCGGTTCTACCTGGATATTCTGAAGCGGATTCCCGGGCATCCCATTGAACGGCCCGTGAAAATCTATGACCACAAACTGATGTACTATCCAGGTACCCCGCTGTATGAGCGGGTCATGAAAGACGGGCATATCCGGGCCGATTATGTGGACCAGGTCCTGCTGAAGCGCAGCACCCTTCGGCTGCAAAAAGAAGACCGGGACCATGACGCGTTGATGGTGGCTTTGTTCAATACGGCAGCCAACCGGAAATCGTTTCACCGCACAGCTCACGTGCTGCTCAGGGTGCTGGCGGTACGGCCGGTGTTCAGGGCCGCGGTCCGGTGGGGCCTGGCCGGTATGCTGAACCGGGTGTCACAGATTCCGGCAAAGGCGGGCCTGCTGGAAAAAAACGGGTGAAAATTGCCGGAGCCGGTCACAACGAAATTTTCATGCGGGGCCTGGATTTGTATATGTCTGCGGTGAAATCCCTGGTTTTGCCGGGAGAGTGACGGTGCTCCTGCTGCCGAAATAATCAATCAAATTCAGGGATATGGTTGACATTTCGGCCCGCAGATGGTTATACAGTACAGGATTATTCCGGCGCAACCGGCCGGTATCGGAAAATAACACAAAAAAAACCATAGAGGATACGGCATGATTCAATCGATTCTGATGATGGGGGGACTGGGGGTCGTCATCGGCACGGCCCTGGTGATCGCGTCCAAGGCGTTTTATGTGTATGAGGATCCCAAGGTTCTGGCTATTGACGATGTACTGCCCGGCGCCAACTGCGGGGGATGCGGACTGCCCGGGTGCACGGCCAATGCCCAGGCCATTGTGGAGGGAAAAGCCAGTGTCAATTCCTGTGTGGCAGCCGGGGATGATGTGGCCCAGGCCATTGCCGGCATCATGGGGGTGACGGTGACCGACACGGAACCGGAGTTTGCCGCCCCGGGCTGTTACTATGGCAACAACAAGGCAGACCTGGCTTATGCCTATCAGGGAATCAGAGACTGCCGGGCCGCGGCCATGCTTCTGGGAGGCATGAAAGTCTGTCATATCGGCTGCCTGGGTCTGGGCACCTGCGTGACCGCCTGTATGTTCAACGCCCTGTCCATGGGGCCGGACGGGCTGCCCGTGGTGAATGAAGAAAACTGCACCGGATGCGGGGCCTGTGAAAAGATCTGTCCCAAAAACATCATCCGTCTCACATCCGTGACCCGGCGGATCATCCGGGAATACACCGTGGAAGACTGTACCACGCCCTGTCAGCGGGCCTGTCCTTCCGGCCTGGACATCAGAAAATATGTGGGACGGATCCAGGAAGGGGACTATGCCGGTTCTCTGGCCGTGATCAAGGAAAGAATGCCTTTCCCCGCGGTTATCTCCCGGATCTGTCCGCAGCTGTGCGAATTTGACTGCCGCCGGCTGCTCCAGGATGAAACGGTTGCCATCAACGATCTGAAGCGGTTTGTCTGCGATTACGAGAGAAAGCAGCCGGAACGGATTCAGCCCTATAAAGCCCCGGCCACGGACAAGACCGTGGCCGTGATCGGCGGCGGTGTGGAAGGATTGTCTGCCGCGTATTTCATGGCGCGCCTCGGCCATGCCCCCACGGTTTTCGAAAAAACCGACGTACTGGGCGGCATCCTGCGCACGGCCATTGCCAGAGACCGCCTGACCATGGATCTGCTGGACTGGGATATTGAAGGAATTCAGGACCTGGGGGTCACCATCCAGACCGGCGTATCCGCGGGAACCGACGTCACCATTCCGCACCTGCTGGCAGAAGAAGGCTTCGATGCCGTGTTCATCGCCACGGGGGGATGGGATTCCCGCATGGCCAGAAACGAAGGGGACAACCCCACACCGCTGTTTCCCGGCGCTTCTCTGCTCATCGATCTGGTGCGCAGCGGCCGGGACGATAAAATCCAGGTGGATTGCGGTAAACATGCCGTGATCGCAGGGGGCGGGAAATATCTGGCAACAGCTGTCGAAACCCTGCTGGCAAAAGGGGTGGAAACCGTGACCGTGGTGTCCAGAAAACCGGAAGACGACCCGGATGTGGATCTCACGAGTCTGGATGATGACGCGGCTCAGGCCGTGACCGTGATGTACCATGCCGGTATCACAAAAGTGATGGGCCGGGAAGAGACCCTGACCGGGGTGGAAGCCGTGGATCTGGGTTCCGGTGAAAAACAAAAGATCGCAGCAGACACAGTGATCCTCGGTGCCGGGCGGTTTCCGGAACTGGTGTTCGTGCCGGTGAAAGAAACCGATGAAACCGGTGAAATCATTACCAGTGCCGCAGGTGCCCTGACCTGGGAGGGGCTTGAACTGCCCAAAAAACCGGATGTCCCGTCTCAAATCGGCCTGTTGTCAAAACAGGATGTGATCTCTGAATATCCGTCTGCCGTGGCGGCCATCAATGGGGGTCGAAAGGCGGCGGCAGCCGTTCACCATTTCATGTATGGGCTGGAATTTCAGGACCCGGAACGGGTGATCACCCAATACAGCCGGATCCAGAATATCTCTGAAATCGAGCATGTGGAAACCAGCCCCAAAACCACCTGGGATGATCTGGCCCACCCCGTGGCTGCGGCCACGGGATTTTCCGAGGAAAATGCCCGCAAAGAAGCGAACCGGTGCTTGCAGTGCGGACTGATCTGTTATGAAAAACAGACGGCTTGATGATATGTGAGCTGGATGTAAAAAACTCAAAAAAAATAAGGGGACCGGCATCTGAAGTCTATACGATGCCGGCCCCCTTGTGATTCATGCCGGTTGGCTGGTTTCTGAAATCAGCTGAACGCTTTTTCCAGGTCCGGTACAATCTGTTTTTTCCGGCTCATGATGCCGGGCAGCCAGGCTTTGCCGTCTTTGGGAGCCACGCCGAATGCTTTTTCCACGATTGATTCGTCATCCGATGCCACCAGCAGCTCCGTGCCTTCCTTCATGATGTCGGTGAGCATCAGCAGCACAGAGTGATGTCCTTTTTCCGCTTTCAGGTCCTGGATATCCTTTTCCAGATCCGCCTTGATGCCGTCTACAATGGACAGGTCCACCAGTTCCAGCTGGCCCACGCCCACACCCTTGCCGTTCATGTTGAAATCCTTGTAGTCCCGGAACACCAGCTCCCGGATGGGGGTGCCTTCCACAGCGGATTTGACCTTGAACATCTCGATGCCCAAAGCTTCCAGGTTGGATTCACCGCAGATCCCGGAAAGTTCGGCACATACTGCCTTGTCTTCATCCGTGCAGGTGGCGGACTTGAAAATCACGGTGTCGGACAGGATGGCGCACAGCATGATGCCGGCGATGTCTTTGGGGATTTCCACGCCCAGGTACTTGTACATGCGGGAGATGACGGTGCAGGTGCAGCCCACCGGCCAGATCCAGCATTCCAGGGGCTGACCCGTGGTCACGTCCCCGAGTTTGTGATGATCCACAATCCCTAAGATGTTGGCTTCTTTCAGGTCGTCCGGGCTCTGGGCCAGATCGGAATGGTCCACCAGGTACACGTCTTTGCCGGCATAGCGGGTCACCACTTTTGGAGCGGCAACGCCGAATTTGTCCAGAACGAATTTGGATTCCGGATTGAGCTCTCCCTGAACCGCGGAAGCGATATCCTCGCCCAGTTTTTTCTTGAGATCTGCCAGTGCAATGGCGGCACAGACAGAATCTGTATCCGGATTTTTGTGGCCAAATACCAAAGTTGTCATAAAAAAACCTCCTAACTGATTAATGTCATGGTACTACACAGATCCTGTTAAAATCAGAGTATCTTATAAAATTAATCGGCAATATACACAAGAAAAATTTTAAAAATTACCCCCGGGTTTTTCCACGGTCTGTTCAAACATTCCGACCTGTGATATAAGTTCAGTTTTACATGAATTCAGGATTAAGGAAGATCAAGATGGTGATACAGTTGACCGGCGGTCAGCGCAAATATCTGCGGGGCCTGGCCCATCATTTGAACCCCGCAGCGTTCGTGGGCGCCAAAGGGGTGACCCGGGCCCTGGTGGATGAGATCGAAACCGCCCTGAACGGGGCGGAACTGATCAAGATCAAATTTGTGGACCACAAGGACAAAGAGATCAAAACCGATCTGCTCGATGATATTTCCCGGCAGACCCAAGCGGCGGTTGCCGGCATGGTGGGGCATGTGGCCGTGCTCTACCGGCCCCACAGCCATCCGGAGAAACGACGGATTCACCTGCCTTGACCGCGTGTGTACAGGGCCGGATTATTCATTCAACCCATCCAAGGATAGACCCAAACCTATGAAAGTCGGTATTATCGGCCTGCCCCAGACAGGCAAGAAAACGCTGTTTCAGATCTTGACGGGAAATGCGGCACTGGACCCGGCAAAGGCGAACAAACCCGTGCCCGGTGCCGCAGATATACTGGATTCCCGGTTCAATACCCTGGTGGATATGTATGCGCCCAAAAAACAGGTCCGGGCCCGGCTGGATCTGGTGCTGCTGCCCAAACTCGAAGCCGAAACCATTGCCGGCGGGGACATCTTCCGGGATATTGCGGACATGGATGCCATCTGTCATGTGATCCGGGCGTTTGAAGATGATGCGGTGTATCATGCGGCCGGATCCGTGGATGCCTGGCGGGATTTTGAAAGTGTGAATGCCGAGCTGCTGATGCATGATCAGATTTTTGCGGAAAAACGGATGGAGCGGCTGACGGATGAGGTGAAAAAAATCAAGGATGAGGCCCGGCAGAAAGAACTGGCCCTGATGCAGCGCATTCAGCAGCATCTGGAGCAGGAAACTCCATTGCGGTTGATGGCACTGACATCGGACGAGGACAAAATGATCCGCAGCTATCCGTTCATCACCCGGAAAAAAATGGTGATTGCCGTGAACGTGGCGGAAGAGGATCTGGGAAACCAGGATCTGCCGGCCCGGTTTGAACCGGCCTGTCAGGCCCAGGCCATCGAAGCCATGCTGGTATCCGCCAAGGTGGAAGCGGAAATCGCCTTGCTGGACACGGCATCGGAAAAACAGGAATTTCTGGACGCGCTGGGTATTGAAGAAACCGCACTTGAAATGCTGACCCGACTGTGTCTGCGGTCGTTGAACCTGATCTCATTTTTCACCGTGGGCAAAGACGAGGTGCGCCAATGGCTGGTACGGCAGGGAAGCACCGCGCCCCGGGCCGCCGGTGTGATCCATTCAGATCTGGAAAGAGGGTTTATCAGGGCGGAGGTGTTTTCCTATGATGACCTGATCTCTCTGGGCTCTGAAGCGGAGCTGAAAAAAGCCGGACGGTTTTTTGTGGAAGGCAAGACATACCCGGTCAAGGACGGGGATATTTTAAACATCCGGTTTTCCGTGTAACCGCTGAAACGCTTTTTTTTATATTCTCCGGGGCGGTTTTTTGATAAAACCGCCCCGGAGCAACCGGTTATTCCGGTGCGTTATCGTGGGCTTCGGTGAGCCGCTGTTTCAGGTACGCCATGTCTGCCGGATCGTATTCATCCAGATCAAAACAATAGCCGTCCTCGCCCAGCAGCCCTTCGGGAATCAGGTCCCCTTTTTCCTCCGGGTCCGTGATCATCTCTCCGTAAAAGCACACAGACAGCCAGCGGTTGTCCGGATCATCATCGATGACATCCACCATGGCGAACAGTGAGCGCTTTTTCTGGAGATCATGTCCGGGGCGGACCGAATAGCTGACCGTGGGCCGGGCCACAAATTCCAGCCCGGTTTTGTCCAGGGTGTTCAAGTGGGCCAAAAGTTCTTCAAACGCCTGTTTGATCCGGGTATCGTTGTCTTTCCATTCTGAAAGGAATGGGTTCAGTTCTGTTGTCATCGTTTTATTCCCTCATATGTGTGAGCAGGTGTCCGATTTCCGGAAAAATCAATGCGTTGCAGGCCAGTTTGCAGGCTTTGAGACTGCCGGGAATGCAGAACACCAGGATGTTTCTGATAATACCGGCCGTGGCCCGGGAACCGATGGCGGCGGCATCGATCTCTTCAAAAGAGAGCTGGGCAAACACCGGGCCAAAAGCGGTCAATGTCTTGTCGAAAAACGGCTGCACCGCTTCAATGGTGACATCTTTGGGGCTGAGGCCGGTGCCGCCGGTCATGATCACGGCATGGGGGGTTATTTTTTCCACCAAATGGGTCAACAGATTCCGGATGTCGGTGATGTCGTCTTTGACCACCTGGTGAATCACCACTTCATGCCCTTCTTTTTTACTCTGTTTTTTGATCCAGGCCCCGCTTTTGTCATCTTGCAGCTTCCGGGTGGTGGATATGCTGATCACCGCAATCCGGATATGCTGGACCGCTTTTTTCCTGTGTTCCTCCGTGCTCATGAATTGATTTCCCTGAATACCAGATCCTGGTTGTCATGTTCGGACACATGCACCTGGATGGTATCCTGGTGATCCGTGTCCACGAAAATGCCTTTGTAATCCGCCTGAATGGGCAGTTCCCGGTGTCCTCTGTCCACGAGGATGGCCAGTTCGATGCGGGCGGGACGGCCGAAATCCATGAGTGCCTCCATGGCAGCCCGGATGGTTCTGCCGGTGTACAGCACGTCATCCACCAGAACGATATTGGTGTCGTTCACGCTGAACGGGATATCCGACGGCCTGACAACCGGCTGATGACTGATTTTTGTCCAGTCATCCCGGTACATGTTGATATCCATGCTGCCTACAGGCACCGTGAGCTCCTCAATTCTTTGAATCCGGTCGGCCAGGCGATGGGCCAGAAAATCCCCCCGGGTCTGAATCCCCACCAGGGCGAGATTTTCCGCACCCTGATGTTTTTCAATGATTTCGTGGGCGATTCGGGACAGAATGCGTTTGAAATCCGGGGCATTGAGAATGGGTCGCGTCTGTTTCATGGACTGCCTTTCATTACAAAGGGGTTACACCAACAAAAAAATATGTACCACCTTTTGCGTCCGGGAGCAATACCTTGATTTTCAGGGGAAGTCGGATATAATGCACCCGCATGGATGATCATTGCCAAGGAAAACCGCCCATGGAACTGGACTGCACAGGAGTGATTCTGGCCGGTGGGAAAAACAGCCGGCTTCCGGGAAAAAAAAAGACCTTTCACCGGATAGGAGAGATGAGCATACTGGAAAGGCTGTGTATGCTTTTTTCGAAATTGTTCAAGGAAACCATCATCGTGGTGAATGAACCCAAAGCGTTTATCGGTCTGGACATGATGGTGGCAACCGATATCATTCCGGCCCGGTGCGTGCTGGCAGGGCTGCATGCCGGACTGTTCTATGCCTCATACCCGTATGCGTATGTGACGGCCTGTGACATTCCCTTTGCCAGTGAGGCCGTGATCCGGCACCTGGTGGACCGGGTCGGGCCCGGAGATCATGTGGTCATCCCCCGCACGGATGACGGGTTGGAACCGCTGTCCGCCGTGTATTCCAGAAAGTGTATTCCCCTGATCGAAGAAAACCTGAAAAACAATGTATTCATGATCAAGAAGTTCTATCAAAAAAAACATGTCAGAGAGGTGCCCATGTCGGTGTTGAGACGGCTGGATCCGGACATGGAGTTTATTTTCAATGTGAACACGCCGGCTGATCTGGAAAAAGCCAGACAGATGGCCCTAAATGGGGTCAGGCCTTGTCTTTTTGACGTTTTTACTCAAAAACGTCAAAAAGACAAGGCCTGACCCCACCATGAAAGGAAAGATGGATGGTGGAAAAAAATAGAACAGACAGTCCCGTGACCCTGGAGAAGATGGTGGCAGACGTCAAGGCCCATCCCCGGTTTTCCGAAGCCGGAATGATTCTGGCCCATAACGGGGTGGTTCGGGAGACCACCAGAGACGGAAAGCCTGTGACCGGGCTGGAGATTGACGTGGATCATGACCGGCTCGAACAGATTCTGGCAAAGGAGCGGACCCGTCCCGGTATCCTGGATATCCAGGTGCATATCCGGGGAAACCAGCCGCTTTCGGTCGGGGATGATGTGATGTTTCTGGTGGTGGCCGGCAATATCCGGGAAAATGTGATTGCCGCGTTGACCGACACCCTCAACCAGATCAAGGCGGGCGCGACCCGGAAAACCCAGTTTTTTGAATAATGAACCTGCCCCAAAGGAAAACAGTTATGACGGATTTTACCCACCTGGACAGCCAGGGCCGTGTGCGCATGGTGGATGTGGGACAAAAAGAGCAGACAGTGAGAACCGCTGTGGCCGAAGGGATGATTGTCATGCAGCCGGACACGCTTGCCCGGATCATGGATGAAAAGGTGAAAAAAGGCAATGTCCTGGAAGCCGCCCGCATTGCCGGGATCATGGCTGCCAAGAAAACCGCGGACCTTGTCCCCATGTGTCATCCCCTGAACATCACCCATGCCGGGATCGATTTTTTTTTCAAACCGGAAACGCATGCCATCCGGATTCAGGCCACGGTGTCGCTGACCGGCCGGACCGGGGTGGAGATGGAGGCATTGACCGCGGTTTCCGTGGCCGGACTCACCATCTACGATATGTGCAAATCCTATGATAAAGGCATGGTGATAACCACCCTTCGTCTGATTTCCAAATCCGGGGGAAAAAGCGGGGCCTGGCAGGCGGACGAGATACCGGAAAACAAGACGTCCCCGGCGTGACAGGCATGATGATCTCCCTGGAGAATGTAGGATATCTGGGGGCGGGGTTTGTCCTGGGAGTGCTGGTGTGCGCCCTCCTGGTCCGGATCAGCGGGGCGCTGGCCGCCACCCGGGTGAAAGAGGTGTCGGATCAGGCGCTGTATCAGCATGCCACCCGGTTCATGGAGATGGCGGACCGCTATTTCAAAGGCTATGTCCGGGAGGCGAAAAAAGATTTTTCCATCCAGGGGGAAGCGCTCCGCCAGACCATGGGGCCGGTGCGCCAGGCCCTGGACCAGTATGAAACCCGGTTGCAGGCCATGGAAGCATCCAGGGAACGGGCCAATGGCGCGGTTTTTGAACAGCTGGCCCAGATGGGAAGAGTCCAGCATCAGCTGCATCTGGAAACCGGGAACCTGGTCAAGGCCCTGCGTCTGCCCCATGTCCGGGGCCGATGGGGAGAGATCACCCTGAGAAAGGTGGCGGAGCTGGCCGGCATGGCCCGGTATTGCGACTTTCAGGAGCAGCCGGTCAAAGGAAAGGGAAAAGGGGCCCTGCGGCCGGACATGGTGGTGACCCTGCCGTCGAACCGCCGGATCGTGGTGGATGCCAAAGTCCCGCTCATGGCGTACCTGGATGCGCTGGAATCGGACAATGACGCGGAAAAACAGTCCCGCATGGCCGACCATGCCCGTCAGGTGGCGGCCCATATCCATCAGCTGGCATCCAAAGAGTATGCGGCCGCGTTTTCCCCGTCTCCGGAATTTGTGGTGCTGTTTATTCCGGGGGAGAATTTTTTTTCCGCGGCCTTGAGCCAGCAGCCCAGCCTCATCGAACAGGGCGTGGAAAAAGGGGTGATCCTGGCGACCCCCACCACGCTGATCGCCCTGTTGAAATCCGTGGCCTATGCCTGGCAGCAGAAAGAAGGGATTGAAAATGCAGAAAAGATCCGCACATCCGGAATGACCCTGTACCGTCGCCTGTGTGCCATGGCAGAGAGCATGAACCGCCTGGGAAAAGACATTGACACCTGTGTCAGAAGCTTCAACCGCACCGTGAACGTCATGGAAAAACAGGTGGTGCCCCCGGCCCGGGACCTGGAATGTCTGGGAGTGGCTTCCCGGAAAATGCCGGATATCACATCCATCGATCCGCCGGATACCGGCGAAAGTTTGTTCAAAGAAAGGCCTGATCGTGAAGAATAAGACACCCAGCCGGCCCGGTCGAATGCAAAGACAATGCCGGGATCTGGGGAAAATCATTTGGGTTCTTGTGCTGATGAACCTGGCCGGATGCGGGATCTTGACCGACAAGGAGCAGGTCGAAATCCGGAAACCGGCCCTGGAAAAGCTGACAACAGCCCGATATCCGGATTTTTCAGACAGCCTGGATTTTTCAGGGTTTCTCACGGCGTTGAACCAGAGCCGGGTCTATTATGGCCGATTACCGGGTGACCGGATCGTTGAGTTCGGACCGGATCCGTACACGGTGCGCCATATGATGGCGTCCCTGAACCTCCTTCAAGCGTTTCTGGAGACCGACCCGCCGGCATCGGCTGTGAACCGGTTTATCCGGGATCGGTTTCATGTGTATGCCAGCACGGCCAATGACGACCGGCAGGTGCTGTTTACCGGATATTTCGAACCCACCTACAGCGGCAGTCTGTCCAGGGATGAGCAGTTTCAATATCCGCTTTATCCGGTTCCCGGAAATCTTGTGGAAATCGATCTGGCACGGTTTTCCGATCAGTATCAGGGACACGACCGGCTTCGCGGACGGGTAAAGGGAAACCAGGTGGTGCCGTATTATTCCAGAAAACAGATCAACCAGATGGCCGATTTTCACTTGCAGGCCCCGCCCGTGGCCTGGCTGGAGAACCGGGTGGACCGGTTTTTTCTGGAGATTCAGGGATCCGGCCGGATTCAGACGCCAAAAGACGAGATCGTGCGGATCCAGTATGCCGGCACCAACGGCCATGCGTATCGTTCCATCGGCCGGTACCTGATCGACCTTCAGGAGATCGATCAGGAACAGATGTCCATGCAGGCCATCCGGCAATGGCTGGAAGCCAATCCCCATCGGGTGGACGAGGTCCTTCATTACAATGACAGTGTCGTTTTTTTCAAAATCGGTTCCGGCGGTCCTTTCGGCAATATCAACGTGACGTTGACCCCGTTGCGGGCCATGGCCACGGATTATCGGATATTTCCCAAAGGTGCGCCCGGCTTTATCGAAACCCGGTTGCCGGATCTGTCTTCCAGCGGTTTGACCGGAGCCGAAGATGGAGGGAATCCGGAATCCTGGCCGCCTGTTTCCCTGTTTGTCATGAATCAGGACACGGGCGGCGCCATCCGGGGTCCGGCCCGGGCAGATCTGTTCTGCGGCAGTGATGACTATGCCCGGTTCACGGCCGGTCACATGAATGTGAGAGGAAACTTGTATTTTCTGGTGATGAAATAAAATGTCCAAAGAGCCATCACCCAAAAAATCAAGGGGTCATCATTGCCACAGGATGTCGCTGGAAGAAAATGCCAGCGTGACGGGGGTGCCCGGCTGGAGATTCAACCGGGCCGCCGGATCGGGTGTCATGCTCAGCATGAAGGCGATACCGCCGGCATCGATGGTGGTCATGAACTCCCGGTGCCGCCCGGTCATGTACATGGACTGCACCTGCCCACGGACCTGGTTGTCTGCGGTTGAACCGGTTCTTTCCGCCCGGATCACCCGGATATGTTTCCGCTGGATCACGGCGGTTTTTCCTGTCGATACCGCTGGCGGCAACTGGATGATCTGCCCGTCCTCCAGGTGCCGGGTCCATTTTGGGTTGTCCGGGTGGGGCCGGGTGTAAGGGCCGGGAATGATGATCTCCTGGCCCGTGGCAAACAGGGTCCCGTTGTTGAGGGACAGCTGGGTGTCACTGCACGTGAACAGCCAGGGCAGATCATGGCTGGTGATGATCAGGGTGGTACCCCGGTTCTGCCGGGCGGCCAGAGACGCTTTCCGGATCAGGGCCGCACTTCGGGCATCCACACTGGCCACGGGTTCATCCAGCAGCAGCACCTCGGGCCGGAGAACGAGACGGGCGGCCAGGGCGACCCGCTGGGCTTCCCCCCCGGACAGTTCATGCCACTGGCGGTACGCGAACCGGTCGAAATCCAGCCCCACATCCGCCATGGACCGGTACACACGCTGCTTCAGATCCCGGGGGGTCTGCCGGATTTTCAGACCATACGCGATGTTGTCGAACACGGATCGTTTGAGCAGGTAGGGTTTCTGGGTGACCAGGGTGACGTGGCCCTGAATTTCTTGAGAAAACGGATGTTGCGGTGTGCCGTTGAACCAGACGCGGCCCCGGGACGGGCGCATGGCAAAGGCCAGAATCTTGAGCAGGGTGCTTTTCCCGGATCCGTTGGGTCCCATCAGTCCGGTGATGGACCCTTTCGGGATTTCCAGGTCTGCAATGTCCAGCACCTGTTTGTCCCCGTAAAAATGGGCCACCCCGTCCAGGCGGTATATGGAAGAGGCCGGTGTCATTGCTTCCTCAGAAAAGACAGGCAGATATTGACACCCAGGGCAATGGCCATGAGAACGATCCCCAAAGCGATGCCGTCGGCAAACTGGCCTTTGCTGGTTTCCAGGGCAATGGCCGTGGTCATGGTGCGGGTATGATATTTGATATTGCCCCCCACCATCATGGCAATGCCCACTTCCGTGAGAACCCGGCCATAGGCCGTGACCACGCCGGCCAGAATTCCGTACCGCACCTCCCACAGGCAGGTGCGCAGAATATGTTGTCTGCCCGCTCCCAGAGACACCAGGGTCAGTTTCAGTTCGGAATCGATGTTTTCCACGGTGGCCGCGGTGATGGCGATGACAATGGGCAGCGCCAGCACGGTCAGACCCATGGCAATCCCGGTGAGGGTGAACAGCAGGTTCCATCCACCCAGGGGGCCCTGGGTGGAAATCAGGGCATACACGATCAGGCCGATGCAGACCGTGGGCAGGGCCAGAAGGGTGTCCACCAGTGTTTTGACATGGCGCTTGCCGGGAAAATCAAAATATCCCAGCACAAACCCCAGGGGCAATCCAATGGCCAGGCTGATGCCCATGGCGATGGTGGACACCTTGAGCGTGGCCGTGATGGCGGATATGGTGGCCGGGTCCAGATGAATCAGCAGAAAAACCGCCTTGATGAACCCTTCAAGAATATAATCCATCAGTCACCGGGATCGTTGACGCGTGATGATGTATCCGAAAAAATCATGGACCTGACCTCTCTGGTTGTTTGTCAACGGTCTTTTAAAAACAGGTCATGATATTCATCTTCAGAGATGTGCTGTTTGAGAAACGCATGAATGCTTTGATAAATTTTTTCCAGTTCATCGTCTGACAGCCGGGGAATGAAGGTTTTCATGAACGTGTCTTCGGAGAATTTCTGCAGATAGAACATGATGGTCTGCTCATCGGTTTCTCTGTCCATGCCAAAGGCCCCGAGCCCCTGGTAGGTGTGTATGAATTCATGGGTGTCTTTTTTCATGGCATCTCCTCGGGTTCTTTTTTTTTGAATATGCCGGTCTTTTTAGCCTGATATGGCGGATGAAGCAAGCCTTGACAAATATATTTCATCTGATTTAATGGTTGGGTAACAATGCCCTAATATGATTCTAGCAAAAAAAAGATAAAAAAACAAATCCGATGGGAACATGCATGGACAGCATGTGGGGAGATGACTCCCTTTTTTAGGCAACATGTCGGTTTTTATTGTATTCAAGGAGGCAGCATGGCAATCCATTTGCATCGGGCAATGGACAAAATTAAAAGAGAGATTCTCGCGCTGGGCGCGCTGGTGGAAGACCGGTTCAGAAAATCCATCCAGGCGGTCCGCACCCAGGATCTGGATCTGGCACAGTGGGTCATCGATTCCGATTATGAAGTGGATGACCGGGAAATCGAAGTGGAAGAAGAGTGCCTCAAGATACTGGCCCTGTATCAGCCGGTGGCCACGGATCTGCGGCTGATCGTGGCCGTGATCAAGATCAACAATGACCTGGAACGGATTGCCGATTATGCGGGAAATATTGCCCGGCGGTTCATCACCTCGGCAGATGATCCCGGCAAATTCAAATATGACTACACAGCCATGGCGGATCAGGCGATCAATATGCTGAAACTGAGCCTGGACGCACTGGTGGGTATGGAAGTGGCGACCGCCTATCATGTCCTGGAAATGGATCAGGAGGTCAATATCATGCGCGATGATGCCTATCGGACCATGAAAGCCGACATACGGGCCCATCCGGACATGGTGGCGGAAATTATCAATATGTATCTCATTTCCCGGCATATCGAACGGATCGGAGACCACACCACCAACATCGCGGAAGAAGTGATCTATCTGATCGAAGGGGATATTGTCCGCCATACCTGATATGGACATGGCGTTTGAGCAACCGCACTGAACACAAACAAAAAAGAGATACCAGATGCCCAGGGAAACCATTTTGATCGTCGATGATGAAGAAGATATCATCGAACTCATTAAGTACAATCTGAAAACCGAAGGGTATATCATTCTTTCGGCCGGTACGGGGGAGCAGGCCATCAAGACGGCCAAACAGTCTTTGCCGGATCTGATCGTTCTGGATCTGATGCTGCCGGGCATCGATGGCCTGGAAGTCACCCGGCACCTGAAAAAAAATGACTCGACCGCGGATATTCCCATTGTCATGGTCACGGCCAAAGGAGAGGAATCCGATGTGGTCACCGGACTGGAACTCGGGGCCAATGATTATATTTCCAAACCGTTCAGTCCCCGGGAACTGGTGGCCCGAATCCGTGCCATTCTGCGGCGCCGGAGAAAACCCGGTGACAATGAGACCCCATCCGGCATCCGCCAGGTGGGGGACATGGTCATCGACCGGGCCCGGCATGTGGTGACCATTCAGGGGGAATCCGTGGACCTGACCCTGTCGGAATTTGAACTGCTGTCTTTTCTGGCGGACAAAAAGGGCTGGGTGTTCACCCGGGGCCAGATCATGGATGCCATTCATGGAGAAAATTATGCGGTGACGGAACGAAGCATCGATGTCATCATTGTCGGACTGAGAAAAAAATTGAAAGTCCATAGTGCCTGTATAGAAACCGTCCGGGGGGTTGGATACCGATTCAAAGAATCATGATGAGAAAACAAAAACTGATCTGGCAGATATTTCCGTTATTTCTGGTGATTATCATCGTTTCCCTGTCCCTGGAAGCCTGGTATTTCAACCGCCATTCCCGGCAGTTTTTTCTGGAAAACACGGAAAAGGAGTTGATTGTCCGGGCTCAGCTGATTGAATTCAAGATCGCTGAAATTTTGTCCGAAAAACCGGTCCAGCGTCAAAAAATCAATGATCTTTGCAAGGGGATTGGTGAATCCATTCAGACCCGGGTGACCGTTATCGACCCGTCCGGAGTGGTGATCGCAGATTCGCTTGCCCGGACGTCGACCATGGAGAATCACAAAAACCGGCCGGAAATTCAAACCGCACTCACCGGAAAAAAAGGTGTGGCCGTTCGATACAGCAGCACACTGGATCAGAACATGATGTACATTGCGTTGCCCGTAGAAGAAAACAACGGTATCGTGGCCGTGATTCGCACCGCGCTTCCCCTGACGGCCATTGAAAAAAATATCCGGTCCACCCGGAACAAGGTGTTCGGTTTTCTGATATTCACCGTGATCGCTGCCGCCGGTGTTTCCTGGTATGTGACCCGGAAAATCATTCATCCTCTGGAAGAGATCAAAAAAGGGGCTCAGGCCTTTGCCAGAGGAGATCTGAGCAATCGACTGGCCGTGCCGGATACGGAAGAGCTGTCGGAGCTGGCCAGATCCATGAACCAGATGGCGGAAAATCTGGCGAACCGGATCCAGGAGGCCCTGAACCGGCGGCGGGAGCTGGAAGCGGTCCATTGCAGTATGCAGGAAGGCGTGATTGCCATCGATAACCAGGAAAAAATCATCACCATCAATGAAGCGGCGGCCCGGGTGTTCAATTTTCCCGCATCTGCGTTGAAAAACAAGAATGTCCTGGAAATGGCCAGAAATTATGAACTTCAAAATTTCATTCACACCGCCCTCTCCACCCATGAACCCGTGGAAGATGACATCCTGATTCATCAGAACAAAGACCTGATTCTCAATATTCATTCCAGCGCGTTGTGGGACAGCCGGGACCACCGGATGGGAACGTTGATCATTTTTCATGACATCACCCGCATCCGGCGCCTGGAAAAGATGCATAAGGATTTTGCCGCCAATGTGTCCCATGAACTCAAAACCCCGCTGACCACCATCAAGGGATTCATCGAGACCCTCCAGGAAATGCCGGACAGCCCATCGGATGACCGGTCCGGATTTTTGAAAATTCTGGAAAAAAATGTCAACCGGATGATTGAACTGGTCAATGATCTGCTGTCTTTGTCCCGTCTGGAGCGACTGGAAGGCACGGGGGTCCGGTTTGCTGAAAACCAGTTGTCCGTTTTGATTCAAGGGGCTGTGACCGCCTGTGAGCCATTGGCGGAAAAAAAACAGATCCAGATCCAGACAACCTGTCCGGAGGATCTGACCGTCCGGGTGGACCCGGTTCTGATGGAACAGGCCATTGTCAATCTGGTGGAAAATGCCGTGAAATACAGTGCCAAAAGCGCACAGGTCGAAATTTTTGCCCGCGGCAATGGCAGGGATATCGAGATCGATGTCAAAGATGCCGGTACCGGTATTGCCAAAGAGCACCTGCCCAAGATATTCAACCGGTTCTACCGGGTGGACAGGGGCCGGAGTCGCCTCGAGGGGGGCACCGGACTCGGACTTGCCATCGTGAAACACATCATCCAGTACCACAACGGCCAGATCACGGTGTCATCCGTGAAAGGCAAAGGCACCACCGTTCATATCCGTCTGCCGTCTCAGGCATAGAACCGGACGGCATTGTCTCCTAAAACCGCCTGTTTCTCCTCTTTTTTCAGGCCGGATGCATCCAGATCCCGGTAGTAACGGTCCGGGGACAACAGCGGGAAATCGGTTCCCAGCAGCACCTTGTCCAGTACGCCTGCCTGCACCGCCATGTCATAGACGGCCGGGTCATACAGAAACGGTGAGGCAGCCGTGTCATACCAGATGTTTTTCAGGGTCTGCTTGAGCTGTTTTTTCATGATGTGATAAAAAAAGATGCCGCCGCCCCAGTGGGCCAGAATAATGCGGTTGTCAGGAAACGTGGCCGCCAGTTTCTGAATCTGTTCCAGGGTCACCGGGGTTTTGCCGGGATAGGCATGGCCCACGGGTTCGTTGGTGTGAATCATGCAGGGCAGGTTGCCTTTTTCCCGCAGTACGGCCATGATATCGGTGAGCGTGTCCAGGGCATTGTCGTCAATGCCAGACAGGTAAAAGGCCAGCTCTCCCACCCCGGACAGTCCGGCATCGATGCATCGCACGGCTTCATCCGCGGCCCCGTGCCAGGCCGTGTCAAAACAGGCCAGTCCCCGGATCCGGTCCGGCCACCGGGCAACACACTCGATAATATAGTCATTGTTTTTCCGGGCATGATCCGGGTTCCGCCAGGGAAACCCGCTGGCGCAGGCAATATCCACCCCATGGCGGTCCATGTCGTCCATCAACTGGTCACCCGTGGCCATCCGGGATCTGGGGTTTTCATACAGCAGTGTAAATTCCGGTTCATGGGCAAAAAGCATGGACCGGTCCTGTATAAAGGCATCCGGGAACAGATGGGTATGGGTATCGATGATCATGGTCTTTCCTTCATGAATGGGTATTGAAAAAAAAGTGCTGTCAATATATAGTATCTGATTTACACACACAAGGGGTGAATCCAGGGAAAACGATGAAATATTATCCGATTTTTCTCAGTGTCAAAGACCGGCCGTGCCTGGTGGCAGGGGGCGGTCGGGTCGGGGCAAGAAAAACGGCCACCCTTGTATCTGCCGGGGCCGCAGTGACCGTGGTGTCCCCTGAAATTTGTGATCCCCTGGCCAAAATGCCCGGGATTCACAAAAAAAAACGTGCCTTTGCACCCAGAGATCTGGACGGGATGTTTCTGGTATTTGCCGCGACAGCGAATGCCGCGGTAAACCAGGCGATTCAGGTGGAGGCCGGAAAAGCCGGGGTGTTGTGCAACAGTGCGGATGCGCCGGATCAGGGTGATTTTATTCTGCCGGCGGTCATGAACCGGGGCGATCTGATCTGTGCGGTGTCCACCTGCGGGGCGAGTCCTGCTTTGGCCAGAAAAATCCGAATGGATCTGGATGAGGCCTATGGCCCGGAATATGCCGCATTCCTGGTGCTCATGAAAGCAATCCGGGAACAACTGCTGGCATCGGGCCATGATCCGGAGGGCCATCGACAGGTTTTCAGAACCATGATGGAAAAAAACCTGCCGGGTCTGCTGGCCGCCAAAGATATTCCTGCCATCGATGCCATCCTGCATGAAATGCTTGGCAGCGGATTTACAATGAAAGATCTGATACCGCAATAATCAGGAGCCGTTTATGGGAATACAAACCGGAAATACCCTGCTGCAGATCGCATTTGTGCTTTATGTGTCAAGCCTGGCCGGATACCTGTTTTTTCTGGTCCGTCAGAAAGAATGGATTCAAAAAATTTCTTTTCACCTCATTGCCATCGGCATAACCGTTCATTTTGCCGGTATGGCGGCCCTGGGCGTGGCAATCAACAGTCTGCCGGTTCAAAACCTGGTGCAGAATCTGTCCATGGCGGCCCTGGCCCTGGGGGCCATGTTTTTGTATGTGCAGTATCAATTCAATCTCAAGATGCTGGGATTGTTCACGGCCCTGATTTTATCGGTCACCCTGCTGGCGGTCCTGCTGCTGCCCGATACCCAGGCACCCCCCAACGATGCCTTTACCGGGGTCTGGTTCTATTGTCACATTATTTTGATTTTTGCCGGTGATGCCACCCTGGGGCTGGCCTGTGGTGCCGGTATCCTGTACCTGCTCCAGGAAAAGGGCATCAAAGCCAGAAATCCGGGATTCTTTTTCAAACGCCTGCCCTCTTTGGATTTTCTGGATGATGTCAGTCATGCCTGTATTACCACGGGATTTTTTCTGCTGACCCTGGGCCTGATCACCGGGTTCGTGTACGCCAAAGTGCTGTGGGGGAAGTTCTGGAGCTGGGATTTCAAGGAATTCTTTTCCATGGGGGCCTGGTTTGTCTATGCCGTGCTGCTTCATCTGCGGCTTTATGGAGGCTGGCGGGGAAGAAAATCCGCCATTATGACCATTGTGGGATTCGGCATCATCGTTTTTACCTTTCTGGGCGTCAATCTGTTTCTGGGCGGGCATCACCAGGAATTTACCAAATAGCGGAAAACCCATGCCAAATATTATCCTCATCGGTATCAACCATAAAACCGCGCCCGTGGCGCTTCGGGAAAAACTCTCGTTTTCCGAAGAGGAAATCCTGTCGGCCCTGGAAACCCTCAATCAGCATCCGGGTATCAAAGAAATTCTGATTTTCTCCACCTGCAACCGGACGGAAATTTTGTATGTGGCCACCCGCAGCGGCACCGTGGATACACTGATCACTTTTCTTTCCGGGAGTAAAAAAATTCCTCCGTCTGAATTTGTGCCTGCGTTATACATCCTTCGCAAAGATGAAGCGATCCGCCATCTGTTCCGTGTGGCTGCCAGCCTGGATTCCATGATGGTGGGAGAACCCCAGATCCTGGGACAGATCAAACAGGCGTATCGAACCGCCGTAAAAGCCGGCACGTCCAGGGTCCTGCTCAACCGGATGATGCACAAGTCGTTTTCCCTGGCCAAAAAAGTCCGCAAGGAAACCGGGATCGGAGACAATGCCGTGTCCATCAGCTATGCGGCCATCGAGCTGGCCAACAAGATCTTCAGCGATTTGTCCAACAAAACCGTGATGCTGCTGGGAGCCGGAGAGATGGCGGAACTGGCCGTGGAGCATCTGATTTCCCATAACGTGAGCCAGATTCGGGTGTCCAACCGGACCTTTGAAAATGCCGTTTCCCTGGCCGAGCGGTTCAAAGGCCGGGCACTGGGATTTGAAGAACGGGTGGATGCCCTGACCGAAGTGGATATCATCATTTCATCCACGGGTGCCACCGACTATGTGATCACTGCGGATCAGGTCAAAAAAGCCATGAAAAAACGAAAATACCGGACCCTGTTTTTTATCGATATTGCCGTGCCCAGAGACATCGATCCGAAAATCAATCAATTGTCCAATGTGTATGTGTATGACATCGATGATCTCAAAACCGTTGTGTCATCCAATATTCAGCAGCGGGAACAGGAAACCGTCAAGGCGGAACGGCTTGTCTCCGAAGCCGTGATCAAGTTCCGGCAATGGCTGGACAGTCTGGCCATCGTGCCCACCATCAAGGCGCTCAACGACAAGATGACGGCCATCGTGGAAATGGAATGTGACAAGACCCTGTCCCATTTACCCCACCTGGCCGAACCGGACAAGGATGCCATCCGACGGATGACCCGGGCCATTGCGACCCGGGCGATTCACGATCCCATCCTGTTTTTGAAACATACGGGCGGGCACCGGGATGATTCATTGTATCTGAATGTGGCCAGGCAGCTGTTCAACCTGGACATGCTGGAAAATCAATAAAATCTTTACAAGTGAGCAGGTCCTGATATAATACGCAATTTAATGTTCCTGGACCTTTGACCCTTATTTTAGGATGGACACCATGAAACAAGAAGATCTGGAATATTTCCATACCCTGCTGACCGAACGGCTCAATGAACTGCTGAAGCATGCCGACAGCACAGTGACCGGAATGACCCAGCCCAAGGAGAACTTTGCCGATCCCACGGACCGGGCCTCCCATGAAGCGGAACGAAGCTTTGAGCTGCGGATCCGTGATCGGGAGCATAAATTGATCAAAAAAATCAAAAAAGCCCTGGACCGGATCGAGAACGGGACCTTCGGGCAGTGTGAAGCCTGTGAGGAAGAGATCTCCATTGAACGGTTGAAAGCCCGGCCCGTGACCACCCAGTGCATCGAGTGCAAAACCCGTGAAGAGGACATGGAAAATGCCCTGGGGCTTTGACCGGTACTGCCATTGATTGATCTTCACATACACTCCACGGCCTCGGACGGGTCCCTGTCTGCGTATGAGATTCTCGGGCTTGCCCGGGACACGGGTGTCCGGGCGATTTCTCTGACCGATCATGATACCATTGACGGGATTCATGATATCCTGGCGCATCTGCATGCCTTTCCCGTGGATTTCATCACCGGGGTGGAGATCTCCTGTGAACCGCCGAAAGGGTTTGACAAGATCGGAAGTGTTCACCTGCTGGGATACGGCTTTTCCCTGTATGACCGGCAGCTGAACCAGGCCCTGGCCGCAGCGAAAATCGCGCGAAAGCAGCGGAATCCGAAAATTATTCAGCAGTTGCAGCAGTTGGGGCTGGACATCACCATGGCGGAAATTACGGCCCATTTCAAGACCCGTCAGATCGGCCGGCCCCACATTGCCGAAATGATGGTGAGAAAAGGGGTGGTGCCATCATTCAACGCCGCGTTTGATCAGTTTCTGGGCAATGGATGCCCCGCGTATGTGGAAAAGTACAAAATACCTTGTGACACAGCCATCCAGACGATTCTGGATGCCGGCGGGGTGCCGGTGCTGGCCCATCCCGGGCTGTTGTCATTCCAGACCACCAACGACCTGGAACGGCTGGTGGATTTTCTGGTGGGGGTTGGGCTCCAGGGAGTGGAAGTGTTCTATACTGACCATGACGCCCGGAAAACCGCATATTTCAAGAATCTGGCCCGAAAAAAGAAATTACTGGCCACCGGGGGGTCGGATTTTCACGGCAGTTTCAACCCGGGGGTGCACCTGGGCCGGGGAAAAGACAATATCCGGGTTCCCTATACCTGTTTCAAGGCATTGACCGACCGGGTGACGGCCATGCGCAATCTTCATGATCGCCTGGATATTCTGGAAACCCATCTGGGCCATCGGTTCGTTGATCGGTCCCTGCTTCAGACCGCGCTTTGCCACCGGTCTTTTTTAAACGAGAATCAGACGGTGTGCGATTCAGACAATGAACGGCTGGAGTTTCTCGGAGACGCGGTGCTGGGCCTGTGCGTGGGACATATTCTCATGCAGCAGAGCCCGGACAGCAAGGAAGGAGAATTGTCCCGGCTCCGGTCCACCCTGGTGAGTGAACCGTCTCTGGCGGACATGGGCCGATTCATCGATCTGGGCCGATTCATCCGGTTGGGAAAAGGAGAATCCGGGTCCGGTGGTGCGGACAAGAATTCCATTCTTTCCGATACGTTTGAAGCGGTGGTGGCGGCCATATTCCTGGATGCCGGGTTCGATGTCACCTGTGATCTGATGCAGCACCTGTTTGAAGATGTCGTGGACAAGGTGCTGGCCAAAGACCATTCCGTGGACTACAAGAGCCGTATCCAGGAGTATGCCCAGGAGGTGTTTTCCCGGGCCCCGGAGTATACGGTGACCCGGGAGTTCGGGCCGGACCATGACAAAACCTTTGAAATCTGCCTGGAGCTGGCCCATGTTCACACCCGGGGGGTCGGCAAATCCAAAAAAGCAGCGGAACAGGATGCCGCGGGAAAAGCCTTGAAGCTGCTGAAAAAATGTTGACCCGATGACCGGCGCGCCCCTGGTCATTCCGGTATTCATTCCTCATTCCGGGTGCCCTCACCGATGTGTGTTCTGCAACCAGAAAGCCATTACCGGCCAAAAATCGTCCCTGCCGGATGCCGGCCGGGTGGCTGAGATTATCCAGACCTGTCTGACCCGGTCCCGGCCCAGATCCCGGGTGGAAGTGGCGTTTTTCGGCGGCAATTTTATGGGGCTGCCACCCGGACGGATGTCGGCCCTGCTGGAAAGCGTCCGGCCGTTTCTCGACAGCGGCAGGGTTCATGGCATCCGGTTTTCCACACGTCCCGATACCGTGACAAAAGACCGGTTGAAACCGGTTGCAGCATATCCGGTCCGCCTGGTGGAACTGGGGGTTCAATCCATGGATGACCGGGTCCTGTCAAAGGCGGACCGGGGCCATACCCGGGAGGATACCTGCCGGGCCATGGATCTGCTGGACGCGTACAACATGAACGCCGGGGTCCAGATCATGGCGGGGCTTCCCGGAGATACCCGGGAAGGCGTGATCCAGACCACGCGGATCCTGGCGGACATGCATCCGGAGACCGCCCGGATTTACCCGGTTCTGGTTCTGAAAAACACCCGGCTGGCCCGATGGTATCAACGCGGGATCTATCGGCCGTTATCTCTGGATCAGGCAGTGGATGTCACCAGCCGGTCATATCGAATTTTCAATCAAGCCGGCGTGGCAGTGATCCGCATGGGGGTGCACGTGTCGGACCCGGAAATGGAATCGGTCCTGGCCGGCCCCTGGCATCCTGCGTTTGGACATCAGGTGCTGTCTCGGATTTTATACTGGAAAACGGTGGAAAAAATTCAAGCATTCCAGGCGACCCGTCTGCCGGGACGCATTCAGATTCGCATTCATCCTTCCCGGGAATCCCGCTTGCGGGGGGACGGGAACCGCAACCTGCTCCGGGTGAAAAAAACATTTCCCGGCATTGAATTTTGCGTATGCCCGGATCCGACCCTGGCACCGGATCAGATAAACATCGTCAGAATTCCTGCTTGAACAGATCGTCCGTGTCGATGACTGCGTCGGGTTTCGGCGTATATTCCGTGGGAACCGTTCCTTCTTTGAAACATTCAAAAATGGTTTTTTCCGACTCTTCGATGGGCAGCAAACCGGTTTCGGCATCGATTTTGGCAAAGACCACCCCGTCCGGAACAGTGAATGCTCTGGCGGGTTTTCCTTCCAGCGCCTGCTGCATGTAATCCAGCCATATGGGGCTGGCGGTCCTGGAACCGGTTTCCCCTTTCCCCAGCGAGCCGCCCTGATCCAGCCCCACCCAGACGCCGGTGGTGTATCTCGGCGTATATCCCAGAAACCAGGCATCAATCAGGTTGTTGGTGGTACCGGTCTTTCCGGCCACGGGCCGCTTCAACGCCCGGACCCGCTTACCCGTGCCGGATGTGACGACACTTTCCAGAAGATGGGTCATGATGTAGGCAGTACTCATGTCGATGACTTTTTTTCGTACCAGCTGGGAGGTTTCCAGCAGATTGCCGTGCCGGTCGAATATTTTGGTGATAAACACGGGTTCGATAAAATATCCGAGATTGGAAAACACGGCATAGGCATTGACCATTTCCAGCAGGGAAACACCGGAAGAGCCCAGGGCAATGGACAGATCCTGGCTGATATCCGATGTAATCCCCAGTTTTCGGGCATAATCGATTGCATAAGAAATGCCGATATCCTGGAGAAGTTTGATGGTAACCACATTCCGGGAATGCACCAGGGCTTCCCGGAACAGGGTGGGCCCATAAAATGTCTCTGCATAGTTCTGGGGTTTCCAGGTGAAATCTCTTTCAGCATCGTCGTATACCACGGGCGAGTCCATGATCATGGTGGCAGGGGTGTAGCCCTTGTCCAGGGCTGCGGCGTAAATAACGGGCTTGAACGCGGAACCGGGCTGCCGCAGGGATTGATAGGCCCGGTTGAACTGGCTGTCCCGGAAATTCCGTCCCCCGATCATGGCTTTGACATGGCCGGTTTCCGCCTCGATGCTCAGCAGTGCGGACTGGGCCACGGGTTCCTGAAACAGGGTGAATTCATACGTATCCTTGTCTTGTGACACGGATGCGACCTGAACCTGAATGATATCCCCGGCGGTTAAAACCTGGGAGGGTGCTGTGATTTTGGATTCATAATACGCGATTTCCGGGTTCGGCCGGCGCGCCCATGTCATGGTGTCAAGCCGGATGATGCCCTTGAAACTGCCGACACGGACAACGGCTTTTTGGTTCGGATCATCCACATCCAGGACCACACCCGTATGAATATCTCCGGAAGTCAGCAGGTTTTCCGGGATTTTCTGGGCTTGATCGATGCAGAACGCTTCGATTTCAGAAAGGGGAATCTGTCCGGACGGGCCCCGGTATCCCATGCGGCGATCCAGATCCAACAAGCCTTTCCGGACAGCACTCCGCGCCATTTTCTGAAATTCGATATTCACGGCCGTATGGATTTGAAGCCCCTGGTTGTACAGCGCGTCCGGGCCGTATTTTTTTTCGACATATCGTCTGACATGTTCCGCGTAAAAAGGCACCCGCTCGATGAACCAGTTTTTCCGGGGTTTGATATCCAGGGGCATGTCAATGGCCTCGGTGACCTCCATATTGGAGATCATGCCTTCTTCTTTCATCCGGTTCAAGGTATAGATCTGCCGCTGTTTGGCCCGTTCGGGAAATTGAAACGGAGAGTACCGGCTGGGGGCCTGGGGAAGACCCGCGAGCATGGCGCATTCAGCCAGGTTCAACTCTCGTGCGTGTTTGCCGAAATAATTTTCCGCCGCCGATTCGACCCCATGGGCACCATGGCCCAGGTAAATCTGGTTCAAATACAGATATAGAATCTGATCCTTGGTGAATTTCTTTTCAATCCGGTAGGCCAGAATCGCTTCTTTGAGTTTTCGTTCATAGGTTCTTTCCGGTGTTAAAAGAAAGGATTTGGTGACCTGCTGGGTAATGGTGCTCCCCCCCTGGGTGATGGTGCCGGCCTGAAAATTTTTGATAAACGCCCGGAAAATGGATTGAATGTCAATTCCCGGATGTTCCCGGAACCGGGAATCTTCCGCTGCCACAAACGCATTGATCAGGTTGTCGGGCATGTCGGACAAAGGGATGACAACCCGGCGTTCGTTGTAGAATTCACCGATTTTTCTGCCGTCATCGGAATATACATATGACACCGTGGCCGGCTGATAATCTTCCAGTGTGTTGATTTTAGGCAAATCCTGGCTCAGATACGCATAGAGACCGACCAGTCCGCCGGCCGTCAGCAGCAGGCAAATGATGACAGAAATCATGCCCCATTTGACGAAAGAGCGCATCCATCGGGTTTCTTTTTTGTGTCGTTTTTTCAGAATCTCAGATCTGGTTTTTTTGCTGGTCATGATGGTCAGTACACATAATTTTTTTTGGTTTTTGTCAGTTTCCCGGCTGAATCTTGAAACCGCCTCCCTGTGAGGGGATCATTCAAACTGTGACAGCCGATTGTGGATCATATCTTTTTTTTTGCATAACATCAACCAGGACACGCATCTCTTTATAAATTGACATTTTAGGGAATTTTGATTAAATAGAACCGGTTGAACGTAACTCATAACAAAAGGGACAAAACATAACCCCATGATTCAGCTTGATTTTGAAAAATCCGGGGGCCTGATTCCTGCCATTGTCCAGGATGCCGGCACCGGCCGGATATTGATGCTGGCCTATATGAATCCGGCCGCATTCGAAAAGACCCTTCAGACAAAAAAAGCCACCTATTACAGCCGTTCTCGCAACGCATTGTGGACCAAGGGAGAAACGTCCGGGCATGTGCAGCATGTCAGAGAAATCCGGGTGGACTGCGATCAGGACACCCTGGTTTTACAAGTGGAACAGACAGGAAAAGGGGCCTGTCACAAAGGCTATGAAAGTTGTTTTTACCGGGCTGTGCAAGGCGAGGATCTCAAGATCGTGGATCCGCAGGTGTTTGATCCCGAAAAGGTATACAAATGATGGAAAAAATATTGAAACTGGGCATCCCCAAGGGGAGTTTGCAGAATGCGACCATCGACCTGTTCCGACGGTCTGGATGGAAAATCAATGTCGAGGGTCGAAGCTATTTTCCCGACATCAATGACGACACCATCGAGTGTGCCCTGTGCCGGGCCCAGGAGATGTCCATCAATGTGGAGACCGGGGTCATCGATGCCGGTCTCACCGGTCTGGACTGGGTGGCGGAACATGAATCCGATGTCCATGTGGTCACCGACCTGGTGTACTCCAAGGTGAGCGCCCGGCCGGCCCGGTGGGTGGTGGCCGTGGCCAATGATTCGCCGGTCAAGACCCTGGCCGACCTGGAAGGTGCGACCATTTCCACGGAACTGGTGAAGTTCACCCGGCGGTTTTTCAAGGAAAAAAATATCGATGTCACCGTGAAATTCTCCTGGGGTGCCACAGAGGCCAAAATCGTGTCCGGCCTGGCCGATGCCATTGTGGAGATCACGGAAACCGAAAGTACGATTCGGGCCCACAACCTCAAGGTGATCCATGAGGTCATGGAAACCAATACCCAGCTCATTGCCAACAAAACCGCCTGGCAGAATCCCGCTAAAAGAGAAAAAATCGAGCAGATTGCCCAGCTGCTCCAGGGGGCGCTGGTGGCGGACCGGATGGTGGGAATCAAGATGAATGTGCCGGAAAATAAGATCGCCGAAATTGTATCCCTGCTGCCCAGCCTCAATGCCCCGACCATTGCCACATTGTACCAGTCCGACTGGTTTTCGGTGGAGAGCATCATCGATACCCGGTATGTCAGAGACCTGATTCCCCAGCTGCTCAAGCAGGGGGCGGAAGGCATTATCGAATATCCCTTGAACAAGGTGTTGTAACATGAAACCTGCCACACGGTGTGAACAGATCAAACCGTTCATTGTCATGGACGTGATGGAGAAGATCCATCAGATGGAGGCGGCCGGGATCGATGTGATTCACATGGAGATCGGAGAGCCGGACTTTGACGTGCCTGAATGTGTGAATCGCGCGACCCGGGCGGCCCTGGACTGTCATGCCACCAGCTATACCCACAGCTTAGGCGATATCCGGCTGCGGGAAGCCATCGCCCGGTATCACAAAGATATCTACGGCACGTCAGTGGATCCGGGACAGGTCCTGGTGACCTCCGGAACTTCGCCGGCCATGCTGCTGCTGTTTTCGGCCCTGGTGAACCCCGGCGATGAAGTCATTGTGTCGGATCCCCATTATGCCTGCTATGCCAATTTCATCCATTATGTCCAGGGGGTGCCGGTGCTTGTTCCGGTGTCAGAAGATGAGGGATTCGTGTTCACCCCGGAGGCCATCGAGGCCAGGATCACACCGAAAACCCGGGCCATCTTCATCAATTCCCCGTCCAATCCCACCGGAAACGTGATTTCGGAGGACCGGATGAAAGAAATTGTGGCGGTTGCCCGGAAACATGGCGTGTGCATCATTTCCGATGAAATCTACCATGGGCTGGTCTATGAGGGCAAAGAACATTCCATCCTGGAGTACACGTCCAATGCGTTTGTGCTCAATGGATTTTCCAAACTGTTTGCCATGACCGGCCTGCGCCTGGGATATCTGATCGCGCCACCGGTATTTGTCCGGGCCCTGCAGGTGCTTCAGCAGAATTTTTTCATCTGTGCCAATTCCGTGACCCAGCTGGCCGGGGTGGCAGCCCTTGAAGAGGCGGACAAAGACACCCGGCAGATGAAAGCGGTTTACAACCGTCGGCGGCTGTATATGCTGCAGCGCCTCGATGACATGGGGCTTGGGGTCCAGGTGCCCCCCACCGGCGCGTTTTATATTTTTGTGAATGTGAAGCATATTTCCACGGATTCCTATGCCCTGGCATTCGATATTCTGGAAAAAGCGCATATCGGGGTGACACCGGGAATCGATTTCGGGGCCAACGGGGAAGGGTATCTCAGATTTTCCTACGCCAATTCCATGGAAAATCTGACCCGGGGCATGGACCGGATGGCGGCCTATCTTGCGACCGTGTCATGAAGATCCGTGACGTTCAATTTGTGAAAAGTGCGGTGAAACCGGATCAGTATCCGGATTACGCAGTGCCTGAAATCGCGTTTGCCGGTCGGTCCAATGTGGGGAAAAGTTCCATGATCAATACCCTGATCCAGCGAAAAGACCTGGTGAAGACCAGTTCCCGGCCGGGGTGCACCCAGTTGATCAACTTTTTTCTGATCGATGAAACCGTGTCTTTTGTGGATCTTCCCGGATATGGATATGCCAAAGTATCCAAAAAGATCCGGGCCGCCTGGCAGCCCATGGTGGAAAATTATCTGACCCATCGTTCCAACCTGCTGGGCCTGGTGCTGATCATCGATATCCGCCGGGATCCCCGGGAAGAAGAACGCAATCTGGCCCGATGGCTGATATCCCACAATATGCCGTTTCTGGTGGTGCTCACCAAGGCGGACAAACTGTCCAAAACCCAGCAGCAGAAACGGGCGGGGGCCATCAGCTCCCAGATGAACCGGAACAGCGGGGAAGTCATTTTGTTTTCCGCCAAAACCCGGGTGGGCCGGGAAGCCATACTGGATGAAATCGACAATCTGATCACATGGTATGAGGGCGGCACGGAGGACACCGACTGATGCACCAGGAATTCCGATCCGGTTTTGCCGCCATCATCGGGGCCCCCAATGCCGGGAAATCCACGCTGCTCAATCAGGTGCTGGGACAGAAAATTTCCATCACCTCCAAAAAACCCCAGACCACCCGGGATCGGATCCTGGGTATCGTGAACCGGTCCGGATCCCAGATTGTGTTTGTGGACACCCCCGGCATCCACAAAAGCGGGACCCTGCTCAACCAGCGGATCGTGGACCAGGCCCTGCAGGCGGTGGAAGATGTGGATCTGGTACTGTTCATGGTGGATGCGGTCTCCTGCAACCATGCGGCGGAAAACATGATTCTGTCCCGGCTGAAACAGGCAGGCAAGCCAGTGATCCTGGTTCTGAACAAGATCGATCTGGCTGGAAAGCAATCTGTGTTCGAACGGACAAACGCCCTGGCCCCATCGTTTGAATTCGCGGCAGTGGTCCCCATATCCGCCCGGCAGAACATCCAGGTGGACCGGTTGATGGATGAGATTGAAACCCACCTGCCTTTCGGGCCTCACCTGTACCCGGAAGACACGTTTACCGATGTCACCGAGAAATTTCTGGTCAAAGAGATTATCCGGGAAAAGGTGTTTCGCCTCACCGGCATGGAAATCCCCTATTCATCGGCCGTGACCGTGGATGCCTTTGAGGTGGAGAAAAAATATATTGTGATCCATGCCAGCATTCATGTGGTCCGGAATTCACAAAAAGGGATCATCATCGGAAAAAAAGGGGCCATGCTGTCTGCCATCGGCACCCGGGCCCGGCTGGATATGGAAAAAATGCTGGGCAGAAAAGTGCTGCTCAAACTGTTTGTGAAAGTCACGAAAGACTGGGTGAGCAATCAGCGGATGCTCAACGAATTCGGGTATTGAGGGAGGGGACGGATGGCACCGGATTTTTTCATGGATGACACAATAGTGAAAAAAGAACGGGCCAAAGCCAGAAAACTCCGAAACAGCCAGTGGTGGAAACGCAGACGGGCCGAGGGGATCTGTCATTATTGCGGCCGGAAATTTTTGCCGGCAGAGTTGACCATGGACCATCTGATTCCGCTGGTTCGGGGAGGGAAATCGGAGAAATTCAATCTGGTGCCCTGCTGTAAAGAGTGTAATTCCAGAAAACAGCAGATGCTTCCCTGGGAATGGGATGTGTATCTGGACCGGCTCAAGCCGAAGCCGTAAAAAAAACAAGGCATCGAAAACAACAAAACGACACGATTCGATGCCTTGTGACGTTGATCTGGACCGGATTATTTCCTGCTGAACAACCGGTGAATGGTCTGGGCATGCCATTCACCCCGGCCTGAAAACGTGGGCTGTCCAAGATCCACCAGGTGTTTGGCGATTTGATCGTAGGTCGCCCCTTCATTTCTCATGGTGTGAATAATGGTCATGACTTCCTCGCGGGGCAGCAGAGGTGCAGGGTCTGTGCCAGCCGGGGCAGCGGTTTTTTCAGGGCCTTTTTTTCCGGGTTTCCCGGGTTTTCGGATCACCCGGCGTTTGGTTTTCAAACCCGTGTCATGGGCCGGGTCCGAAACGGTTCCGGAAAGAGATGACGACGGATGGATTGCTTCAGAGGGCATGGATGCCGGAGGTGGCTCCGGGGACGGGGTCCGTGTCGGTTCCGTCTCCGGCATGGTTTCATAAGGGGGGTCAGCCTTGGTTTCATAAGAGGGCGCAGCGCTTGGGTCCGGTTCCCGGGGCAGGTCCGAATCCAGGCGCAGGTGTCGTACGATATGCTCGATGGCAAAGGTCTGTCGTTCGATCACATCGGCGGTCCGTTCCTGGATGCCTGACATGTATTCCTGGTTTTTGATCAGGATTTCAACGTGGTGTGTCAGGTTCTCGATGGCATCCGCAAGCAGGGTGATGCCTGGATCTTCCGGCGGCAGCTGGTTTCCCATGGGACCCGGAGGGGCCGGCTGCCGCTTGATGTTGGGATTCCTGGGATTCTGGTACCCGCTGTTGTAGGAATGATACCTGGACGTATTGTTGTATTGGTAAGAGTTGTCGTAGGTTTTACGGGTTTTGGGGGAGCGCTGTTTGTCCACCTGTCCATTCCGCAGGCTGTGTAAAAAATCATTCATTTCGTTCATTTTCTCCTTGAAAATTGTGTTCCGGTCATGAAGATGACCTGACTTTCGTAAGTAAAGATCTCAATTGGGTTGTTATGAAATCGGCCCGGAATAAGATTCCGAATATTGGCGTTCAGTAAATCTGTGTTTATGTCCTTATATATGCGGTTGTTTTTGATTTTTGTCAAGATGTTTTTGCGAATTTTACCGGCGACAAACAGGATTTTCGTTCAAATGAACGGCATTTACAAACTGAGGCGATATTCATACGCCTGGATCGTCTCAATGGCCTGGTCCGTGGTAGGGATTCGGGACAGCGCCATTCTGACTTCCGTGCATCCGGGCATTCCTTTGACAAACCAGGGAAGCCGGCCCCGGAGCATGCGGCATGCGGTTGTCTCTCCGAAATGGGTGACATACAACCCGATGAGCCGTTCCATTTTTCTGAAAATATCCGATGCTGTGACCGGCCGGGTGACACCTTGTGCGATCAGCGCTTCCACCTGCCCGGGAAGAAATGGATTGATCATGGCGCCCCGGCCGATCATGACTGCGTCACACCCGGTCTGTGTCAGCATGGCCAGTGCATCGGACGGGGTCGTGATATCGCCGTTTCCGATCACCGGCAAAGCGGTTCGTTGCGTTAATCGCCGGATCAGGTCCCGGTCGGCATGACCTTTGAATCCTTGTGTGGCCGTGCGCGGGTGAAACACAATCGCATCCACCCCTTCTTGTTCCGCCATCTCCGCCAGGGCAAAAGCCTGAGATCCGGAGCCATCCCATCCGGATCGAATTTTTATGGTCAATGGCAGAGAGGTGGCACGGCGTACGGCTTTCAGGATGGTCCGGCTCATTGCCGGATGTTTCATCAGGGCGGCCCCGGCCCCTTGTTTGAGCACTTTTTTGACACTGCATCCAAAATTGATGTCAAGGATGTCTGCAATCCCCATGGCGCTGATCTCTGCGGCAGCCCGGGCCATGATATCGGGCTCGGCACCGAAAACCTGAACGGACAGTGGCCGTTCTTCCGGGCAGGATGCCAGCAGGGTCAGGGTTTTTTCTGAATTGTAAAAAAGGCCTTTGGCGCTGATCATTTCCGAACACACGACCGCAGCGCCGCACTCTTTGACCAGACGTCGAAACGGCAGATTGGTAATACCGGCCAGAGGTGCCAGAAAGGTGTTTCCCCGGATGTGCAAGCTTCCGATTTTCAATGACAAAGAACCGGGTGACCCGACTGTAAAGATATGGTCAGTCAGGGGTCGGGCCATTGTTTTTTTTCTTCAGGTCGGCAAATGAGATGACATTGTCCGTGTTTTCCTGTGACGGTGCTGTTTCACGAACCTCGGTACCGGGGTCCTGGAAATAATCCGGGGGGTCCTTGGGGGCATGGATGGTTTCCAGGCGCATCCGTTTGCCGTTCATCTGAAATTCTTCTCCGTTGATATACGCATCTTTCAAAATCCAGGTGGCGGTTTGCAGCGGGATTTGAAGCATGAGCAGTTTCATCTGGAACCAGCCTTTTTTCGGATCCGGCAGAATGCTCTCGACCCGGGCAAAGGAAATGGGGGCATCTTCCAGGTAAATCAATATCACATCGTTGAGGGTTGCCATGACACTCCTTTTCTTTTGTCTTGTTTCTCAGGGCAATATACCATATTCTTGGGCGAATCAAAACAAGGGAGTGGGAAGGACATGGGGGTCGGGAGTAAAAAATGGCAGGTGTTCATGCTGGTGGGCGTTTCGATTTTCATGTCCACCCTGGACTCCAGTATCGTGAATGTGGCATTGCCATATATCATGGAAGACCTGTCTTCCGATGTGAGAACCATACAATGGGTGATGGTGGTGTATCTGCTCACCGTGTCTTCACTGCTGCTGACGTTCGGCAGACTGTCGGACATCCGGGGGCGCCGGCAGATTTATGTGATCGGATTTCTGGTATTCACGGTGGGGTCGTTTGCGTGCGGCCAGGCATGGACATCCGGGATGCTGGTGGGTGCCAGGGTGTTGCAGGGAATCGGTGCATCCATGCTCATGGCCTGTTCTCCGGCCCTGGTGGTGGATGTCTTTCCCGAGACGGAACGGGGAAAAGCACTGGGCATGATGGGGGCGGTGGTGGCAGCCGGTCTGACACTGGGACCTCTGGCCGGCGGGATGATCCTGGCCTGGTTTTCCTGGCGCGTGATTTTTTTCATCAATATCCCCATCGGGGTGATGGCCGTGGCGGCCGGTATTCTGGTGCTCAAGGATCTGCCCGGCGGTCAGGGCAGCCGGGAACCCCTGGACAAAACCGGCAGTCTTCTGCTGATGGTGTTTTTGTGCAGCCTGATTGTGACCCTGGCCAGACTCCCGGACTGGGGAATGGTGTCTTTGAAAACCGGACTGGGATTGTCGACAGCCGTCATCAGCGGGTGGTGGTTTGTGATAAATGAAACAAACAGCGCCTATCCGCTGCTGGATCTGGGATTGATGAAGATCCGGCTGTTCATTCTTCCTTTGATATCAACGGCCGTTCTTTTTGCCAGTTTGTTTCTCCTGGTTTTCATGATGCCGTTCTACCTTACCTACCCCGGTGGATTTACCGCCTCGAAAACCGGGGTGATCATGATTGTTCCATTCTTGTTTTTGCTGATCATTTCACCCATATCCGGGATGCTGGCGGATCGGCTGGGATCCCGGATGCTGTGTACGCTGGGCATGACAATCATGAGCCTGTCCTTGTTTTTTCTGATTTTCCTGTCTCCGGAACAGGGCATTTTTGCCATTGTCTGGCGCATGGCTCTGGCCGGTATCGGCACAGCGATGTTTGTGTCTCCCAACAATACCGCCATCATGGGTGCGGTGCCCGTGCATCAGCGGGGGATTGCCTCCGGCGCAACCGCCACGGCCAGAACCCTGGGCATGGTCTTGGGGGTGGCTCTGGCCGGAACGATATTTTCCGCCTTTCTGACGTTTCAAGGGGCGGGAATGGACAGGTACGTTCCTGCCATGGCACCGGCATTCATGGAGGGATTCAGGCATGTGATGGCAGCCGGTGCTGTTCTGGCTGCCATCGGTATTGCAGTGTCATTTTCCCGGGGAAGTGAGAAAATAAAAAAAACGGATCAGACCTGAAATTATTCCCTGTCCCGGGGGACCACAAATACGGGCACAGAGGACCGTTTCAAAACTTTGCGAACCAGTTTGTCTCCCATGGCTTTTGCAACCAGACCCTGTTGTCTGCACCCCATGACGATGAAGGCACAATCTTCTTCCACGGCAGAGGAAACGATTCCATCGGCAATGGAATGGCCTTCTGCCACCAGAATTTTTTTAATGGGAGAGGCCGCATCGGCCGGGGCATTTTCCCGGTCTTCAAAAAATCCGGCAATGGCCTGGCGGATCCTCAACGCATCCACATTCTTACCGATGAGCAGATCCTGGGCACCGGATTTATGTTTGGCTCTGATTTCCTTGTAAAGATTTTCACCAAATGCCATTCTCACCTGTCGTTGAGCGGCCGGGCTGGCGTCTTCCATCACGTGAAGCACGATCAGGTTGGCGCCGGTGTAGGTGGCCATGGTAACGGCTTGCTCAAAAACCGGTTTCATGTCCACGGACAGGTCAGAGGCAAAAAGAATATTCTGGATTTTTCTGGTCATTGGATCTCTCCCGTTCATTTATGAGGGTAAAAATGGCAAAAATGCTGCAAATTATCCCTTATCATATACATAAATGAGTGTATTGCAAGTCTCTTGTTTGCCGATTTTGTTCAGCCGGCATGAACAGCACCTGTCAAACGTCATGGCGGGTTGCCCCCGGTGTCATGATATCTATTGCGGCTTGATTCCAGCCGGGTTTATGATTATGTTACAATCTGACCATTTTTTTAAAAGGAGGAATCATGAAAGAAATGCTGTGGATTCTCGGGTTTGTAGCCATTTATCTGTTGCTGCAGATGTATATTCTGCCCAAAATGGGAATTTCCACCTGAATGCGGGATTCCTGTCAGGTGACAGGCAAGAAAACCGAAACAAAACAAACCACGAATATCAACGATTTCCGCCCGCCGTCCGGAAATGACAAAAAAGAGTGACAGGGGATGCAAATGGTGTTTTAATGGGAACGATTTATGAATGTTGATTCAGAAAAACCGTTGATCCGGAGGTACATATGAGAGATCCCCTGTTTGAGCCCGTTACCATAAACACCCTGACGCTGGAGAACCGGATCTATCTGCCGGCCATGCATCTGGGAATGGGCGTGGAATACGAAGTGACAGATCCAATCATCGATTTTTACACACAGCGGGCCAAAGGCGGGGCCGGCCTGATCTGTGTGGGATTTGCCACCGTGGATGAATGGTCCGGCAACACCCAGAATATCGGGGCCCATGATGACCGGTTCCTTCCGGGATTGTCCCGTCTGGCATCGGCCATTCAGGACAATGGATCCAAAGGGGCGGTCCAGCTCAATCATGCGGGCCGGTACAATTTTTCTTTTTTTCTGGAGGGGCGGCAGCCGGTGGCCCCGTCTGCCATTGCTTCGCGCCTGACAAAAGAAGAGCCCAAAGAGATGACGGTCCAGGAAATCGAACAGACCATCGACCGGTTTGCCCAGGCCGCGCTGCGGGTGAAAAAGGCGGGGTTTGACGCGGTGGAGATTCTCAGCGGCACCGGCTATCTCATCAGTGAGTTTCTGTCTCCCTTGACCAACCATCGCACCGATGAATACGGCGGCAGCCTGGAAAACCGGATGCGGTTCGGGCTTCAGGTGATGGATGCGGTGCGGCGTGCGGTGGGTCCAGAGTTTCCTTTGATCGTGCGCATGAACGGCAATGATTTCATGCCCGGCGGCAACACCCGGGCGGAACTCAAAACCTATGCGCAAGCTTTGGCAAAAACAGGGGTGGATGCCCTGTGCATCAACGTGGGGTGGCACGAAGCCCGGGTGCCCCAGATCACGGCCCGGGTGCCGGAAGGGGCCTATTCCTACCTGGCCGCCGGTATCAAGGAACAGGTCAATATCCCTGTGATCGCCTCTCACCGCATCAGTGACCCGGAGACTGCCAGGGATATTCTGGCAAAAGGGCATTGTGACATGGTGGCCATGGGCAGAAGCCTGATCGCGGACCCCATGCTTCCCGAAAAAGCGAAACAGGGCCGGGAAAATGATATTGTCCACTGTGTCGGCTGTGCCCAGGGGTGTTTTGACAACCTGTTCAAACTCAAATCAGTGGAATGCCTCTGCAATCCTTTGGCCGGCCATGAAGCCGACCGCAAGATTGAAAAAACCGGATCTCCCGGGAAAATTCTGGTGGCCGGTGCCGGACCCGCGGGCATGATGGCGGCGTTGACTGCCCACCGGCGGGGGCACCGGGTGGTGGTATACGAACGGACAAGCCGTCCGGGGGGACAGTTGTATCTGGCGGCGGCGCCACCGGGCAGAGAGCTGTTCGCCCGGCTGGCCAGAGATCTGGAAACCCAGATGGCGGCAGAAAAAATTCCCGTGATGCTCAATACGGATCTGGATTCACACGTGATGGCCACAGAAAATCCGGATGCCGTGATACTGGCCACGGGTGCGATACCGGCCATGCCCGCCATGGAAGGCATGGATCTGCCCCATGTGGTCCAGGCCTGGGATGTGTTGCAAAACAACGTCCGGACCGGCTTTCGTGTGGCCGTGGTGGGCGGCAATGCCGTGGGGGTGGAAACCGCCCTGTTTTTGGCGGAGCAGGGAACCCTGCCTGCGGATGTGCTGAAGTTTCTTCTGGTGAACCGGGCCGAAGACCCGGAAACCCTGTTTGAAATGGCAGTGACCGGGACCGCGTCAATCACCCTTTTGGAAATGACGGACCATATCGGCACAGATATCGGCAAATCCACTCGATGGGGCATGCTTCAGGATCTTGGCCGGTCCGGGATTGAAACACTGAGCCATGCAACGGTGACCCGGATCACGCCGGAGGGGCTGGTGTTTGACACCCGGGGCCAGACCCGGGAGTTGTCTGTGGACACCGTGGTGGTGGCAGCCGGGTCCGTGCCTTACAACCCCCTTGAAACAAAGGTGAAACAAACCGGTCTCCGTTATGAAGTGGTGGGTGACGCCGCCCGCGTGGGGACGGCATTTGATGCCATCCACCAGGGATTTGCCGCCGGGGCCCGGGTGTGAACCCGGGCAGGATCACAAGCATCATCACGGGCAGAATCGCGGGCCGGAATCAAAGAAATCTGCCACATGGGCGCAATAGGTTTGAAAATCAGGGGATCTCAGGATTTTTTTCACAGGCATTCGGTGGTTTGTAAAAGACGGCCCCAGATAGTGCCAGAATCCTTTCATCCGACCGGTCAGATGGCCGGGACCGGAAAACCGGCCGGCATAGGCCGCCACCAGATCATCGTGAAAGGCTCGGACCCGTGCCAAACGACGGTCCGGGTCCGATAAAACGCCTTTGATCTCTTCGGGCAGAAACGGATTGGCCAGAATGCCCCGGCCGATCATGAACCCGCGGATACCGGGAAACCGGTGTTTCACCATTGAAAAAAAGGCGGTGTCGGTTATATCCCCGTTGTACACAAACGGGTGAACACTGGCTTTCATGGCCGCCTCGAACGCATCGAGATCTGCCCGGCCCCGGTACATCTGGACCCCGGTGCGGGGATGCAGGATCACATGGTCCAGCGGGTAACGGTTCAATACCTGGATCAGGTCGTGGATCTCCTCTTTGTTCTGCCGGCCCAGGCGGATTTTCACGGACAGCGGTACCGGGATCTGCGGTACAATTTTTTCCAGAAGCGCGTCCATCATTTCCGGGTACATCAGCAGCCCGGACCCGCGCTTTTTTTGGGCGATTTTGGAATGGGGGCATCCCAGGTTCCAGTTGACCCGTGTATGCCCCATGTCGGCCAGGTGCCGGGCCAAAAAGATGAAATCATCTGCCGCATTGCCCAGAATCTGGGGGAAGACCGGCAGGGCCCGGTTGTGCTGCGGGGCCACATCCTTTATCCGGGATGGTTTGAGGCGCTGGTGCCCCATGGTGGAGAGAAACGGGGCCAGGGCTTCATCCACACCGGAAAAATGCCGGGCATATACATTTCTGAACGTGACATCTGTAAATCCCTGAAGCGGCGCCATGATCAGGGTGAAATGGCTGGTTGTCACCAAATGCCGTCCCTTTCGCATAATTTTGTTGCAAGTTGTATCAAAGCCTTGACAAGGGTCATGGCCATGTGCGATGAAGCAGTCTGTTTCGGTCTGATGCTATATATAACATTTAATTGGATTGCAAGGAGTGTTTACCGGTATGAAAGAACTTTATCAGGAATTGATCCATATCAACCAGATGGCGGACGATTCCCGGAAAGAAGACAGGGTCAGAGCCTTTTTCAACACCTTGAACCAGATGCCGCTGCCGGATCAGTTCAACTGGGCGGCACAGATTTTTGAAGGGTTTCATGTCAAAAAACATCCTGAAAAAACCGCGCTGGTCTGGCAGGATCTCCCTACCGGTGACACCCGGTCGTTCACCTATCTGGAAATGATACACAAAGCCAATCAGCTGGTGAATTTTCTGGCGGAAAACGGGGTGGGTCATAAACACAACATGTATATGATGGCCCCGGTTGTCCCCGAGATGTGGTTCGCCGGCCTTGCCTGCATCAAAGCCGGTATCGTGGCGGTTCCCACGGCCACGACCATGACCCCCCGGGAAATGGAGTACCGGTTTGAAACCTATTCGCCGGATGTGGTGCTGGCGGATGAAACCAGTGCCGAATTCATCGATCAGGCGGCCGAACAGACCGGTATCCATCCCAAAATCAAGCTGGTACTCGGTACCAGAGAGGGCTGGATCGGATTTGATGAGATGTCCTGTCAATCCATGGAAGCACCGGCCGCGCCCACCCGGGCCGAAGACATTTTGTTCTGCTTTTTCACCTCCGGCACCACCGGACTTCCGAAACGGGTGGGACATACGGCCATTTCCTACCCGGTCGGACATCTGTCCACCAGTGTCATCATCGGTGTCAGGCCCGAGGACATTCATCACAACCTGAGTGCGCCCGGCTGGGCCAAATGGTCCTGGTCCTCTTTTTTCGTGCCTTTTAATGTGGGGGCCACCGTGACCGCGTTTTCTTTTTCCGCTCTGGACCCGGGGCTGTATCTCAAGGCACTGGAAACCCATCATGTCACGACGTTCTGCGCCCCGCCCACGGCCTGGCGGATGTTTGTGAATTCCGACCTGTCCGGAATCCCGTTGACCGGGTTGCGCCAGTCTGTATCCGCGGGTGAGCCGTTGAATCCGGATGTGATCAACCGGTGGGAAAAATATACCGGCACCCGGATCCGGGATTTTTACGGGCAGACCGAATCCACGGCCATGATCGGCAATCCGCCCTGGATGGTCGACAAGATGCGGTCCGGATCATTCGGCATCCCTTCGTTCATGTATGATCTGGCCCTGGCCGATGATGAAGGCAACGAGATCACCACACCGGATACCGTGGGGCATATTGTGATCAAGCTGGACCGATGGCGGGGTATCGGCCTGTTTTCCGAGTATATCGGAAATCCGGAAAAAATGAGTTCCGTGTTCGTGGATAATTTCTATTATACCGGAGACCGGGCCTCGTTTGACGCGGATGGGTACTGGTGGTTTGTGGGAAGAGCCGATGATGTCATCAAATCATCGGATTTTCGGATCGGCCCTTTTGAAGTGGAAAGCGCCCTGATCGAGCATCCGGCAGTGGCCGAAGCCGCGGTGGTGGGGGCCCCGGATCCCCATCGGTACCAGCTGGTCAAGGCCTACGTTATCCTGAATCCCGGGGTTGACGGCAACCGGGACATGGCACTGGATCTGTTCAAGCATACCACCCATATTCTGGCAAAATTCAAGATCCCCAGAATTATCGAGTTTGTGACGGAAGTGCCCAAGACCATTTCCGGCAAAATTCGGCGCATCGAACTGCGGGAAATGACAGCGTCGAAATCGGATCCGGCCGGGTCCGGCCAGTTTCAGGAATATTTTTACTGGGATTTTCCGGAATTGAGTTCCAAAAACAGGAAATAGACATCTTCCTCATTCAAAGGGCATTTCCACTTCGATCTCGCCGCTGCCGGAACGGACGAATTTGGCGTTGGGATACCGTTTTTGGAACACTTTGATCATTTTTCGGTTTTCCGCAAGCACCGTGGCAATGAACCGGTTGTAATTGTTTTCCTTTGCGATCTCTTCAAGGATTTTGAGCAGAAAAGAGGCGATGCCCATGCCGTGCAGGTTTTCTTTGACCAGAAAAGCCACCTCCGCGGCATTTTCCGTGGCTTCGGCATAGGAACCGATGGCCACGATCTGTTTGCGCTGCCCGGCCTGCATGACCCCGAGCAGCGTCATGTTCCGTCGATAATCCACCTCGGCCCATTGCTGCTGGAGCATTTCCCTGGAAAACACCTTGCGTTTGTTGAAAAATCGGTAATAGATGGAATCTTCCTGTAATGAATAGTAAAAATGCCGGGATTCGAATTCATCGGACGGCAGCAAAGGACGGAAATGAATGTCCTTGCCGTTGTCCAGTTTCAAAGAGTAGTGGTAGGAATCCAGAAATATCAGGTCCTGGGTGGTGGGCGGCACCTGATCCGGAAAAATATAGTGACGCTTTTTGGCCTCTTCGATCAACTCTTTTCTGAATTTGGGATGGGCGATCTGGGCCAGCTCCATGACCCGCTGGTAGATGCTTTTGCGCCGCATTTCCGCAATCCCGTATTCCGTGACAATGATATCGATATCCCCCCGGGTGGTGGCCACGCCGGCCCCTTCACTCAAGTGGGGCACAATGCGTGAAACCGTGTCGTTCTGAGCCGTGGACGGGATGATGATAATGGAGAATCCCCCTTCGGACATGGCAGACCCCCGGATGAAATCCACCTGATCCCCGATGCCGCTGTAAAACAGATATCCCTTGGAATCCGTGCACACCTGACCGGTCAGGTCCACCTCCAAAGCGGAACTGATGGAGATCAGCCGGTCGTTTTTGGCAATCACATTGGGGTCATTGACAAATTCCGATGATTTGAAATAGAACATGGGATTGTTGTCCACATAATCATACAACACTCTGGACCCCATGCACAACGAGGCTACCACCCGATCCGGCAGATAGTTTTTTTTCCGGTTGGTGATCACTTTTTTATGAAACAACGGCAGCAGTCCATCCGTGATGACCTGGGTGTGGATTCCCAGGTCTTTTTTGTCGGACAGATACGGCACCACGGCATCGGGCAGATGTCCGAATCCGATCTGCAACGTGGCGCCGTCATCCACCAGCATGTTGACGTAATGCCCGATACGCTCGATGACTTTCTGGTTTTTCTGACTGGGAAGCGATTCCAGCAGTGGTTCGTCATATTCCACCATATAATCGATTTCATCCATGTGTACCACGGAATCTCCCCAGGTCCGGGGCATCTGCGGGTTGATCTGGGCGATGACCAGATCCGCGTTTTTCATGCCTGACAACGTGATATCCACAGATATACCCAGAGAGCAGAACCCATGTTTGTCCGGGGGGCATACCTGGATCAGCGCAACATCCAAACCGATTTCCCGGTGTTCGAAAATTTTGGGAATCTGGGACAGGTACACGGGGATATAATCAATTTTTCCTTCAAAAGCGGATTGCCGCATAAGCAGGGAAATAAAAAACAGCTTGATCGAAAACCGGGACAGAAACTTTTCATCATGAATATATTCCGACAGTGAGGATGACAGCATCTGGTACAGGATAATGTCCTGAGCACTCTGGTTTTCCACCATGGCTTTGATCAGTTGCTGGGGTTCTCCACAGCCGGTGCCGATAAATACCCGGCTCCCGTTTTTTATTTTTTTGACACTCTCTTCCGGTGTGAGGAGTTTTTCCGGGCAGACATCCCTGAGATTCATGAATTTTTTCTCCTGTAAAAAAGGCGTTGAACACAACGCTGGTCATTATGAAATACTTTTGTGGCAAAGTACAGAAAAAAGGGGGGATTTCTGAGGAATCATTCCAAGGGGTATTGCTGTTTTTCAATTCATCGGATATGGTTGCCTGGATTGGAAAAAAAGGAGATCAAGATGGACCTGTTTCAAAAGCCGCGGCTCATTGTCATGCCGCTGGCACCGGATTCGAATCAGTCGTTCGACGGTGCCGGGTTGGGGATTCACTTTTTGCTGGGAAACCTGTTCGGAGTTCACCCGAAACTCACGGAATGCTGGTTCGGATGGCGGGTGAAAAAAATATTTCCGACGGACACGGCCTTTACTGCCTGTTGCCGGGGACTTCCGCCAATGCCGGATATTTGTGCACTGGGAAAACAGGAAAAAGTCCGTTACTGGCTGACAGGCACGTATCTGACCGAAGGTGAAATTGTGCAGGTCTCCATGACCCTTCATGATATCCAGGGACCTGTTTATGACAATACGCTGCCGCTGTCACTGGGAGACGGTATGAGGGCATTCAGGCACCGGTTACATGACTGGCTGGATACCGTCGATCTCGCCTTTCCCCGGACCGATACTGTTTTGTGGCCTGAGTGGATCACCTCAAAGGGACTGGACTGCCTGGGCCGGGGGCTGGAAACCCTGTATCAGACCTATATAACCCCAAAGGGGGGGGCTGGAAATTTGATCGATCTGACCTGGTTCAACCGGGCCGTGGCGGCCTCGCCCCGGTCATATCTGGCCCATGATCTCAAGGGCTGGGCATTGTATAAAAATCAGGAAATCACCCGGGCAAAATCAAGCTTTGAAGCGGCACTGACATTCAATGACAAAGGGGTGGGCGCATTGTCGGGCATGCTCTGGTGCGCGGTAAAAGAAAAAAACAGGGAAAAAGCACTGGAATACGCCCTGGCAAAGGCCCGGGTGATCGATGCGGATCCTGTGGCAGCCAGGGCCTGGGTGGACAAAAAAATATCAGAATAGCCCGGTTGCCGGGTTACAGTGATGATCACTGTGCCGGCAGGACCCGGGGCTCAAAATCCAGGGTGGCAAAATAATCGGCCATGGTTTCCGCCCGGCGGATCAGGGCCACGCTGCCGTCTTTTTTCAGGAGCAGTTCTTTGGGGCGCAAATGGCCGTTGTAGTTGAATCCCATGGATTGACCGTGCGCCCCCGTGTCATGGATGACCAGAAAATCACCTTCCCGGGTTTCCGGCAGGGACCGCTGGATGGCGAATTTGTCGTTGTTCTCACACAACCCGCCCGCCACATCCACCGGTCCGGCTGCCGGCAGATGCTCTTTGCCGTGGATGTGGATATGGTGGTAGGCCCCGTATATACCGGGCCGCATCAGCGCGGACATGGACGCGTCCACGCCCACATAATCCCGGTAGATGTGCTTGTGATTGATGACTGTGGTAACCAGGGCGCCGTGGGGACCGGTGATATACCGCCCGCTTTCCATATACAGTTTAGGCACCCAGCCCCGGGCCTGTCTGAATTCCTTCAACGACCGGGTGATGCCCTGTGCCATGGCGGCAAGATCAAACGGGGTGTCGCCGGGAGAATAGGGGATGCCCAGTCCTCCGCCGATGTTGATGAATTCGAATCGGATCGACAGTTTCCGGTGAAGGTCTGCAATGACATGTAACAGCATGTCCGCGGTTTCCACCATATAGGTGTGATTCAATTCGTTGGAGGCCAGCATGGTATGGATGCCGAACCGGTTGATTCCCTTTTGGATGGCGGCACCATACGCGGTGTGCAGCTGTTCCCGGGTGAGTCCGTATTTGGCTTCCAGCGGATTGCCGATGATATGATTGCCGGATCTCTCAGGACCGGGGTTGAACCGGAAACAGATCTGTTCCGGGACGTCGGGCAGCTTCCGGATCAGAGACAGATCATCCAGGTTCAGAATCGATCCTCCGTGATCCATGGCGGCCTGGAACTGGTCCATCCGGGTGTTGTTGGAAGTGAACATGATGTCATCGCCGGTGGATCCGATGTTTCTGGCCAGCACCAGTTCCGGAACGGAGCTGCAGTCGAATCCGAACCCCTTCTGCTTGAGCAGGGTCATGACCGCCGGGTTCGGCAGGGCCTTGACGGCAAAATATTCCCTGAACCCTTCCAGGGATGAGAATGCAGTATTGAGACGGTCGCAGGTATCACAGATCCCGGCTTCATCATATATATGGAACGGTGTGCCGAACGTATCGACAACCTTTGGCAGTATTCGGGACAGTCTATCAGTAAACGCGGCTGACATGGGCATGGTCGGTTTCCTTGAATCGCTGAATCGTTGGTGATATCGGGGTATGAGACAACATAATCAGTGCAGGGGGGGGTCAGGAAAGGGTGTTGATGACAATTTTTGCGCTTTCCTTGAAAGTGGACAGGGCAATATGGGTTCGGGTGGCAGACACGTCATGGATATTGTTTATCCTTTGTAAAAGAAGGGTTTCCAGCTCCTTGTTGTCTTTTACCCGGAGTTTGACCATCAGACAATCCTGCCCGGCCAGGTAGTGAACCTCCTGAACCTGATCGATGGCGGACAGATTCCGGCCGATTTCCGGAAAACTGCCCGGATCCGATACCTTGATTTCGACAAACGCCACCAGGGCGCATTGAAACATATCCGGATTGAGTCGAACTTCATATCCCTGAATCACCCCGGATGCTTCCAGCTTTTTGATGCGCTCCAGAACGGCGGAAGGGGCCATGCCGATGGTTCTGGCCACTTCGACATTGGGAATCCGTGCTTTTTTCTGCAGAATCTGAAGGATTTGTACATCGATTTTATCCATGGGCATGGTTCCGTTATAAAATGGCTGTGTAAAATAATAGAAACAATATTTTGTTTTTATGTTTATGTCAAGAATAAATGATCTTATTTGTGTTGATTTTAAGAATTATATTCATTGATATTGGGGGTGAACCCCGGTTTTGGTTCTGGGTTGATTAAATGGTTGCTTTCATATGCACACATTGGTAAAAAGAAAGGGCAGTTTGAAAATTTCTCAGCAGATTTCAGCAGACAGATTTGGGATATGATGATGGACGAACCCATAAAACTTTTGGTGGTAGATGATGAAGAAGGGATCCGTGACGTAACCGAGGGATATTTCTTGAGAAAGGGATATGAGGTTTTTACGGCGGAAAACGGGGCCCAGGCATTGGATATCATAAACGAGGAACCCCGTCTCGCCTGTATTTTCACAGATATCAATATGCCGGTGATGGACGGTCTTGAACTGGCGGAAAGAATAAGACAGATTGAAAGCACACTTCCGGTGGTGGTGATGACCGGGTATCCGTCGTTGGAAAATACCATTCAGACCCTCAAGAACGGCGTGGTGGATTTTCTCATAAAACCCGTGAACCTCGAGCAGATGGAATTGACTCTCCGGCGGATTCTCCGGGAGCGTGAACTGTTTGTGGAAAACTTGATTCTCAAAGAAGAGATGGCCCGCCAGGCAAGACTCAAGGAATTGAATGAGCAGCTGGTGGAACGGGTGGAAGAGGTCAATACCCTGAACCGGGTCATGGAGGACTTCTCGTCCACGGATTCCAGCCACGGCATTTTCAACAAAGTGGTGGAGTCGGGGGTGGAAGAACTTCACGCAGACAAAGTCTTTTTTCATATTTTTTCTGAAAAGACACTGGATCTGATACAGGTCGCCAGTGCCTGCCCCAAGGAGCGCGACGTGCAGATGCCGGATGCGTTTTCATCAGATATCCCGGAACAGATGAAATCCTATATCCAAACACATGTGACAAACGCATCCACTCCCTGCCTGATGCCGGATGCGGCTGGAAACAGCCAAATGGATGCGGCGGTTCAGTCATTCATGATGGCGCCGTTGAAGATTCGGGAAAATGTGTTTGGTGTGGCATCCGCGTTTGTTTTTGAAAAAGGCCGGGCATTCACTGAAAAAGACATTTACTACATGAGCTTTATCACCCAGAAAGCGGCGGCTGCCATTGAAAATGTGGCCTTGTATGAAAATATTTATGACAATCTGTTCGCTACGCTGTTTGCATTTGTCACCGCCCTGGAGGTGCGGGATTTTTATACCCGGCGGCACTCCACCCGGGTGGCTGAATATGCCGGTATGATTGCAACGGAGATGGGATGCAGTGAAGAGGAGCTGGATCTGATCAATGTCGCCGGCATGCTTCATGATATCGGTAAAATCGGTATCCGGGACGATATTCTGCTCAAGCCCGGCCGGTTGACGGATGAAGAATTCGAAAAAATCAAGGAACATCCGGCCATCGGGGCCGATATTATCACCAATATGGGCTTGTGGGACCGGGAGGTGGATATTATCCGGCACCACCATGAACGGTTCGACGGAAACGGATATCCGGATGGCCTGGCAGGAAATGCCATTCCCCGGCTGGCCCGGATCATGTCGGTGGCGGACTGTTTTGATGCCATGGCATCGAACCGGCCCTACCGGAAGCGAATGGAAAGAACCCTGGTGCTCAAGATCATTCGTGAAAATTCAGGTACCCAGTTCGACCCGGAGGCCGTGGACGCTTTTTTCCGGATTGTCGATCAAATCAAAGAAACCGAATAATTGAAAAAATTCCAAAAAAAGAGTTGACAATATTTGGAAAAACATATAGATTCGCCCTTGTTTTTTGGCAGTGCCCCTCGGGCCGTTAACTCAGTTGGCAGAGTATCTGCCTTTTAAGCAGAGAGTCGCTGGTTCGAGCCCAGCACGGCCCACCAACAACGAGCACCCGGTACCAGAAAACCAAATGCGTCCCCATCGTCTAGCCCGGTCCAGGACACCGGCCTTTCACGCCGGCGACAGGGGTTCGAATCCCCTTGGGGACGCCACCAAACATAATCAAGGCTTTCAGCATTGCGCTGGAGGCCTTTTTTTGTCTCTCAATGTAAAACCTGTCTTCTTCCCGGACTTCTCATTGTCTGCCAGCAGTTTTTATCGGGGGCTACATCGGTACCGTCAGCCCGCCGTCCATGAGAAACAGGACAGTGGCCTGTCTGCCTTTCTGATCCAGGGCCTGGTCCAGGGCGGTCTGCAGATCGCTGAACGGGGTGATGAACAGCGGAGAGATCTCTTCGGGCGGTACGTCCGTGACTGCCCACATCTGTGCCCATAACCCGATTTCCGCCATTTTGGCGGCCTTGTGATAGCCCAGGACATAGCCTTTTTCGATTTTTTCCAGGGCCGCTCTGGGGGTGTCGCAGGAGCCCAGCAGGTCGGCGAACGCCTTGCCGCCGATGCCGCACCGGCATTTGGCCACCAGGATCAGGATCCCGTTTTCCTTCAGCGCCAGCTTGGCGTTGTCAATGCCTTTCTGGGCCTGGTACAGGTCGATGTCCTGGGGAAAGGTCACCACGGACACTACAATGTCGGCCTTTTCCCCCATGGGCGCGGCAAACACCTCATTGGCCCGGTCGATGGCCGCATGAAACGAGTCATGGATATGGCCGGTGCATGCGGCGTATATCTGGTGGTGCTTGTCCAGCACCGTCATGATGGAAAAGATCTCCTGCTTCACGGTCTTGATGGCATCCATCATGTCCTCGTGCACGGGGTTGCCGGCCAAAGCCAGGGCCCGGGCTTCGGGCACCAGTGCCAGTTTGTGGTTCTGCTCGACGGTCTGATATCCGGCAATGCCCGGAAGAAACGATTTTCTGCCGCCCGTGTATCCGGCAAAATAATGGGGCTCCACGGAAGAGATGATGATGATTTTGTCCGCTTCCACCCCGGCCTTGTTCACATACATGGGGGTGCCGTTGGAAGAGTCGCCCAGGTAGACCATGTCTTTGTCTTTTCTGGCATCATGCACAATGATCCGGTCTTTGACCCGCTCGTAAAAGTCGCCGAAAATCTGGATGAATTCTTCTTCCGTGGGACCCCGGTGAACGCCCGTGGCAATGATGAAATGATAATCCGTGTGTGACAGCGGCTCAAAGATCACGTCCAGGACCCTGGCCGTGGGGGTGGGCCGGGTGGCGTCGTTGACAATGACCAGGACTTTGCCGGCGTCTTTGATGAACTGGTCAAATGGAGCGCTTTGGATGGGATGGGCCACGGCATCGGCAATCACCCGGTCCTGATCGGGCAGGGTGACGTCATTGGCCTCCAGAAACCGGACCGAAATGTCATCATCCAGTTTTGCGGTCAGGGTGTCTTGTTTGTCATAAGGAACGATTATGTTCATGGGGTCGGGGTTTCCTTATTGTCGGGGTTTCGGGTGGTGGTTGATCGGTATTGGGTATAACGTATTGGCTTTTGCGTTATTTTATGGGGCCCAGGGTATTGAGGTGGTCGATGAAGGTGTCGATTTCCGCCTGGAACAGAGTTTTGTCGCCGTTGGGGATTTCGACTACCTGGATCCGGTCCGGTTCGATGTTCAGGGTTTCCAGGGTGGATTGAATCCGCTTCACCTGCTGTTTTGCCCGTTTGCCCCCGTGTTTGTGCTGGCAGTCATCTTCCGGACAACAGGCCACCAGCACGCCCCGGGCATGGTTGAGAAACGGGGCCACGAGCAGGCCGGGTTCCAGCCGTCCGGCACACATGTTGACATAGATTTCGTAATCTTTGTCATGGGTTTCCGATTCCGGCAGCCGGGAGGCCTGAAGATCCGGATAATAGGACCAGTTGCAGGCGAACACGACAGCTTTGGCCGAGGTGTGGGTGTCCAGAAACCGGGCCGAAGCCCGGGTCAGATCCTGTGTTCCCGTGCCGAACGTGTGCATGATCCGGACCGCATTGGCCGGGCAGATCGACACGCAGGTGCCGCAACTCTGGCATTTCACCGGATCGGTTTCGATCCCGTTTTCCCCGTGGAACCGGGCCTCATGGGGGCAGGCGGTCACACAAAGCAGGCACTGGGCACAGGTCAGGTCTGTGACCGCAGTGGTGCCCGGACCGGTGTATCCCATTTCCACGAGATCTTTTTTGGCATCCGTGAAGACGTCGGTCAGGGTTACGCCCGACGAACAGGCCGCCTCGCAGCGTTTGCAGTAAAAACAGTTGAACAGTTTGTCCGCCGCAGTTTCCGACGGCTGCAGTTCACCGGTCAAAAGCCCGAACGCAGTGATGATTTTGGCCCGGGGGGCATCCGACTCCCATCCCGTGTACTTGAACAACGGACAATGCTCAAAACAATAGCCGCAACGGATGCAGGCCGCCAGGGTGGATTCCCATTTTTTCAGATGATTGAACCGGGTGGATTTTTTTGTTTCCATAGGGCAATCCCTTATTTTATCAGTTGTTCACAGCATATCTCAACCCGGTGGCCGTGACCCAGTCGTCAGGGGCCTGCATGAGTTTACCCGGGTTCAGGATATTGTTGGGATCCAGGGCCTGTTTGATGGTTTGAAGCAGGCGCAGAGAATCCGCTTTTTCCACTTTGAAAGAGGCGGCTTTGGACAGGCCGATGCCATGTTCCGCCGAGGTGGTGCCATTGACGGACCGCACGAACTCGTAAATCTCCGTGATGGCTTTCCGGGCCGATGCCCATTGTTCGGGCTGCGTGGTGTCCATGAGAATCTTGGTGTGCATGCACCCGGACCCGCAGTGGCCGTAAGCGGTCATGATGATATTGTTTTTCTCGGCCACTTCATGGATCTTGCCGGCCATGTCCGCCATTTTGGAATAGGGCACAGCCATGTCGTCTGCCAGGGAGGTGGACGACAGGCGGTCGTCATATTTGGACAGGGCCGGGAACAGTTTTTTGCGGCCCATAAAAATTTTGGCCCGTTCCTTGGGATCGTAACTGGCCTTGATGTCGCTGCCATGGTGCTGTTTGCAGATCTGGGTCATTTTGTTGATTTCATAGTCCACGGCTTCCTTGACCATGCCGTCCGCTTCAAATATCAGGGAGGCAGCCACCTCCTTGAGCCCCAGGTTCATGGTTTTGTTCACCGCCTTGATGGCCACGGAATCCACCAGTTCCAGCATGGACGGGATGGCACCGGATGCCATGATGGAACCGACCGCGGCCCCGGCATGGGCCAGCTGGTCGAAATTGGCGATCCCCATGCACCGGTATTCGGGGATGGGCACAAAATTGAGCGTGGCTTCCACCACCACCCCTAGCGTGCCTTCGGATCCCACCATCAGCTTGTGCAGCTGGTAACCGGATGCCTCCACCCGGGTGTGGGCCCCCAGGGTCACCAGCTCCCCGTTGGGCAGCACCACTTTCATGCCCAGCACCGCGTCCCGGGTGGCCCCGTATTTCACGGATCGCACGCCCGAGGCGTTGTTGGCGATCTCGCCGCCGACGGTGGCAATGCGGGAGGATGCCGGGGTCGGGGGATAAAACATCCCATGGGGCTTGAGGGCCAGGTTCAGATCATCGTCCACCACGCCGGGCTCCACCCGGCAGTACACATCCGGCAGGTTGATCTCCAGAATCCGGTTCATGTGCTTCATGTCCAGAACAATGCCGCCGTGGACGGGCACGGTCTGGCCGCACATGCCGGAACCGCCGCCCCGGGGAATGACAGGGATCAGCGCTTCGTTGGCATAGGCCATCAATTGCTGGACCTGTCGGGTGTTGTCCGGTCGGACCACTGCCCAGGGCATGGCATGATGAACCGAGGAGTCTGATCCGAATGCGTACAGATCCGACGGGTCCATCTTGATGTTTGCCTCACCGAATATGTCCCTTAGTCTTGATTCATCAACTGTCTTCATAGGCTGTCCCCTTTTGATGACCGTTTGTTGCCGATATCGATGCCTGCATCATTTCACAAACAGGTGTAAAATTCAATGCTATTTTGGGTTTGTTCCTTGGCAAATGAACCGGCAGCAGGTATAATCATTATCAGTCAGGACTGAGCAGCGGTTTTTGTTCAATAAAGACCGCTTTTTATATTGAGAAATACACAAGCGACAAAGGGAGGGCGCTGCCATGACCCATACAATTGAATTTTTACCCCATCATATAAAAGCCACTGTGGCAGAAGGGGAGAGCCTGATCCGGGCCGCCATGGAGGCCGGGGTCCATATCAATGCCTCCTGCGGCGGCGGCGGGACATGCGGTAAATGCCGGGTCCTCATCGAATCCGGAGAGGTGTCCGGCGGGATTTCGGAAAAACTCACGGAACAGGACAAAGAAAAAGGATATCGCCTGGCCTGTCTGGCTACAGTGGCATCCGACGTGACCGTGCGCATTCCCGTGGAATCGGAAATGGAAACCAGCCGGCTCGACCAGACCATGGACCGTCATACAGCCCGGGCCATGACCGTGGATGTGGAGGATCTCAAACAGGACGGGCTGTTCATTCCGCCCGTGGAAAAAATATATCTGGAATTGGATCCGGCCACCGAAGGGGACAACCAGGCCGATGTGGCCCGAATCATGAACCATCTGCGGATTCATCACGATGAACATCGATTGACCCTGGACCTGGGCCTGATCCGCCGGGTGCCCGACATGATCCGGCAGGAAAATTTCAAGGTCACGGCCACGATTTTACGGCCCGTGCGGGAGGATGGAAAGAACGAGATCATCAATATCGAACCCGGAGACACCACAGACCGAAATTATGCCATTGCCGTGGACATCGGCACCACCACGGTGTTCGGCCAGGTCATGGATCTGCACACGGGCGAGGTCCTGGCCCAGCAGGGAGAGTTCAACGCCCAGATCAGCTATGGTGAGGATGTGATCTCCCGGATCATGTATTCGGAAAAAGGGGACGGGCTGGCCACCCTGCACAAAAAAGTGGTGGAAACCATCAACAAGATCATCCAGGGGATCGTCAAAAAAGCCGGGATTGAAACACATGAGGTCTCCACCATCACCCTGGCCGGCAACTCCACCATGACCCAGCTGCTGCTGAAGATCAATCCCAGTTATATCCGAAGAGATCCCTATGTGCCCGCATCCATTCTGTACCCGCCGTTTCATGCCACGGAAATCGGCCTGGACATGGCCGACCATACCACGGCCCTGGTGTATCCGGGGGTCTCGTCGTATGTGGGCGGGGATATCATTTCAGGTATCATGGCATCGGGCATGTACCGGTCACCGGAGCTGACCCTGTACATGGATATCGGTACCAACGCGGAAATCACCATCGGGCACCAGGAATGGATGGTGTGCACGGCCGCCTCGGCCGGCCCGGCCTTTGAAGGCGGGGGCGTCAAGTTCGGCATGCGGGCCGCCAAAGGGGCCGTCGAAGATGTGTCCATCAATCCACAGACGTTCGAACCCATGATCATCACCGTGGGCAATGAAAAAGCCAAAGGCATCTGCGGGTCCGGACTCATCACCCTGGCGGCGAGACTGCTGGAAACCGGGATCATCGATTCCCGGGGCAAGTTCAACCAGGAACTGGACACCCCCAGAATCCGTCAGACCGATGAGATCTGGGAGTATGTGCTGGTGTATGAGAAGGACACCCAAATCGAGCGGGACATCACCATTACGGAGCCGGATCTGGACAATCTGATCCGGGCCAAGGGCGCCATGTATTCCGCAGCCCTGACGCTTCTGGACGAAATCGGCCTCAAGGTGAGCGATATCGAGCGGATCATTCTGGCCGGCGGGTTCGGGTCTTATGTGGACCTGGCTTCGGCCATCACCATTGGACTTCTGCCCGAAATCGAGCCGGAAAAGGTCACCTATCTGGGCAACGGGTCCCTGCTGGGATGCCGCATCAACTGCCTGACCAATTCCCTGCGGCAGCAGGTGACCCAGGTGGTGAACATGATGACCAATTTTGAGCTGGCTTCCACCCCGTCGTATATGGACCATTATATGGGCGCGCTGTTTCTGCCCCACACGGAACTCAACTATTTCCCCAAGGTCAAGGCAAAACTGGAAGGCCTGCGTAAATGAGCGGTTCAGGCTATGTCCGCACCATTGAGCTGACTCCCCCGGCCCTGGGGAACAACACGGCCGATGTCCAGCGTCTGGAACAGGCACTGAAAAAGGAACTGAAAACCGGATATGTGCATATTCCCCGGCATTTGATCGAGGATCTGCCGGTGCGGCTGCGGGAGTGGGACTGGCGGACAAAGGTGGTGCTGTTCAAGGACCGCCGGTCTTTTGTGGTGGTGGCACTGCTGGACCCAAACGATGCGGCCCCGGTGCTGGGAGCGGCCGTGGATATCGGCACCACCCGCATGGTGATCTCGCTGATGGATCTGGAGACTGGAAAAAAAATCGGGGAAACCGGGCTGGACAATCCCCAGGCGGATATCGGCCCGGATGTGCTCACCCGGATTCATCATGCAAAGACCCCGGCGGGCAGGGGCGAACTTCAGGACCTGGCCATCGATGCGGTCAACCGGCATCTGGCCCGAATGTGCAAAGACAATGATCGGTCCCCGGACCGGGTGTTTCTGCTGGCCGGGGCCGGGAACACGGCCATGACCCATCTGTTTCTGGGGTTGCCGGCATTCGGGATCATCCAGGAGCCCTACATCCCCTGTGCCAATATTCCCGACACCCTGGACGCAACACAGCTGGGACTGGAGATCCATCCCCGGGGACAGGTGTTTCTGTTTCCCAATATCGGATCCTATTTCGGCGGGGATCTGCTGGCCGGGATTCTGGCCGCGGATCTGGATCAAAAAGATTCTCCGTGCATCATGGTGGATGTGGGCACCAATGCGGAAATCGTTCTGGGAAGCAGAGACTGGCTCATGGCCTGTGCCGGCGCAGCCGGGCCGGCGCTGGAGAGCGGGGTCAGTCAGGTGGGCATGACGGCCAAACCCGGGGTGATCGACCGGGTGAGCGTGGATCCGTCCACCCGGGAGCTGATCATTCACACCATCGATGATCACCCCCCCGTGGGCATCTGCGGGTCCGGCATGATCGATCTGGCCGCGGCCCTGTTCACGTCCGGCCGCATCGATATCCGGGGAAAACTGGTGTCCGGGACCTGTGGCGGCTGTCTGACGGATGAAAATGGTATCCCGGCCTTTGATCTGGTGGATGCCGCCGGTTCGGGAACCGGCCGGCCCATCCGGCTGTCCCAGGTGGACCTGGATTCTTTGACCAGTGCCAAAGCCGCCATGTACACCATCCTGGAGGTGATCGTGTCCCAGACCGCCGGGCTTTCCTTTTCCGATCTGGAACGGTTTTACGTGGCCGGTACTTTCGGCTCCTTTATCGACCCGACCTCCGCCATCACCATCGGTATGCTGCCGGATATTCCGGTGGACCGGTTCCAGGTGCTGGGCAACACTTCGTTACAAGGCGCGGAGCAGGTGCTGATCGATCCGGAGGCATTTGACCGGGTCATGGCCATCAGAGAGACCATCACCTATATCGAATTGAACGTGAACCAGGATTTCATGAATCTGTTTTCCGGCGCCAAGTTCTATCCCCACACAGATACCTCCCGGTTCCCGTCCCTGCGTTCCATTCAGATGTCACCAAAGTCAGATAGCTGAATGCATGGCCGTGGGCCTGATGTCTGTGGCTCAGCGGGTCACGGCAAATCCCCGGTAGTGGAACCCGGATATGCGGATGGGGCTGACATATCCGGCATCCATCTTTTGGATGGCGAATCCGTTTTCCCGGATCAGGTCGGGGATGGGGCGGTTCAGGTGACACCCGCCCGAGATCGGCTTCCACAAAGGGGTCAGGCGGTCCTGCCACCGGGAGATACCCCTGTCAGGGGCCCGGCCGTGTTCACAGAAAATCAGCCTGCCCGAGGGTTTCAACACCCGCCGCATCTCCGCCAGGGCCTGTTGGATATCCGGAATGGAGCACAGGGTATAGGTCACCACCACGGTGTCGGCAGTGTGGGGGTCCAGGGGAATCTGTTCTCCGGAGCCTGCCATCAGGTGAACGGGGAACGGCATCCGGACCGGGGATCCTGGGATCATATCCATCAACATTCGGCTGGGATCGATGCCCCATAGTCCCGTGACGGACTTCGGGTTGTAGAACGGCAGGTTCAGACCGGACCCGATCCCGATTTCCAGAACCTTTCCCCGGGCCAGGGGGATGATCTTTTCCCGCTGGTCAGTGATGTCACGATGGGCGCAGACCCGGTGCATCAGTGCGGGCAGAATGTAACGGTGATATAGTCACATG
>JAABUD010000264.1 GCA_011389555.1 Desulfotignum sp. | reverse complement strand
TTAGCATGTCTGAGCATGAAGAGCATGAACCTCGTCGTCAAGTCTGCCGGCTAAAAAATCCTCTGTCATCTCAAGATCGTATCGAGTTTGGAGGTTCAGCCAAAACTGGGGGGACATATCAAAAAAACGTCCAAGCCGAAGAGCAGTGTCTGCGGTAATTGATCTTTTTCCATGCACAATTTCATTTATGCGCCTTGGAGGCACACTAATATCTTTTGCCAAACGATACTGACTGATTCCCATGGGCTCTAAAAACTCCTCCATAAGAATTTCGCCTGGATGGATAGGTGGAAGCTGTTTGTTCATAAAATCTCCTAATGATAATCTGTTATTTCAGCATCATGAGCATCACCATCTTTCCACTTCAAACAAATCCGCCATTGGTCGTTAATGCGTATGCTGTGCTCACCTTTTCGGTCTCTTTCTAATGCCTCCAATCGATTGCCAGGTGGCTTTCTCAAATCATTCAATTGCAACGCAGCATCTATATCAAAGGCCCAGCACCGGCGGCCCATGGCAAGGCAGGTATCCGGGGTCACGCCGCCCCCGGCCATGGGATCAGGCCAGCCATGCTTTTGCGCCACCTGGGCCACGGTGAACCCACGAACCAAATCGGCATTTATTAGATTTGGCAATGTTGCCATTTTTAATAAATGGTTGTGGATGGATGTCTGATTTATCCCCATTTGTTTTGCAATCCGGTCCTGGGGGATGCCCAGACGGTGCATGCACAATATCTTGATGTCCGTGCCCATCTGGGTGGCGGCCCGAAGATCGGCGATGTAGCCGTCCACGGTCCGTCTGGCCCGGCCGATGGCCTTCCCGATATCCGCAGAGCTCAAACGTGTGTTCCTTGAGTATGCCCGTCGGGCAATATACCCACCCGCCTGTGATCGATGCTTTTTCTGGGATAGATGGTCACATCCAGAATGATGGATGAAACGGGGATCTGTGTGGTTTTCAGAGTCATGATTTTTTAGCCGCGGTTTATGAAAAAGCTTGGATCGTGTTGAAAACGGCTCACACGGGTGTGCTGTCTCCGGTGGGGTCACATCAGTACAGAAATCCGAAGAGCCACAGGGGGATTCTGGCCCCCATCCCATGTTCGATGCCGTCAACCGCCAGATAGGAATCCGGCAGATCCTTGATCTGCTTAAAGGTCTTGCCTTTCCCACCGACTTCAAAAATATGGGAACCATCCACCTGGAAATCACCGTTGGACGGGATCGTGACAGGGTGATTTTCCCGGACCATGCAGATAAAAAACAATTCCCTGAGTGTCCCTGGATTGACCTGCTGCGGATCACAGATGGCAAACGCCTGGTTGGGATTGTTCAGATAGATTTTTTCCGGTTTTTCCAGGCCCCGGATGCTTTTATTCGCCTTTTGCAGGCAGGTAATGGCTTTGCCGGCATCCAGATGAACCAGGTAGGTTTTCAATGTTCTTTCATCGCCGATATCGATGATCTGTTTCAACCGCTTCATGTCCGGTGTGAAGGGGGCGGATCTGGCAATGGCGGCAAGCAGCCGTTTCAATTTCTGGATACCGGCGCCGGACAGCCCGGGATGAATGGCCGGCAGATCGCTTTCTATGGTGGTATGCAGGCCCTGTTCAAGGGTGCAAAAATAGGTGTACTCCTCTGGATGTTCCAGAAAGTAGGGAAAATACCCATATCTCAAATATTGTTCAAACACGGGCAGTATTTTCAAGCCCTGGTTTTCCAATTTTCCTGTGATCTCAAGACTGTGCCGGTCATGATTTTCAAGAATATCTGCCATATCAATGACCGGGAGATCCATCTGATATTTCAACGCGATAAACTCCCGCAGCGACATCCCGGTCATCTGATAGGTAACGGCCCTGCGGCTCAGGTCATGACTGCCTTTGAGGATTCCCAGGGCGGAGCTGCCGGATACGATCAGCCTGAGATCCGGAAAAGAATCATATATGCTTTTCAATTCTCCGGACCAGCCCGGATATTTGTGGATTTCATCCAGACACAGCAGCTGTCCGCCGTACTCCACAAATTCCTGGGCGGTTTCATACAGGGAACGGCCCACCATCAGAAAATGGTCCACAGGCACATACAGGGCGGCTGTGTTCAGTATATCATCATCAGTGAATGAATGGATATACTGGATCATTGCTGTAGTTTTTCCCACCCCCCGCTGACCGGAAATGATGGAAAACCGGTTTTCCAGGCGATGTTTTGATAGAAAGTACCGTTTGAATGGACGGTTGGCCGTGCGCAGGATGGTGCGGTGGTGATGGACCAGTGTGTCAATCATCATATCTCCAGATTGTTAGGGTTTGAATACTAATATAAATCAAAAACATTAGTATTTCAATCCTAATTCTCATTGGCCACCACCGACATCACACCCGGAACCCCCTTGTGAATTTCCGGCTGCCCGGGTTCCGGACCGCATTGATCAATGCCGTGTGATCATATGTCTATTTTTCTGTTGACAGCTCATGGGCGAACAGATCGCCCTGGGCTGCCGACTCTGCCTTCCCCTTTGGTTTGCGGGGTTTCGGGATGGGGGTGACAAAGTCTTCCATAGGACAGGCAGGTGCATTTTGTCAAGCAAAGTTCCGGATTGTGCCTTTGAATCTGTCACATTTATGAGATTGTCACATTTCCGTGAATCGACCCATTTGTTTCTGAAGATTCCTTTCAAATAAGCCGATCCAAAGAACAATACCCTGAAACCGGTGTCGGCGTGTCCCATTTGTGTGACAAATCGCTATCCGGAAAAATTGATCATAACTCATTGAAATTCATATTGATTTTTCATATTTCGCAGGCTGGCACGAAACTTGATATATGAAACAGGTCAGGTAGATGTATGAGCCATTCAGGCATGCGGGCCATTATTTGAAACTGTTTGGAAAAAAGATCGGAACCGCCCATGAAAAAAATCATTCTGTTTGTTGACCGGGAGTCGGGCCCCCGGGGGCAGCTGTTTTTGCAGCAGGTCCAGCAGCGGCTGTCCATTGCCCGGGTGCAGGTCTGCAGGGACGCTGAAAGCTTTGCTGCCGCAGTCCGCCGGATCCGGCCCTGGATGGATCCTCCCATTGTGGTCCTGTTTGTGGTCAGCAAACAAAGCATGGATCATTTGTTTCTGCATAAACCGCTTTTTGAAGAAAAGAAAATTGTGATGGTGCTGCCCGAAGAAAAGACCGATGAGTGCACAGCCATGATTTACCGGCTTTTTCCCAGGTATGTGGCGTTTATGGATGACCGGTATGACGATCTGTGCGAGGTGTTGAACAAAATGATGATTCAGTAACGATATAACCGGCAATCACGAATGAAAGGAAAAAACCAAGAAAGGAGGAATGTATGAATGACACAGGCAAGACAGTCAATCAGGCGAAAGAACCGGTTTCACTGGAAACAGGCAAGTACCTGACCTTTACCCTGGCCGAAGAGGAATACGGCATCGGGATTCTCAAGGTCAAGGAGATCAACGGCATGATGCCCATCACCTCGGTGCCCCGTACCCCGGAGTTTGTCAAAGGGGTGATCAATTTGCGGGGCAAGGTGATCCCGGTGCTGGACCTGCGGATCAAATTCGGCATGGCATCCATCGACTATACTGACCGGACCTGCATCATCGTGGTGGAGATCGATTCGGATGCCGGCACCCTGCTCATCGGTATTGTGGTGGATTCAGTATCTGAAGTGCTCAATATCCGGGGGGAGGAGATCGAGGAAACCCCGAATTTCGGAACCCGGTTGCAGAACGACTATATCCTGGGCATGGCCAAGCTGGACGGCGGGGTCAAGATCCTGCTCAATATCGACCGGGTCCTGTCCGCCGAGGAGATCACAGCCATTGAGAAAACGGTCTGACGCTTTGTAATAACCATCATGGCCCGGGAGACCCCAACAAATGATGAAAGTATAAGCAGTCAGGTATTCGCTTAAAACTTAACACGTAAAACTTAACACTTAACACGTAACACTTTCATATCAAGGAGAAAAATCATGAGACAGCAGATGAAACTGGGAACCAAGTTATTACTGGGTTTTGGCGCCGTGGCGGTGATCACCCTGATCGTGGGGATCGTGGGGTATTACGGGGCCGTCAAAGGGGAGCAGTCCGTGAATGAGATCGGGGCCGTTCGACTGCCCAGCGTGGAAAACCTGCTGGTGATCGAGCGGGAGGCGGAACAAATTCGGGGCACCATGCGGACCCTGGCGGTTTCCGGGTTGCCCCGGGAAGTGCGGGAACGGCAGTACCAGAACCTGACGGCATCCCGGCAGGTGTATGAAGAGGCCTGGAACGTGTATGAACCCCTTCCCCAGACGGAAGAGGAAGCCCGGGTGTGGCAGCAGTTCGTGCCGGCCTGGAACAACTGGCGGGCCGAAAACAACAAACTGATGGAGATGGTTCAGCAGTTCGACAAACTGGGGATGACCGATCCCATGCTCCTGGGCCGCCAGGTGGAATCCTTTACCAAGGACCATTACCAGGTGGTGGAGCAGATTCATTCCCTCATGGACAACAAGCAGGCCTTTGCCGGTGGCGACAGCCACACCGGGTGTAACTTCGGGCAATGGCTGCCCACCTTTACAACCGACAACCCGGCTCTTAGCGCAGCGATTCAGGCCATGGCCGATCCCCACAGACGGTTTCATGAGGCGGTGAGAAAGATCAAAGCCCTGGGGGAACAGGACAACACATACGAGATGAAAACCGTTTTCACCGATGAGATGGAACCGGCCATGAATGAGGTGTTTGAACATTTTCAAGAGATGCTCCGCATTGTCGATCAGGCCATTACCCTGTCTGAACAGGCCAAGGCCCAGATGCTGGGGCCGGTGACCGATACCATGGGAACGGCCATGGGTCTGCTGAACCGGGTGGTGGAAATCAACCAGGATATAGCGGCCCATGAAGTGGAAGCGGCCCACAGCCAGGCCATCTTTGTGGAGATTCTGTCCGTCATCGCCACGGTGCTGGGGGTGATTTTGGCCATGGGTCTGGGATTGCTGATTTCCCGGGGCATCAACCGGAGCCTGACCCGCATCACCCAGGGCATGAGCGAAGGCGCGGACCAGGTGGCATCCGCCTCGGCCCAGGTGTCTTCCTCCAGCCAGTCCATGGCGGAAGGGGCATCGGAACAGGCCGCCTCCATCGAGGAGAGCTCTTCGTCCATGGAGGAGATGGCGTCCATGACCAAACAGAATGCGGAAAACGCCGGCAATGCCGACGGGTTGATGAAAGATACCAACCAGGTGATCGATTCGGCCAACACCTCCATGCAGCAACTCACCCAGTCCATGGATGAAATCTCCAAGGCCAGCGAAGAAACTTCCAAAATCATCAAGACTATCGACGAGATCGCGTTCCAGACCAACCTGCTGGCATTGAACGCAGCCGTGGAAGCGGCCCGGGCCGGGGAAGCGGGTGCCGGATTCGCCGTGGTGGCCGATGAGGTGCGGAACCTGGCCATGCGGGCTGCGGACGCTGCCAAAAACACGGCCCAGCTCATCGAGGGCACGGTAAAAAAAGTCAATGACGGATCCAGCCTGGTGGCAAACACCAGCGAGGCGTTCGGCCAGGTGGCGGAAAGTGCGCAAAAGGTGGGTACCCTGGTATCGGAGATCACCCAGGCATCCAGGGAGCAGTCCAACGGCATCGACCAGGTGAACATCGCGATTTCCGAAATGGACAAGGTGGTGCAGCAGAACGCGGCCAATGCCGAAGAATCCGCATCCGCCAGCGAAGAGATGAACGCCCAGGCCGAACAGCTCAAGGACTATGTGTCTGAGCTGGTACTGATGGTGACGGGAAAAACCGGCCAGGGACAGGGATCCTATGATACCCGTCCTGTCAGATCCGCGGCCCCGTACCCGCCCCAAAAAGCGGCACCGGCCAACCGCCTGGCACCCAAGAAAACATCGGAAGTGCGCCCGGACCAGATGATTCCGTTTGAGGATGACGAGGAGTTCAAAAACTTCTGATCCGGCCGGTGAAAATCTGTGTGAGCAAGATGTATCGACCGGTTAAGAAAGAAGATCGCCTTGAAACCGTTCACATATAGTGCTATTTTCTTTCTGGCGGCATGCGGTATGCGTGCCGCCCCGGTCGACCGCATCATGAAAAAGCCAGCCTCCGGTGGCATGGAAACCATCCTGCTGGTGGATGGTGAAGCATCGACAAAGAAAAAGCAACGGCCATGGGGATCGGGGGACTGTTGATGAAACCGGTGATAATCAGGGATCTTGCCCACAAGATCCGGGAGGTATTGGATTGGAAACGATGATTCGATTCAGCGAAGAGGTCATCAAGGCCATGAACGACGGCCTGGTGTTGACCGATACCCATGAGACGGTCATTTTTGTGAATCCGGGATTTGTGGCCCTGCTGGGGTATGCACCCGAAGAGATCATCGGCCGGAAATGGCTGGATATCATACCATCTGAACACTATGACATGGTGCAGGAAGCGGAAAAGCGACGGGCCCGGGGTCTGAGTGACCGGTATGAGATGGTTTTGCATCACAAAAACGGGGAAAACCGGGAGGTGTTGATCGATGCCAGCCCCCGGTTCGACAAAAAGACCGGTGAATTTTCCGGTACCATCGGGTTTGTCACGGACATTGCCCAGCACAAAAAGGATCAATTCGCTTTGCAGAAAAATCTGCTCCGGTACCGGATGCTGTTTGAGCAGTCTCCCATCGGGGTGTTTCATTTTGACAATGACGGCATCATTGTCGATTGCAACGATAATTTTGTGAACATCATCGGATCATCCCGAAAGACCCTGGTGGGACTGAACATGCTTGCCCTGCCGGATCAAAAACTGGCCCGGGAACTGCAGAACGCATTAGACGGCCATACCGGTTTTTATGAAGGGGTTTACCACAGTGTTACCGCAGAAAAATCCACGCCGGTAAAAGTGCATGTCTCTCCGCTGCTGGACAAAGACGGCCGGTCATTCGGCTGTGTGGGGATTGTGGAGGATCTCACCGACCAGAAACAGGCGGAGGAGGCGGTCAGAAAAAAAGAAGCCCTGCACCGCAAAATGCTGGCCAATATCGGGGATGTGATTGTCATCATCGACCGGGACGGCATCAACCGGTACAAAAGTCCGAACATTGAAAAATGGTTCGGGTGGAAACCTGAGGAAGTGGTGGGTGCCTTAACCTGGGAAAATGTCCATCCGGATGACCTGGCACCGGCCCAGCTTTTTTTTGCCGGTATCCTGCAGAAACCGGGGGAGAAGGATACCCTTGAATGCCGCTATCGCTGCAAAGACGGGACCTATAAGTGGATAGAATTCACCGGAACCAATCTGCTGGATGATCCGGACATTCAGGGCGTTCTGGGTAATTATAAAGACATCTCCGAGCGGAAAAATGCGGAAGCGGATCGGGAAAAACTCCAGGCCCAACTCCTCCAGGCCCAGAAGATGGAATCCGTGGGCCGGCTGGCCGGCGGTGTGGCCCATGATTTCAACAACATGCTGGGGTTGATTCTGGGGCATACGGAACTGGCACTGCTGCGAACAGATGACAAGCACAAACTGTGTTCCGATCTGAAAGAAATCCAGAAAGCGGCCAACCGCTCGGCAGATATCACAAAGCAGCTGCTGGCGTTTGCCAGAAAACAGACGATTTCTCCCAGAAAGCTGGAGTTGAACGATGTTGTGGAGAGTCTGCTCAAGATGCTGCGCCGGCTCATCGGCGAAGACATCGACCTGGTCTGGCAGCCGTCCGCCCATCTGTGGCATGTGAAAATGGACCCTTCGCAAATCAACCAGATCCTGGTCAATCTGTGTGTCAACGCCAGGGATGCCATCGCAGGTGTGGGCAAACTCACCATAGAAACCGGGCCGCATACTTTTGATGAGGAATACTGCGACGAACATCCGGGCTTTATCCCCGGTGAGTTTGTGCTGCTGGCTGTCAGCGACAATGGCTGCGGCATGGACAAGGATATCCTGGACAACCTGTTCGAACCGTTTTTCACCACCAAGGAGGTGGGCAAAGGCACCGGGTTAGGGCTTGCAACCATATATGGCATTGTCAAACAGAACAACGGCTTCGTCAATGTGTACAGTGAACCCGGCCAGGGATCCACTTTCAAAATTTACCTGCCCCGGTGGGTTGCCGATGACGACATCGAGAAAAACGTTCCTGAGAAAAAAGCCGCCGCCGGTGGCACTGAAACCATTCTGCTGGTGGAAGATGACCCCGATATTCTTACGATGACCCGGATGATGCTGGAAAGGCAAGGGTATTCGATTTTACCGGCTGCCTCACCTGCTGAGGCCATAGACCTGGCCAAAAACCATGCAGATAACATTCATCTTCTCATGACGGACGTGGTCATGCCAAACATGAACGGCCGGGACCTGGCAGAAAAGATCAGCACTGTTTATCCTGACATACGGCGTTTGTTCATGTCCGGCTATCCCGCCAATGTCATTGCCCATCAGGGCATGCTGGATGACGGGGTGGCATTTATCCAGAAGCCTTTTTCAATGGCGGATATGACGGAAAAGGTGCGGGGGGTACTGGACAAGGCTTGACCGAATCGAACGGCTATCTTAGAATGTAAGACATGCATATCGATAACGCTTACGTAGTTTTGCCCGGGGAGGAAAATCCAATGAAAACAATTACAGTCACTGATACAGTCACTGAATTAAAAGGATAACGGCCCAGTATGGAAGAAACAAACACAAAAGACGGTACAGACACCATGGATAACCGGGACACGACAGTGGATGCGTTTACCCGGGCGCTTCTGGATGTGGACCGGCTGGCGGCCAGACAGGTGATGGAACAACGCGGCCGGGATATGCGGCCCATACAATTTGCTGAAAAGGTGGTTCTGCCGGCTCTGGAACGGATCGGTGCCGGGTGGCAGGACGGCTCCCTGGCCCTGTCCCAGGTATACATGGCCGGCCGGATCTGTGAAGAGCTCATTGACGAGATGCTGCCGCCGGCCGATCCTTCCAGAAAAAATCAGCCCAAAATGGCTGTATGCATGCTGGAAGACCATCATACCCTGGGAAAGGTGATGGTGTACGCAGTGCTGCGGGCCGGCGGGTATGATCTTTTAGATTATGGGGTGGTGAGCGTGGATGATCTGGTGGACCGGGTCAAAACAGACCGGGTCGAGGTGCTGCTGATCTCCGTGCTGATGCTGCCCTCGGCCCTGAAAATCCAACATGTCAGACAACAGCTGATCGACCGGGGATGTGAGGTGACACTGATTGTGGGCGGGGCCCCGTTCCGGTTCGATGATCAGCTGTGGCAGTCCGTGGGCGCGGATGTCGCGTGCGAAAACGCGTCAGATGTCATTCCCGCCATTGAAAAAATGATGAACATGGAGGAAAAAAGATGAACCCGGTTTCGATGACATCCATGCAGCGGGTTTTGACCACCCTGGGACACCGGGAGCCGGACCGGGTGCCGGTTTTTCTTTTGCTGTCCCTGCACGGGGCAAAAGAACTGGGTCTGTCCATCCAAACCTATTTTTCAAAGCCGGAACATGTGGTGGAAGGACAGATGCGGCTGCTGGCCAAATACCGGCATGACTGCCTGTACAGTTTTTTTTATGCGCCCGTGGAAATCGAGGCATTCGGCGGCGAGGTGATGTTTGTGGATGACGGCCCCCCCAACTCCGGGGAACCCGTGATCAAAACCCATCAGGACATCAGGAACCTGGCCGTGCCCGATGTCAAAAACACCCCGTGCCTGGCCCGGGTCCTGGCCGCCACCCGGGGGCTCCGGGACCGGGTCCGGGACCGGGTGCCCATTATCGGGGTGGTGGTGTCCCCGTTTTCCCTGCCGGTCATGCAGATGGGATTCGACCGGTACCTGGATCTGATGTTTGAACAGCCGGACCTGTTTTCCCACCTGATGAAAATCAATCAGGCGTTCTGCATCCAGTGGGCCAATGCCCAGCTGGCAGCCGGTGCCACGGCCATCTGCTATTTTGATCCCGTGTCCTCCACCACCATCACCCCCCGAAAGATGTATTTGAAAACCGGGTTTGACATCGCCTGTCAGACCCTGGCACAGATCAACGGGCCCACCGCCACCCACATGGCCTCGGGCCGGTGTCTGCCCATTCTCCAGGATATCGCGGACACCGGCACCGCCGCAGTCGGGGTCAGCTGCCTGGAGGATATCCGTGTTGTCAAAGCCGCCTGTAAAGACAAGCTGACCGTGATCGGCAACCTGAACGGCATTGAAATGCGGCGGTGGTCCGGTGAACAGGCAGAAAACCATGTCAGAGATCTCATTGCCGGGGCCGGTGCCGGCGGCGGGTTCATCCTGTCCGACAACCATGGGGAAATTCCGTTCCAGGTGCCCGATGAGGTGCTCATGGCCATATCCGAAGCCGTCCATCGATGGGGAAAATACCCGTTGCCGGCGGATGTATCCAGAGGGGAGTGATCTCTGAAATGCCCGGAGAAACGAACCCATCCACAGGGACGGAAAAGGAACTGCACGCGGCCCGGCAGCTGATTTCCCAATATGCCATGGCCTTTGATCTGCTCACACAAATCGCCCATGCCGCCACGGAAAAAGAGGCCATGGACAATATTCTTCAGGTGTTTGACCTTCTTTTTTCACCCCGGACCCTGTTTTATGCGGCTTTGAACTCGGATCGGCAGGTGGTGCACGTCTATTCGCTGTTGCCGTTGAAAGAAGCGGAGTCTGCCATTCAGGCCCGGCTGGCCGGTTTCAGCCGCAAATATGCCTGGACGGACTCGGGGGATGGATTCGAGATCCTGATCCGGTATAAAGACAAGGATCTGGGGATCCTTGAAATCGAGGATGTCGAGTTTCCCGACCAGAAGGACCGGTACCTGAACCTGGGCCTGTCCATCGCAGGTGTCTGCGGCCTGGCCATTGAAAATGCCAGGCGGTACCAGACCATCCGGGATGCAGAAGATCAGCTGAGAACAGAAAAGAACAAGCTGGAAAAAGCGTTGTCCGAGGTCAAGACCCTGAGCGGGTTGATCCCCATCTGCAGCCACTGTAAAAAGATCCGGGATGACAAAGGATACTGGAACCAGGTGGAAGCCTATATCTCGCAGCACTCGGATGCGAAATTCAGCCACGGCATCTGCCGGGACTGCATGCAGAAATACTATTCCGACTATATTCAGGAAAAAAAAGGATAACCATCGATATCTGTCTGGTGACAATCAGATTTTCCATGACCGGGCTGGCGTGACCGCCCGGTTTTTATGTACACAACCCAAAAAAACTGTAAGGAAGATTACCTATGGAGAACCAATATGATGCCATCGTGATCGGCGCCGGAATCATCGGCGCCTGCACCGGATTCGAGCTGGCCAAAAAAGGCCTGAAGGTGCTCAACGTGGACAAACTGCCGGAAGCCGGCCATGGCTCCACGTCAGGGTCCTGCGCCATCATCCGGCTGTACTACTCCACCCCGGACGGGGTGACCATGGCCCGGGAAGGGTATTATTACTGGGTAGACTGGTCCAAGTATCTGGGCACGGTGGATGAAACCGGGCTGGTGACATATATCAACACCGGGGGCCTGGTGATGAAAACACCGAAAAACCACTACCTGGAAAAGGTCAAAGCCTCTCTGGACGAATTGAGCGTCTGTTACTGGGATTTCGGTCCCGAAGAGATCACCGACCTGCTCCCCATCCTGGACACCCGGGGATTCGGTCCCCCCACCCTGCCCAAAGACCCGCGCTTCGGCACCCCGGTCCAGGACCACATTGCCGGGGCTTTGTACATTCCGGAAGCCGGCCTGATCTCCGATCCCAAACACGCCACCCACAACGTGCAGCGGGCGGCCGAAGCCAAAGGCGGCAAGTTCCTGTTCAATGCAAGGGTGGCCGAGATCCGGCAAAAAGACAACCAGGTCCAGGGCATCACCCTGGCGGACGGCACGCAGATCGATGCCCCCGTGGTGATCAATGTGGCCGGACCGCACTCGTTTCAGATCAACCGCATGGCCGGGGTGGAAGACGAGATGAACATCAAGACAAGGGCCCTTCGCCAGGAGGTCTGCCATGTGCCGGCCCCGGAAGGGTTTGATTACAATCACCTGGGCACCATCATCTCGGACGGGGATGTGGGATGCTATTCCCGGCCGGAGGTGGGCAACAACATCCTGATCGGATCGGAAGATCCGGAATGCGACACCCTGGAATACATCGAAGACCCGGACAACTACAACACCGACTTCACCGACCAGTGGACCACCCAGGTGATGAGAGAGGCCCAGCGGATTCCGGACATGCGCATCCCCAACAAACCCAGCGGCATCGTGGACCTGTACGACTGCAGCGACGACTGGATTCCCATCTATGACCGATCCAGCCTCAACGGATTCTACATGGCCGTGGGCACCAGCGGCAACCAGTTCAAGAACGCGCCCGTGGTGGGGGTACTCATGGCCGAACTGGTCTCGGCTGTGGAAAACGGCCATGATCATGACAAAGACCCCGTGCATTTCACCATGAAATACACCAAAAGGCCCTGCAACATCGGGTTCTATTCCCGGTTGCGCAAAATCAATCCCGATTCCAGCTTTTCCGTGATCGGCTAAAACACTGGGGTCAGGCCTTGCCTTTTTGACGTTTTTTGCAAAAAACGTCAAAAAGGCAAGGCCTGACCCCGCTACGAAATTATTTGACACACAGGATATTACACGGTACAAAATTGTCATGGATATCCAAAACGCACTGAAATTACTCGATCTTGAACCGGGTGCCACCCTGGAGGACGCCCGGGCTGCGTTCAAGAAAAAGGCCAAGCAGTTTCATCCTGACAAACTGATGGCCGCATCGGAAAAAGGGGATGACGGCGAGAAAATGAAGGATATCAATGTGGCGTATCACACCCTGAAAACGGTGTTGAAACCCGGCAGCAGAAAAAAGCAGGGATTTTTTCTGCTGCCGGAACGGTTGCCACCGGTCTGCCACCGCCTGGTGGAAACCGTTCGAAAATGGCTGTCCAACCATCAAAACCCTGCCGGACCGATTGCGCCGGAGCGGACCGGGACCGGGACCACGCCACCCCGAACACGGCAGCAATCTTCGCCCGGCGCGTTTGAAGATGTGCTCAAACAATCCATACACCGCCGCATGGCCAATGAAAAAAATTACAACGCCTATGCCCGGTATCTGGAGCTGGAAAAAAAAATGAGGCAGGCCCGGCAGCAGCGCCCGGGTCCCGGCTGGGAAGTGGACAACGTGGAACCGGTCTCCCGGATCAAACCGGTGAAATGACCGCCCGGCCTGGCCCGACCCTTATTCCCCCTTTATCCGGGGCACAATCCTGAGAAACACCCGGTAATTGCCCGAATCGATGTCTGTCGGCACGTAATACCCTTCCGGCACCAGCACCACCATGACCCGACCTGCGGCCGGATCCTGTCCAGATGATCTGTTCCGCCGGTCTTCCTTTTTTTCCGCCAGACTTCTTGGACCCCGCCGAGGCGGGCGGACATTGAGAATCCGGGCCTCCACCACCTGGGACTGGTTGGGCAACCGTTTGCCCGGCGGCCCGATGGGCTGGGGTGCACCCACTACAAACTCCATATCTACCTCCCTGCACAGTCATGCTGTGCGGCATGTGACAATCATATGTACAATTATCGGCACGGGGAGGCTGAAACTTGAGCACATGGAACCAATTGAAAAAGAAGAGCCCCTGAATGCGTTTTTTTGGAAATCGCCTGCTCAGCCATCTCCTTCATTTCCTTCAATGACAGTTCATCTTCCTCTCATCAGAGAACCGATGCAGATCGTACAGCTCAAACCCGAAATCCGGGATGTACCCGGCAAGATCATCTACCGGCCCGGACATCAGGGATGATAGCCTCTCGGTATCTTCCGGCCATTCTTTTCTGGCATGGCATATCAGCAGCGGGATCACAATGGGCAGTCTGACGGATTTTCTCTTGTGCTGCTTGATATACAGGCGCCAGATCTTGACCATATATTCCAGTAGCTGAAGGTGTACATACTTATCATGGTAACTTTTGTGCTCAAACAACAGGTATATGAACCCGGCACTGCCATCAGTGAGCTTGACCCGATACAGGATGTCTGAATAATAATCCTCCAGCTCTTTTTCAATGAAACTGTCCTTGCTGATCTCCAGGGATGACAGGTCCATCAGCCTGAGCACCGGCCCGGGCAGATAGTTGTCCAGAATGCTGCGGGCATTTTCCAGGTTGCTGCTGACTTCCCGGAACAGCTTGTCATGGGGGTTGACCACTTTTTTGGTATTTTCATCATCTGCCATGATTGAATTTTACCCGGCATGGCAGATTCAGTCAAGGAAGATTGTTTGTTGGGCCGGGGGGCGGGGACAATGCCCGAAAAGTCTGCCCCATCTCCCCCGGCAGGAGTGCCTTACTGCCCACCCGGCAATCCTTTAGAATGAATCCCAGTTTTTGGGACCGCTGCCCAATGAGCTCTAAAAAGGAGCGTGACATGGAAGCCGACGTTCAGGAAAGATTTCAAAGCCTTTGTTCTGACGAAAAGCGAAAAATATTTGTTTGTTGTCACTAATCGGGAAAAACCTGAACCGGATACTTTTTTATGTGAATGTCTCTGGTTACCAGAATCAATCCTTCAGCCCGGGCCTGGGCGATCAGCATTCGGTCAAAGGGGTCTTTATGAATCATGGGCAACCGCCCGGCGATCTGGCCATGATAAAGCGATATCGGCAGTTTGAGAAATCGTTCCATATCAACGATTTTATCCATGTCTTCGGGTGCAGTGATCTTTCCAAGGGCTTGTTTGATGGATATCTCCCAGGTTGTTGCCGCACTGACATACACTTGATTGCTGATGTCCATGATACATTGTTTCACGGCATCCCCCAATGCAGGATCTTCGGTCAGCCACCAAATGAAAATATGGGTGTCCAGAAGCAATTTTTTCAAACAGCATCTCCTTCAAAAGCGGCGATGATTTCGTCCGGTGTGTCATCGAAATCCGGTGCCATGGAAATTTTCCCTTTGTATCGGCCAGGCACCCGGGGCAGGGTGTCTTCAGCCAGCGGCACCAGTTTGACCATCGGTTTTCCAGCCTTGGCAATGATGATGGTTTCACCTTTGCATACCCGCGCAATCAAGGATGACAGCCTTGTTTTGGCTTCGTGAATGTTCATGGCTTCCGTCATGTAAGGCCTCCATTTTAAATTAAACTAAACTAAACTTAGTTTATATGAAGATTCATGAAAGTCAAATCTTTTATTATCAGACAGACTATTTCAAATCTTTCCAATGAGATGAAAACCTTCAAAGCCTTTGTTCTGGCAGACATTGAAGAATCCCGTGCCGACAGAAAAGCCATGAACAAAAGATGGGGCGAGCTGGCCAACAAGATGGGCACGGTGGTGGAAGATATCGTGGCGCCTTGTATCGGCGGGGTGGCCAGGGGATATTTCCAGGTGGAAGATCTGGACTTTTTTGCCGTGCGGTTGCAGATAAAAAACGCGTCCGGCACCCGTCGCCGGGAATTCGACGTGGTGGCGGAAAGCGAAAAATACCTGTTTATCGTGGAAACCAAGTCCACACCCCGGACCTCTTATCTCCAGGATTTCATCGATTTTATCCCGGAGATCGGGGACTGGTTTCCCCAGGCCCGATCCAAAACCGTGATCCCGATGTTTTCCTCCCTGTACATTCCTGAAGACAGTGTCCGGTTCCTGACCAAAAACCGCATTTTCGCTTTGGCCATGAAAGACGACAACATGGACCTGCTCAATCCGGAGCTGATCAGCAATTAGCGTCGGCCGGGCCGGCTGAAAACCAAAGCGGACACACGTGCCGGGTGACACGGATCCGGGTTTAAAATGTTTTCATGCATCGCGGTCAAAAGAAAGGCAGCGTTACCTTATATTAGACCTTGATCAAGGAAAGATTTTTTATTATTTTCCTTGAAATAAGGAAGATAATAAAGCATATTCTATGGCATGAAAGGACAACTCAAGCGTATCATTGCAGATTTTCACCAGACAGAGCTGCCTGATTTCCAGCCCAGACAACTGGATGTGCCTCTGGACACGGGCAAGATCATCATACTTGTCGGACCCCGGCGGGCAGGGAAAACGTATTATCTTTTTCAGCTGATGAAAGGGCTGGAAAACTCGGGCATTGCCCGGCAGGAAATGCTGTACATGAACTTTGAGGACGAGCGGCTGGACCTGGAGGGCGAGAACGATCTTGTTTTTGATGCGTATCGAGAGCTTTATCCAGACCGGGACCTGTCCAGGGTATATCTTTTTTTTGACGAGATCCAGGAACTGCAGAACTGGGAAAAATTCGTACGCCGAGTGACGGACACCATTTCCAGGCGGGTGGTTCTCACCGGCTCCAATTCCAGGCTGTTGTCCAGGGAAATTGCAACCTCCCTGCGGGGGCGGGGCATATCCTTTGAAATTTTACCGCTTTCCTTTGCAGAATATTTGCGTTTTTCGGGCCTGCCGGCCGAACCGCCGGTGTCCAGCAAAGACAGGGCTGCCGTGGGTCGCTCCTTTGAAGAGTATTGCTTCTGGGGCGGGTATCCCGAATTGGTGAAAATGGACCGCCGTTTTAAAGCCCAGGTGCTGCAGGAGTATTTCAATGTCATGTTTTATCGCGACCTGGTCGAGCGATACAATGTGTCGGATCCTGCCCTTTTCAAGTATGTTCTCAAAAGGCTGATCAGTTCGTTTACCAAAGAATTTTCAGTCAACAAGCTGTACAACGATCTCAAGTCCAGGGGATTTTCAGTGGGCAAGGACACCTTGTACCGGATGATGGACGAGGTGTTTGACATATACATGCTGGCCAGGTTGGAACGGTATGATCCCTCGGTCATCCGGCGGGAGATGAGCAATAAAAAAGTCTACCTCTACGACAATGGCCTGGCCACCGCACTCAACTATTCTTTGTCCGAAGATCGGGGAAAGCTCCTGGAGAATCTGGTTTACAGGCATTTGCGTGAGATGACCCATGAGATCTACTTTGTCCGCAACGCCTGGGAGTGTGATTTTGTCGCCTTTCCATACGGCAGGGAACCGTTGCTGGTACAGGTGACCACCAGACTTGACACCAACAATCTATCCCGCGAGATCAAGGGGCTCGAAGCCGCCGGAAAACGGGTCGGATCAGGCCGGGCCCTTTTGCTGGCGGAAAGTATCCAGCCGGGTCTTGATCTGCCGGAATGGGTAACCCCTGCGCCTGTCCTGGACTGGTTGCTGGAATGAATGAGCGGAAAAATGGATGGTCCGGGGCCGGTAATCGGGTGGGGATTAAAGCCAGTGATAAAAAAGTATATGTACCTGCCTGAAAAGCATGCCGCCCCTACAATCAACGACTTTCGAATTCATTCGCCCACTCGATCATCCGTGTGTAGCAAGGTTTGGCCACGGCAATTAACACACGGTTTTTTCAGTAACCGTCGAGAGCTCGTAAAGAGTCTCAGGGTCAATATCGATCTGTCCCGGCCAGACAATGGTACCCTGCTGAATATGTGCCTTTCTGAACATATCCCCATGTTTCAACCTGTTCCACGGGGGGGTTTCCATGAACGGACGCATGTCAAACAAACGTTTTTCCTGATTTTCAAATGTCAGCAGAAGTTGATACTCATCAGTGACCTGAAAATCTACCACATCAAGCAATGACATCTCACACCTCCTCAGCGCAGGGGCTCTATCCGGAACGGTTCCACACCTTGTGTCATCAAGTCCCAGTTTGCCTGCAGCTCTTCGCGATGCAGATCAACCCAGACCTGAACCATTCGTAATTGTTTTGTCGACAACGACCCTTCCTGCATTGTCAAGAAATTGATTCAAAAACATCTTGTCGTATAACCAGTATTACGTCGACCAGAAGACTATACCCACTAACACTCTCACCACATCACAACCCTACCCCAGGGCTAAACAGAGGTCAAGAATAAAGTGCCTGTCTTAAGGATGTTATGCACAGGGGCGGAGTATGGATGCGTTAATGCAAGATATGCGGGACGTAATTGAAATGTGCCTTGAAGATGTACCTGCCTGGAAGGATGCCGCCCCCGGCGGGGGTGCCTTACTGCCGGCCTGGAAATCCCCGGGGTGGCTGATTATGTGGAGTTTTTGCTGAAAAAGTATAAGTGTTCAACGAGCACAACAAAGAAATTTCGGTTCGACTGGGAGGGAGAGCTGTCAGGGTTGCATGGGAATGTTAGTTCTGTTGAGCTGCAGCACAGGGCTTTGGAGTGGAGATAAAGCAAAGCGCCTATGACAGGGCTGTCTGTGTCAGGAATTGGCAGATGCGGTCATTATCCAGGGGGGCACTCATATATGCCACCGTTTCAGTCATGTCCACATCTTTGAAATAGCACAGCTGCTCCCTGAAGAGTCTGGCGTTGAAAGCGCCTTTGAAAATCTGTTCGGCAGTTTCAATCAGTTCCGATAACGAGAGGTGATACGTCAACAGAAAATAAAGGTCCACATAATCCTTCCACTGGCACCGCCTGCCCAGTGCATAGGCTTTCATGCCGGCGAGATGGTGCAGGTTCGGCATTTTCAGCCGTGCTAAAGGCCAGGCCTGATCTGCCTTGACTGGAAAAGGAAAACTGAAAAACGTGAGTTTGACACCATGGACGATCACCGTGAGTTCGTCACCTGAGGAGACCAACGTCCGGTCAATGGTCATTCCGGTTTTCAGGATATGGTTGGTCAGGGACCGGGCGTGGATGTCGCCGGCAGATGCCAGGTCAAAGTCAATGGATTGTCTATGGCCGATCTGCAACGCAATGGCGGTGCCTCCGCACAGATAAAACTGATTGAATCCGGGCAGCAGGTGTGATGCCAGATGGCGCTGGGCCGGGGTCAGAATGTTCTCATGCATGGCGGTCAAAATAGAGACGGAAAAAATGGATGGTCCGGGGCCGGTAATTGGTGCGGGGACCTGCGGTCTGCCGGTCAAAAATCTGTTTCACTTCCTGGATGCCCCATTCATCGATCAAGGCCAGCACATCGTCCCAGTTACCCCGGCCCAGGATCCCTTCCACCACAGATTCTTTTGACAGCCCTCTTCTGTCGCCCGCTCCCCACCACAGATGGGCCCGGGGGGCGATCAGGTGCTGGTATTGTTTATAGGTCAACGGTGTATTCATGATAGGCTTATTATATCATTTGTGCACGATGAAAGCCAAGGACAAAAAAGTATCTGTCCCTGCCTTGCAGCATGCCGCCCCCGGCGGGGGTGCCTTACTGCCGGTTGCGATTCCCCTTGCTGTTCACCCGGCAATCCTTTATAATGAAATACAGTTTTGTGGCACCGCTGCCCCATGAGCTTTAACAAGAGGAGCGTGATATGGACGCCGACGTTCAGGAAAAAATTGGATACCTTGAATCCGTGCTGGGACAATATATCGTTAACAGCGATATGGCCCTTTCCCGGCTTGAGCGGAATATTTCAAATCTTTCCAGGGAGATGCAGGAATTCAAGGCTGAGATGCAGGACTTCAAAGCCTTTGTTCTGGCGGACATTGAAGAATCCCGTGCCGACAGAAAAGCCATGAACAAAAGATGGGGCGAGCTGGCCAACAAGATGGGCACGGTGGTGGAAGATATCGTGGC
>JAABUD010000263.1 GCA_011389555.1 Desulfotignum sp. | reverse complement strand
AAGGAACCGGGGGCGGAGCCGGGAGATGTCCGGCTGAAGAAACAGGCGCACCACCGTGATATTGGCGGCAATCACATCCGTGATAAAGGTGAGGAAAAAAAACCGGAACAGCAGAAACGGTTTTGCAATCTTCGGCCGTTCCGGCCAGAACCGGTTGGTGAACCAGGGAATGGCAATGCCCAGCAAGGTTCCCAGCAGCAGATGACCCAAGGTGATGGTATTGACCAGAAACAGCCAGATAATGACCAGCACCAGGGTCATCAATGGATGGGGCAGCCACCGGTTTCCAGGGATGGGGGATTTTCGGTATGCAGGCATTATTCACCTCCGGAAGAAAGCAGCAGCGGGAGCGACCGGTCCGGTCCCAGTACTGCCTCGATATAGTGAACCGGGTTGATGACGTGATCGGCGGCGGCAAAGGCAAATTCCGTGATCATCCCGCCGAAAATCACCAGCACCGGACTGATGACCAGCAGGACCGCAGCCGGGAACACATCTGCCGGCGTATAGACAGGAACAGGGGCGGTTTCCCGGCCGGTCCCCGGGTCATCCGCCGGCAGCAGTTTCCAGAAGATGACGCTGCCGGCCCTGCCCAGGGCGATCAGGGTCAAAAGGCCCCCGCCCAGCACCAGTCCCCAGATCCATGGGGCCCCGGCACTGTCTGAGACGGTCATGAGCATCATCACTTTGGCAAAAAATCCGCTCAACGGCGGCAGGCCGCCAATGGCCACGGCCGCTGCCAGAAACAGCAGCCCCAGAAGGGTGGGATGCCCCACCGGCCGGTCCGGTACCAGTCCGGTGCCGGCATCGGGCCGCTGCCGTCCGATCAGATCCGCCACCAGAAACATGGCCGCGGTCATGAACGTGGTATGGGGCAGGTACACGATGGCGGCGGCAATGGCCTCTCTTTGAAAGGTGCCGATGACCGCCAGCAGCGTGCCCACGGACAGGATGACCAGATAAGCGGTGATCCGCCGCAGGTCCCGGCTGCCTGCCACACCGGCCGCGCCTGCCACCAGGGTGATCAGGGCAGCGGGCAGCAGCCAGGCGGTCAGCAGGCCGGCCCCGACCCCGGCAAAATCACCAAAAATCAGGCAGTACACCCGCAGGATCACATACACCCCCACCTTGGTCATGACGGCAAACAGGGCCGCCACCGGGGCGCTGGTAAACCCATAGGCATCCGGCAGCCAGAAGCACAGCGGCAGCAGGGCCGCTTTCAAGGCGAACACGGCAAACAGAATCAGGCCGGCCGCCTGGAGCAGGGCCGCGTTTTCAGCCGGGGCCAGGGCCATGCGCACGGCCAGGTCCGCCATGTTCAGGGTTCCCAGAAGGGCGTAGAGGATCCCCACTCCCACCAGAAAAATGCTGGAGCCCACCAGGTTGAGCATGACATAATGCATGCCGGCCCGGGTCCGGAGGCCTCCGCCCCCGTGCAGCACCAGGCCGTAGGAAGACAGCAGCATGATTTCGAAAAAAACGAACAGGTTGAAGATGTCACCCGTGAGAAAGGCCCCGTTGATCCCCAGCAGCTGGAATTGAAACAGGGCGTGGAAATTCTTTCCCTGCCGGTCGGTTCCCCGGGCCGCATACGCCAGACATAACAGGGACAGCAGGGCGGTAATACACAGCATCATGGCGCTGAGCCGGTCCAGAACCATCACAATGCCGAAGGGGGTGGGCCAGTCCCCCAGCACATAGGTCTGAATGGGGCCTTTTGCACTTTGAAACAGCAGGATACTCGTGATGACCAGGACCGCCAGGCAGGAGGACAGTCCCAGGATGCGGCGCCGGGCAATGGGCTGGTTGGTGTTCAGGACAATCAGGGTCCCCATCAGCAGGGGCAGCAGTATGGGGCCGATAATCAGATGATTGATCATGAGGGGGGCGTCTCCTTGTGTCCATCCACATGATCGGTGTCCAGTTCACCCAAAGCCCGCAAAGACAGTACCACCACAAACGCGATCATGGCAAACCCGATGACAATGGCGGTCAACACCAGGGCCTGGGGAAGCGGATCTGCGTATCGGGTCTGGCTGCCGGAAATAATGTCGGGCAGGTTGGTGTGCAGGCGGCCCGTGAGAAACAAAAACAGGTTGACGGCATACCCCATCAGGGTCAGGCCCAGAATCACGGGAAAGGTGCGTGCCCGCAGCACCAGATAGACCCCGCAGGCGATCATGACGCCGAAACATGCCGATACCAGCCATTCCATCAATGAGTCTCCTTTTCAATGGTGTTGTCATTCAGGGTGTCATTTTCCAGATCTTCATCCATAAGGGCGGAAGTGGATACCGTCCGGGCGTCCTCGGAATTAATGGACCCCAGTTTGACCAGCATCAGCATCACCGATCCCACCACCACCAGAAACACGCCCATATCAAAGGCCATGGCGCTGGCAATTTCAAATTTGCCGATCAGCGGCAGCTTGACGTATTCATAGGTGCTGGTGAGAAACGGATAGTTGAGGGCCCAGCTGGTCAGGCCGGTGCCCAGGGCCAGGATCAGCCCCAGGGCCATGATCACGTGGTTGTCAAAATGAAACCGGGGCCGGGTCCAGACAATGCCGCTGGCAATGTACTGCAGGGTCAGGACCGTGGCAGTGATCAGCCCGGCGATGAAGCCGCCGCCGGGGTCGTTGTGGCCCCGCAGAAAAATATAGGCGGAAAACAGCAACGCCAGGGGCAGCAGGGGCCGGGTGATGTTGACCAGGATCAGGGGAAACCGGTCTTGGGTCCAGGGATGGCCCATCTCATCGGTCTCAGGGGCGTGGCGTTCAAATCCATGCAGGAGCGCATAAATGATCAACCCGGCGATGGCCAGTACCGTGATCTCCCCCAGGGTGTCAAATCCCCTGAAATCCACCAGAATCACGTTCACCACATTGGTGCCCCCGCCGCCGGGAACACTGTATGCCAGAAAGAAATCAGAGATGGTGTCATAGGGACGGGTGAGGATGGCCATGGCCAGGGCGGCGGCACCGCCGCCGGCCAGCACGGCCAGGATGCCGTCCCGCCGCCGTCTGGTTGTGGAGGATTCCATGGGCGTGGTGGGAGGCAGCAGGTGCAGGGCCATCATCAGCAGGATAATGGTCACCACCTCCACTGAGATCTGGGTCAGTGCCAGATCCGGTGCGGAAAACCGGGTGAACGCCAGGGCCACCACCAGCCCCACCGTGCTCAGCATGATGATGGACAGAATCCGGTTCCGGTGGGTCTTGACCGTGGCCACGGCCCCGATGATCAGAATCAGCCCCATGACCAGGGTGACCGGATCCAGGGGGGTTGTGGGAACCGATCCCAGAAGCGGGGTGTTGGAAACGGCAAACGGGACGGCCCCCAGGACCAGGGTCCCAGTGATGAGCACAAACAGGTAGCGCTGCAATGATCTGTTTTCCAGAAACCGGATGACCCGGTCTCCGGCCTGAACCACCCCGGAAACAAGGGATTCAAACAGGGTTTTGCCGTCCAGGTTCCGGGAACACCACACATGGGCATCAAACAATCTGTGCCGCTGCACGTAAAATACCGCTCCTCCTGCCAGGGCGATCATGCTCAGGACCAGGACCCAATTGAATCCATGCCAGACCGCCAGGTGAATGTCCGGCATGTCCGGACCCAGGATGGCACCGGCTCCGGCCTGGACCAGGGAACCGGCAAAAAATGCTGGAAAAATGCCCACCAGGACACACACGGCCATGAGAAACGCCGGTGACAGGATCATGCCCGCAGGCGGCTCATGGGGAGATTTGGGCAGGTCTTTTGCCGGTGTACCCCAGAACACGCCAAGCAGCATGCGGATGGAATAGGCCACGGCAAACACGGCCGCCAGGACAGCCCCCAGCGGCACCATCCAGCCCATGAACCCTGTCAGGGTCGGCCCCAGGGTTTCCGCCAGAAACATCTCCTTGCTCAAAAATCCGTTGAACAGGGGAACCCCTGCCATTCCGCCGCACCCGATGAGGGTCAGGACAGCCGTCACCGGCATGGCCGTTTTCAGCCCGGACAGGCGCTGAATGTCCCGGGTCCCGGTTTCATGATCGATGATGCCGGCCAGCAGGAACAGTCCGGCCTTGAAGGCGGCATGGTTGAAAATATGAAACACGGCGGCAACGACCGCCATCGGGGTGCCGATTCCCAGCAGCAGGGTGATCAGTCCCAGGTGGCTCACCGTGGAATAGGCCAGCAGTCCCTTGAGATCATCCTTGAACATAGCCATGTATGCGGCGAACATCAGCGTGATCAGGCCCGTGAGACTGACCAGGTAGAACCACAGTGCGCTGCCCCCCAGCACCGGCACCATCAAAGCCAGCAGAAACACCCCGGCCTTGACCATGGTGGCGGAGTGCAGAAAAGCGCTCACCGGCGTGGGTGCGGCCATGGCGTGGGGCAGCCAGAACTGGAACGGAAACTGGGCCGATTTGGTGAACGCCCCGGCCAGAATCAGGATCAGGGTGACCGGATACAGGGGGTGGGCATGGACAGTTTCTTTGGCCGCCAGAACAGCGGTCAGCTCGAAGCTGCCGGCGATATTTCCCAGCAGGATGAATCCGGCCAGCATGGCAAACCCGCCTCCGCCCGTGATCACCAGGGCCATGAACGCTCCCTGGCGGGCATCGGCCCGGTGCCGCCAGAACCCGATGAGCAGAAATGAGCTGATGCTGGTCAACTCCCAGAACACCATGAGCAGGATCAGGTTTTCCGACAGCACGATGCCCAGCATGGAGCCCATGAAAAAAAGCAGGTAGGTGTAGAATCGGCCCATGGGGTCTTCTTTGGCAATGTAGTAGCGGGCGTACAGCACAATGAGCAGCCCGATGCCCAGCACCAGCAGGGCGAACAGGAACCCGAATCCGCTGACCCGAAAGGCAAAGGAAAGGCCCATGGCAGGAATCCAGTCCCGGGTGTAAACCGGGATCTCTCCAGTGAATACCCCCGGGGCCTGGAGCAGCAGCAGCAAAAGGGAGAGCCCGGCAATGAGGCCGGCGGATACGGCATTGAGGTTCCGGTTGTGAAACAGGCAGGGGATGAACGCACCCAGTAAGGGCAGAAGAGGGATCAGTGCGAGGGTCATGGGGCTCCTTTGGGAACAAGCTTATGGAGAATAGCTGACATCCTGGCGGTTTTGCGAGATAAGTTCAAATATTTTGAGTCCTTCGATTTTGGTGTTGTCCACAGGGATCTCTATCTCATTGACACAAACGGGATGTCGCAGGGACTTGATGGTTTTTTCACTGACCAGAACAATGTCTGGAAAATGCCGGGTCAGTTCCTGGATATTGAATACCGAGTTGACCGGATCACCAATGACGGTGTAATCCATTTTTTTGTCAAACCCGATATTGCCCACCACCACTTCTCCGGTGTGGATGCTGATGCCGATGTGCACGGAGAGATCCATTTTTTCCTTGAGATCGGCATTGAGCGCCACCAGGGCCTGCTTCATTTCAATGGCCGCGGAAATGGCGTTGTCCGCGTCGGAAATGGTGGCCAGGGGAGCCCCGAAAAGTGCCAGAAACCCATCGCCCAGATATTTGTCCACAATTCCCTGATGGGAAAAGACAATTTCACCCATGGTGGAAAAGAAAGAATTCAATGCGGACACGGTTTTCTGTGGGCCGATGGTGGCCGCCATTCTGGAAAAATTTCGCAGATCCACGTTGAGCAGGGTCACGGTTTTGAACTCTTCCATCAGCATCTGGGATTGGGTATCCCCATGCACAATTTTGTCCACAATGGCTTTGGGAACAAATTTTTGAAAAATCTGCCGGATGGCCCGCTCCTGCTCGGCGCTGGAAAGGGTTTCCTTGTAAAGGCGTGAATTTTCAATGGCAATGGAAACCGATGAGGCAATGGATTGCAGCAGCTGCTGGTCATCGGCCACAAAGTTGTCGTTGGTTTTGTTGAGTACTTCGATGACGCCGATGACCCGGCCCTGGGATATCATGGGCACACACAGCACTGACCGGGTCACAAAACCGGTGGCCTTGTCAATGGCGGAAAAAAACAGGGAGGATTTCTGGACATGGTTGTCAATGATGCTGTCACCCTTGGCCGCCACATGACCGGCAATACCCTGGCCCAGCTGGATGGAAAAGTCCGCCATTTTTTCCATATTGACGTTGAAAGCGGTCTTCATTTTTAAAACCGAATCTTCTATCAGCAGCAGGGACCCGGCTTCCACCTGCATGGCCACGCGGATCATGTCCATGGTATAGGAAAGCACCTGCTCGATATCAAAGGTGGAAGAGGCCAGGACACTGCCGATCTGTTTGATGGTGGACAGTTCACTGGCCCGCTGCCGTGCGGATGTGGAAAGCGTGCTCTTTTCCATGGCCAGGGCAAATATGTTGGTGACCAGGTGCGTCAGTTCCTGGTATTTCAGGGCATCTTTCCCGGTTTCATGGATAAAGGCAAAGCAGCCGGTCATTTTTCCTGAATTGATCAGCGGATGAATGACTGCGGCGCTGCCGCCATGGGATAACAGCAGTTCCTGCTCCAGCGGGGTCGTCATTTTTTCTGCATCCATGTTTTCCAGCATGGTGGTGTCTTGCCGGGTAAACATGGCTTCCAGAATCGAGCCTTTGCAGGCAAAGCTTTTTCCCCGCTCCAGGCGGGGTTTGTTTTTTGAAAAAAAATCAACCACCAGAACCCGGTCCGGCATTGCAGCGTCCTGAAGCAGAAGGACGGATCCGCACAATGGCACCATGCGCATGGTGTCTTTTAACAGGGTCTGGTACAGTTCGACGTCCTGAATGCTTGAGTTGATGGTTGACACCAGCCGGGCCAGGGAGGTTTCCTTTTTATCGGCGTATTCCAGTTCATTGAGCAGCCGCAGGTTTTCATAGGTGAAGGCGGCATTGGAAACCAGCGGTATCAGTGCTTCCACATCTTCGGAGGTAAAAACCGTGGGATCTTTTTTCCGTGCGATGGTCAGCACGCCGATAATGTCCCGGATGGTTTTAATGGGCATGCACACAAACGATTTTGAGGCATACTGGGATTTGTTGAGCCGGCCCAGGCGGGAGTCTTTTTCAATGTCTTCCACCACAAACGGGGCTTTGTTGATGACCGCATATTTGGCCACACTCTGCTGGAAATCAACCGTGTCGCCGATGGTCAGCTGCTGCCCCTGACCGATGCTGGCCTTGACCACAAAGTGTTTTTCCGGCAGGTTTTCCAGAATGAGGATGGAACCGATATCGGCATTGCAGATTTTCAATCCCCGTTCAAGGGTGATATACAGCAGTTCTTCCGGATCAAACGTCACATAGCACAGATCGGACAATTCCTTGAGAATGCTGATGTCCGTGACTTTTCTTTCCAGCTGGGAAAAGGTATTCTGCAACCGCTTTTCAAACAGGGTGATGCTTTTGGAAATGTTGTCCACCTCATCGGTTCCCTTGCGGATGCCATTGGTTGCGAAATCCTTTTCAAGGGCTTGCGTGAGATTGTTCGACAATTTTGATATTTTTTCAAATACCAGCCGCAGGGTGATGAATCCAGCCAGGGAGCAGATCAGAAATGCGGCAAAGAACACAGGGACATATTGATCCGTCAACAGGTCATAGGTCTTCAAAAAATAGATCAGCCCGAAGGTGGGAATCAGAAAAAAGAACCCGAATATTATGTTCAATCGCTGGTAAAGCGATTTTTCTCTGGCAGATAATCTGGGGACAATGATTTTCTTGGCTCGATTGAAAAACGTGCCTGGCTTGTCTGAATCTGGGGGCATAAACTATTTTCTCCAGGAGATCCTGTCGTGAAAATTCACTGGACCGGCCGGCAGCCGGACGGGGCTGAAGAGCGGTCCTGTCAACTTTCGGATATCATCCAACGCATGATATCTATAGAAGAAACCTACAGATTAGTCAACCTCAAAACGAAAGGTGTTCTGTAAAAGCGTCCTGAAGTGCTCTGGCGGTCGGACCGGGCCTGCCGTTTCCGACCGGCTGGTCGTTGAGTGCCACGATGGGGGTGATTTCCGTGGTGGTGCCGGTCACCATCAGCTCCGATGCCCGGTGAATGCGGTTTTCATATATGGGTGATTCCGAGGTTCGAATACCCAGATGCCGGCAAAGCGCCAGCACGGTGTCCCGGGTGATGCCTCCCAGGATGTAATTGGACAGCGGGGCCGTGGTTACGATATTGTCAAACACTGCCATGAAATTGGTGTGGGTGCCTTCCATCAATACCCCGTCGCGAACAAAAACAGCTTCATCGGCCCCGTTTTCAGCCGCTTGCTGGTTGGCCAGCACATTGGCGGTCAATCCAGTGGTTTTCATATCACACCGGGACCATCGGATATCGGGTACCGTGATGGCATGGATCCCGGTTTTTCTCTGGCGGTCTTTTGCCGATGTATCAAACAAAGAGACACCCATATAGATCGTAGGCGCCGGGGTCGGGACTGGAAAGGGATGGTTCCGGGGAGCGATCCCCCGGGTCACATGAATGTAGACCAGTGCATCCTGTGATTCGAGTTGGTTCTGATGGATCAGATCTCCGGCGACCGGGATCAGGTAAGAAAAATCCGTGCAGGCCAGCGACAGATGCCCTGCGCCGTGATTCAGTCGCCGGATATGTGCGTTCGGACGGAACAGCCCGCCGGGATAATACCGGATCACTTCATACAGGCTGTCGCTGAACAAAAATCCCCGGTCATCCACAGGGATACAGATATCCTGTTTCGGCATGAACCGGCCGTTGAAATATGCGATCATGTGCCCCCTTTTACGTAACTCATTTGAGTTGCTGGTCGGTTTGGTGCCGGGCATGGCCCCGGCGGGTTCGCTTTCAAGGTGAAAATTATCCTTTTATAGAACCCGGTGCGGGTTCATGTCAACAAAGGGGTTGTTTTTTTGACGGGCATCATCTACTCGTGCCAGAGTGCGTGAAAATGGTGCACGGGACCATGACCGTGTCCGATAGAAAAATCAGCCCCGGCAGTCAAAGCCCCGGTGATATAGATTTTGGCATTTTCCACAGCCGTCGGCATGTCCATCCCCCGGGCCAGCCCGGCGCAGATGGCCGAAGACAGCGTGCATCCGGTACCATGGGAATTCGGGGTTGGAATCCGTTTCCCGGGCAGTTCCCGCGACTGACCGGTGTCAGCGGAAAACAGCCGATCATGGCTGCCCCTATCGTCTAAGTGTCCGCCTTTGAGCAGGACATGGGGACATCCCAGATCCGCCAGATCCCGGACCGCTTTCTCCATGTCGGCCCGGGCGGAGACGGTTCGGCCCAAAAGCACCGAAGCTTCCGGCAGGTTGGGAGTGATGATGTCCGCCAAAGGGATCAACGTCTGTTTCAATGCGGCCACGGCATCGTCCTGGAGCAGTTTGTCACCGCTTTTGGCCACCATGACCGGGTCCAGCACCAGGTTGGGGATGTTCCATTTGTTCAGGTGCCGGGCCACGGTATGGATCACCTCCGGGGAATGGAGCATCCCGATTTTGACGGCATCCGTGCCGATATCCGACAGAACCGCGTCGATCTGCTGACCGATGAAGTCCGGCGGAACCGGAAATATTCCGGTCACTTCCCGGGTGTTCTGGGCCGTGAGGGCCGTGATGACCGACATGCCGAAACACCCCAGCGCGGAAAAGGTTTTCAGATCGGCCTGGATGCCGGCGCCGCCGCCGCTGTCGGATCCGGCAATGGTCAGGGCTCGATGATAGGTTTTCATGATGGGGTCTCCTTGTCTGTTGAAGAATCAAAACAGTGCACCAGATTTCGGGCCGCGGTAAACGGATCTTCGGCCGAGCAGATGGCGGACACCACGGCCACGGCATCTGCCCCGGCCTGAATGATATCCGGTGCATTGGCGGCATTCAACCCACCGATGGCCACGAGAGCGTGCCGGGAATACGCCCGGATCCAGGCCAGGCCGTCCAGGCCCCAGGCGGACCGGGTGTCGGTTTTGGTGGGGGTGGCAAAGATGGGGCTCACCCCCAGGTAATCCACATCCAGATCCTGGGCAGATTCCACATCCGCCCGGGTTTCCACGGACAACCCGATGACCGCATTCGGTCCCAGCAGCTGCCGGGCCACATCATACGGCATATCGCTCTGGCCCAGATGCACCCCGTTTGCTCTGGCTGCCAGAGCGATGTCCACCCGGTCGTTGATGATCAATGGAATGCCCGCAGATGCCAGCATCGGTTTCAGGGCCAGGGCCTGGTTCAGAAACTCCCGGGTGGATGCGGTTTTTTCCCGCAGCTGCACACAGGCAATGCCGGCCCAAACCGCATCCGCCACAATGGATGTCAAAGGCCGGTCCAGGCACAGAGGCCGGTCAGTGACCAGATATACGCCGTTCATGGGATTACGCCTTGAACCGCTGCTGAATATCGGATTCAGTCATCTGGTACAGGGCATCCAGAAACTGCATCTGAAAGCTGCCCGGTCCGGAGGCTGTGCGGCCGGCCATTTCTCCGGCAATTCCCATGACAGCCATGGCATGGGCAGCCGCGTGAACCGGATCTGAATTGACTGCGGCAAACGCACCGCACAGGGCCGATGCCGTACACCCCAGACCCGTGACCCGGGGCATCATGGCATGGCCGTTTCTGATTTTGATCACCTCCTTGTTTTTGATGATATAATCGGTTTCTCCGGTAATGCACACGACACTGCCGCGGGCCCGGCTGATCGATACAGCCGTTTCAACGGCCAGATCCGCTTTGCTGGCACTGTCCACCCCCCTGGTGACTGCATCCTGGCTGCCCAGGGCCAGGATTTCCGAGCCGTTGCCCCGAATGATACCGGGGTTGAACCGCTGCACCAGGGTTGTCGCTGTCCGGGTGCGGTAGGGGGTCGCGCCGGCGCCGACCGGATCCAGCACCATGGGAATGTGTTTGTCCGATGCGGCCTGTGCCGCCGTGAACATGGCTTTGATCCAGGGATCGCTCAACGTGCCGATATTGATCACCAGGGCTCCGGCAATGCCGGTCATATCCGCCACCTCCGGTTCGGCATGGGCCATCACCGGGGATGCCCCTAAAGCCAGCAGGGCGTTGGCCGTGTTGTTCATGACCACGAAATTGGTGATGTTGTGCACCAGGGGAGATGTTTCTCGAATGGCCTGTACATCGGTATATATGGTTTTCGGGGTGATGGTCATATTTCCTCCTTGGTTCTGGTTATTGCCAGGTGTGAATCAAACGGGCAGCATCCACCGGGTTCTGAATGAGCCCGTGGATCCGGGCGAAATCGGCAAACGCCTGCCATTTGTCCGGATCATGGCCCAGTGTTTTGGCAAAATAGGGCCGGGTCAGGGCAAAGGCGTCCGTCTCCATTTTCCGGTCTGCCTGGGGCACGGCATCCAGGTACAGGGCCAAAGAGGTTTCCGGGTATGCCGCCACATGACCAAACGCCTTTTCCATGGCCAGGACAAATCCTTTGATGGCATCGAATTTTTTATCCAGCAGGGCCGGGCTGCAAACGAAAATCAGCTCCTCATAATCCGGGATCCCCCATTTTTCCAGTTCAAAAAATGCGGCCGGGTATCCGTGCTGTGCCATACTCACGGTTTCATAGGTCTTGAACGGCCCCATGACGGCATCCACTTTTCCCGAAACCAGGGCCGGGAGAATGGTGAACCCCACATTCACCGGGGTATAATCCTCGATCCGGTTGATGGATGCAAACGCGTCCAGCAGCACATCCATGAGCCCGGGCACGGTATACCCGATTTTTTTTCCGGACAGATCCGTGGGGTGTTCAATGCCGGAGTCCGCCAGAAACAAGAGTGTGGTCAAGGGATGCCGGACCAGCGGCGCCACCACCTTCAGCGCCAGGCCCTGGTCTGCGGCAATAATGGTCTGGGGCTGGTAGGATACGGCCAGGTCCACGTTGCCGGTGGCGGCCAGTTTCAGGGCATCCGCCGTCTCAGACGGGGAAATGATCTCCACAAAAAGGCCCTGCTCCTTGAAATACCCGTTTTCCCGGGCCACATAAATGGGCAGATGGTCCACATTGGGGAACCAGTCCAGCATCAGGCGCAGCGTTTGCCGGGTGGATGACAAAACCGCATCCTGATCCGCTGATGCATGGGGTGTCGGTGCCAGGGTGAAAATCAGGCAAAAAAGAATGGCAAATAGGTGTTTCATGATGTGAGTTCCTTGTGTTAAGAGGTCCAGGTAATGATTTTTTTTTCAAGCCGTCCCACCAGGGACCACAGAAGCAGCCCCATGGCCGCCAGCCACAGGATGGCGGCAAACACCAGCGGAGTCTGGAGACGGGCATTGGACTGGATCATGAGAAACCCCAGTCCCTGCTGGGCACCGACCCATTCTCCGATCACCGCCCCGATGGTGGCCACGGATACCCCGACCCGGAGCCCGGCGAAAAACTGGGGCAATGCCCAGGGCCAGTACAGCAGGGTCAGGGTTTTGAAAAATGAAGATCCCATGAGGATGAACAGGGTCCGGTATTCTGGATCGCAGGATTTCAGGCCCTGGAGCAGACTCACGGTGATGGGAAAAAAGATGATGATCCAGGCCATGAATACCTTGGAGGCCATGCCGTATCCCAGCCAGATCACCAGCAGCGGGGCCAGGGCGAATACCGGAATGGCCTGGGATGCCACCAGAAACGGGGACAATGCCTTTTCCAGCACCGGTTTGGCAAACATGACAACGGCCAGGGGAATGGCCGTGATCAGGGCCAAAACAATGCCCAGAACGATTTCCGCACCCGTGACCGCTGCATGGGGCAGAATCAGGGGGGCCTGGACCACGGCGGTTTCCAGAATCCGGGAAGGCGAAGGCAGAATAAACACCGGGACCGCCCATATTCTCACCGCCCCTTCCCATCCTGCCAGCACCAGGCCGATCAGTCCCAGGGCAATCATACCGGGCCGGGTCATACCGCTTCTCCTTTGACCAGATATGCCAGGATGTCCGCTTTGATCTGCAGCAGACAGGGATCATCAAAGGCCCGGGGTTTGGGCAGATCCAGATGAATCTGTTGAATGACGGCCATGGGCAGGGAACTGGATACAAAGATGTCATCCGCCAGCAGCAACGCCTCGTCCACATCATGGGTGATCATGAGAATGGTTTTGGCAAATTCGGTCTGAAGCAGCAGCAGCAGGTGCTGAAGCCGTTGCCGGGTGATGGCGTCAAGCGCGGACAATGGTTCGTCCAGCAGGATCAGGTCCCGGTCGAACATCAGGGTCCGGACCAGTGCGCACCGCTGGCGCATCCCCCCGGATACCTGGTTCGGCCGATGGGATTCATACCCGGCCAGTCCCAAACGGGAGAACAGGGTTTCAGCCCGTTTCCGGGCCGTTGCCATGTTCCGGCCCCGGGTCTTTACCGGCAGCAGGGCGTTGTCCATCAGGGAAAACCAGGGCAGCAGCAGGTCTTTCTGGTGCATGTAGGCGCACAACCGTCCCAGGTGCGCCACCTCTTTTCCCTGCCAGACAATGGTGCCTGCATCTTTGGACGTCACGCCGGTAAGGGCGTTGAACAGTGTGGATTTACCGCATCCCGAAGGCCCGAGCAGCACCTTGAACCGGCCGGCCGGCAACTGCATGTCAAATCCGGAAAACACGGTCTGTCCATTATAATATTTTGCCAGGTCGGTGATCTGGAGCATGCCATCCGCCCTCGATATTCTGTGACAGGGTTAAAAAACATGGCCGGGCCGGGTATGGGTCGGGCAGATGAACCCGCAGGAAAAGAAAGATATGAATCGACTTTCCTTCGCCAGTATGACCTGGATCAGGTTCCAGGGGTCGAAACCGTGATGCTGTTTCCTCTCAGCCGGCTCCCCGGCTCCCCCAGTCCGCCACCGCACGCTGCACGGTCTGATTGGAGATATATACAGGAATCCGGGTTTTGTCAACAGGGATGTCAGGATCAGATGGGTTGACCGGGCCTCCGCCTCTGGAAAAAAAAGATTGACTTTGCCAGCCAGTCATCTTCCGATCGTCAATCCATGGAAAATCTATGAAAAGGAATAAAATTCCGCATGTCTGCATGGATGTCGCCGGAAATTTTTCACCCGTTTGCGGGGATGTTTTTTTTGACGGCATACAGCTGAGAGACGAGCATGCCGGTCAGCATGAGCACACACCCGAAAATGGCCCGGCCGGACAGGATTTCATTCAGGATGATCCACCCGCCGATGGCTGCCATCACCGATTCCAGGCACAGGATAATGGCCGCATGGGACGCCGGGCTGTTTTTCTGCCCGTAAATCTGGAGGGTGTAGGCCACGCCCACGGAGAATACCCCGCCGTAGATCAATGGGAAGGCCACCGCCAGGATATCGGTCCAGACAAAGGTTTCAAACACCGCCGCCACCCCTAAGCTGAGCAGCGAGCAGACTCCGCACTGGACCAGGGACAGGGCGGCCGTGCTGAACCGGTTGCAGAACCGCTCGATGACAATCATGTGACAGGCAAAACAGATGGCGGAAAAAAACACCAGCATATCCCCGAAATTGATATCCATGTTCCGGTTGACGCTGAGCAGGTACATCCCGATGCTGGCCAGAACAGCGCCCACCCAGGTGCCGGCCCCGGTCCGGGTCTGCCGAAGAAACAGGCCGATAATGGGCACCATCACCACATAGAGCCCGGTGATGAATCCGGCCTTGCCGGCCGTGGTGTACACAATGCCCGCCTGTTGAAAAGAGATGCCGGCAAACAGCACCACCCCTGACACCATGCCGGATTTTATCAGATCCTGATCACTGCCCTCATAAGTCCTTTTTCTGGACATCCACACAAACGGCAGCAAAGACAGGCCCCCCAGCACAAACCGCAGCCCGTTGAAGGTGAACGGGCCCACATGTTCCATCCCCACCCGCTGGGCCACAAATGCCAGTCCCCAGATGGAAGCGGCCAGCAGCAGAACCAGGTCGGATTTTAGGGTATCGGATGTCATGGTTTGGAAATATCGCATCAGGGTCAAAATTTTATAAAAAAGATATCTTTACCATTCAACGGCAAAATTTGAAAGTCCAATTGTTATTTGCAACAATTTCTGTTAACAATAAACCTTTTTACAACCCTAATAAACAAAAGGAATTTTTTACATGACATTGAAAAGACATTTTCTGGCTGTGATCCTGGCGGCAACCCTGTTCTCTCTGCCGGCTTCTGTATGGGCCGATGAGGACACTGCGGAATCGGAATTACACAACGCGGGTGAGAATGACCGGATCAGTTATGCCATTGGATATGATATCACCACCCGGTTGAAAGACAGTTTTGACATCAATCCGGAACTGTTTTTACAGGGGATGAAAGACAGCCTGGCAGGAGAGACATCCATGACACCGGAAAAAATGCAGGAAACCCTGATGGAGTTCCAGGCCATGGCCCAGGAAAAGCAGATGGAGGCGCAAGGAAAAAAAGCCGCGGTAAACAAAGCCGCCGGTGAGGCATTTCTGGCGGAAAACAAAACCAAAAAAGGGGTGAAAACCCTGGATTCCGGTCTTCAGTACAAAGTGGTCACACCGGGTACGGGGGCGTCTCCGGATCTTACCGACAAAGTGAAATGCCATTACCGGGGCTCATTGCTCAATGGCCGGGAATTCGACTCTTCCTACAAGCGCAACGAACCGGCCGAGTTTCCGGTGAACGGGGTGATCAAAGGCTGGACCGAAGCGCTTCAGCTGATGAAAGTGGGTGCCAAATGGATGCTGTACATCCCTTCAGACCTGGCATACGGGGACCAGGGTGCCGGAAACGTCATCGAGCCGGGATCCACATTGATTTTTGAAGTCGAACTGCTGGAAATCCAGGAGAGCTGATTTCAAGTAAATATCGAAGAATTCCATGACCATCGAGCTCAAGGATCTGGGGTAAGGCACTGTCATGAAACAGACCTGGTTGATCAGCGCCGTGCTGCTGGCCCTGTTTCTGGGGGCCCTGGATGCCCTGGTCATGTCGGCGGCCATGCCCACCATTATTGCCGAACTTTCCGGCCTGCACCTGTATGCCTGGGTGTATACGGCCTATTTTCTGGCCCGGGCCGTGGCATTGCCGATCTTCGGCAAACTGTCGGATCTGTTTGCCGTCAGGCAGCTGCTGCTGGTCAGTATCAGCGTCTTTATTCTGGCTTCCTTGGCTGCCGGCGCGGCCCCGTCCATGGGATATCTGGTGGGAGCCCGGGTGTTTCAGGGCATCGGGTCCGGCGGCATTTTCGCGCTGGTGTATGTGGTGCTGTCGGAAGCAGCACCGGAAGGACAGCGGGCCAAAACCCTTTCTCTGGCCTCTTTTATCTGGGGGGTGGCATCGGTGATCGGTCCCACCATGGGCGGGGTGATGGTCAGTTTTTTTTCCTGGCGATGGATTTTTTTCATCAATCTGCCTTTGGGTTTGCTGTCGCTGGCCGGCGTTGCCCTGTATCTGACCGAGTTCCGGGAAAAAAAGACCAAGGCCTCTCTGGACTGGTCCGGGCTGGTGTCGCTCACCGGGTTTCTGATGTCCGTGCTGACCCTGGTGATGATCGGGGGACGGGATATCGCCTGGATCTCTTTGCCGTCAGCACTGCTGGCCGTCACATCCATTGGGTTCGGCATCTGGTTTGTCAAAGCGGAACTGGGTGCGGATGATCCCATCCTGGATCTGCGGTTTTTCAAGCGCAGGGGTTTTGCCATGGGGAACCTGGCCGGGTTCTGTGCCAGTTTTTCCATGTTTTCCCTGTTCGGGTATGCCCCGCTGTTTCTCCAGGGCGCATTGGGTCATACCCCGTTGCAGGTGGGGATGGCCATGCTGTCTTTGAGTCTGGGCTGGTCCGTGAGCTCCCTGATTTTAGGAAGAGTCATGCACCTGACCACCCAGAAAACCGCGGCCCTGGCCGGCGGCATTCTTCTGGCGGCCGGCACGGGACTGACCCTGGGATTTTCCACCACCACATCCATGGTTCACAGTTTTCTGGTGTTTCAGGTGGTGGGGTTCGGCATGGGGTTCGTGGTCCTGGCCACGCTGCTGAAGGTTCAGAACAGTCTGGGATCATCAGATCTGGGGGTGGCGACATCTTCCCACCAGTTTGCCCGGACCCTGGGCGGCACCCTGGGGGTGGGGGTCAGCGGCGGCATGGTCACCCATCAGCTGCTGAACCGGCTGGAAACCGTGGATGTGTCTTTGCCGGAAAATCTGATGGTCCAGTTGAAGGAAAACATGGAAAACCTGTTTCGGCCGGAATTTCAGGCCCTGATTCCGGATGCGGCCAAAGCGGTTCTGAAGACAGCCGTGGCCCAGGGCGTGTGGAGCACGTTTCTGCTGGTGTTTCTGGTGTCGCTGGTGTGTCTGGGCCTGGTGATGTGCCTGCCGGCTCAGGATGGGGGATAGATCATTTTTCCGGTCATGGACAGGTCATACCCCCCGTATTTTTCAGCCGTCTGCACAATGACTTTTCCTTTCAGCAGAGACAGAAACAACTGGATGCCCTGTTCGAAAAATTTGTCCTTGGCGATGAGCAGGTCGAATCGCTCCCAGCACACGGGAATGAAATCCAGGCCCAGGATATTGGCCACCGGGCGGATGGCCGGTCCGGCATCCGCGTTTCCATTCAGAATTTCCAGGCCCACATCCATGTGCCGGGACAAAAGGGTGTCATATCCCTGGAGACTTTCACCCTGGATGTCATGTTCTTCCAGCAGTTTGTCAAACAGTTTGCGGGTGCCGGTTCCCAGCTGCCGGTTCACAATATGGATCCCCTGTTTGCCAAGATCTGTGATGGTGCGGATGTTTTTGGGATTTCCCTTCTGGAGAACAATGCCCTGTTCCCGCCGGCAGAAATTCACCACGGCCGGCGGCTGATGCATGTCGTCTTTGAGAAAAGGGAAATTATATTCATTGTTTTCCCCGATCAAATGGCTGGAAGCGATGTGGCACAGATTCTGTTTCAGGGCGTTCAGGCCGCCCAGGGACCCGACCATGCCGAACATGGCCATGTGGTGCTCATGTTTGATGTTAAAGGTGGCGATGAGTTTGTCCAGCAGCAGATCATTGCTGCCGGCAATGAGCACCAGGCCGTGGTAGGGAGGCAGCTGGGCCGACTGGGGATAATTTTCCGTGCCCGCCTCCACCCACTGCCGGACCAGATGGATGGGAAACAGCCATTTGCCGGTGACTTTGGTGGCGGGCAGCCCTTTTTCAGAGATCAGGGAGTACACCATTTTTTCATTGATGTGTAAAAACTTGGCAATTTCCTTGGTCGTATACAGTTCTCCCATTTCCAGGCCCCTTTGTTTCAAGTCAATATTGGTGCGATTATCATATAAGGGGGATTCTGGTTTGTAAAGATCCAAAAAAAGCCCATAAATCAGGCAGTATTTTTCTTTTTTTTCTGATACAGGTCCTGGGTGTCTGGTTTTTGTCTGTACGACATCTGGGCTACAGGGGGAATGATTTGTCCATCCTTCTGTTTTTATATATATTTAAATGTTTTGATCCCAGTTCGGCACACATTGTGCTTATTAAAGACAGCCTTTACCTGAAACAAAGGGTGACACACTCATGGCAAAAATGGATATGACCCGCACCATCCAGAGAATCAAAGACGAGTACGCAGATGCCTATGACACCATGGCCTGGCTGTCCCCGGAATCGGCGGACGCGGCATCCCGGATCCGGGAAAAACTGTTAACGCAAATTTTTGAACACCCGGGCAAAGGCCCGGAATGGCGGTTTGCCCGAACCAAGCTGTTGACCCACGGCATCTCACCGGGATGCGATTTCTGCGGCAGCGGAGACTGGTCCTGCCTGTTCATCAACGGCATCTGCAATGCCCGGTGTTTTTACTGCCCGTCCACCCAGAATCAAAAAGGGCTGCCCATGACCAGTTCCCTGGAGTTCAAAACCCCCAGTGATTATGTGGATTATGTCAGGGCTTTTGGTATCCGGGCAGTGAGTTTCAGCGGCGGGGAACCCCTCATGACCTTTGAGCGGGTGGTGCAGTATCTCAAGGCCCTGCGGGCGAAAATCACAGATCCCCTGTATATCTGGATGTACACCAACGGTCTTCTGGTGACCGAAGACAAACTGAAAATTCTGGCCGATAACGGCCTGGATGAAATCCGGTTTGACATCAGCGCCAACCAGTACCGCCTGGATGCCCTGAAAAAAGCCGTAGGCATCATTCCCTGTGTCACCGTGGAGATTCCGGCCATCCCGGAAGATCTGGAAAACACCCGGCAGGTGATCCACCAGTTGTATGATGAAGGGGTGAATTTTCTGAATCTCCACCAGCTCAGATGTACGCCGTTTAATCTGCCAAAGTTGATCCAGCGGGGATATACGTTTTTGCACGGCCCCAAAGTCACGGTCCTGGAGACCGAGCTGACCGCCCTGGAATTGATGCGGTATACGCTGGAAAACAACATCGCTTTGCCCATCAATTATTGTTCCTTTGCCTTCCGCCACCAGTTTCAGCGGGCCGGGGCACTTACCCGCAATGCCCTGCGGGTCAAGTTGCCGCATCAGGATATCACGGCCACCGGGCATATCCGGACCCTGGGGATCACCGGGGAAAAACCGGCCATTCTGGCGATCCATCACCAGCTTCTGTCACAAGCCAAAGACACTGAGCTGTGGCAGCTGGCCAAAACCTACGACCAGCTGTTCTTCGCTGCAAGTCTCTGGCCCTGTATCGATTTTTCCGGTGTCACCCTGACGACTGCCTACACGGCCACCTCCCTGAAATCATCCATGTCTTTCAGGCATTCTTTCAAGGAAATCCCTTTGAACCGCAAAAAAAAGGTGGTGATTGAAAAATATCCGGCCCATCCGGGGATCCG
>JAABUD010000262.1 GCA_011389555.1 Desulfotignum sp. | reverse complement strand
ATTGTATATTTATGTCACTCCTTCACAAATTCGCCATTCTAATTTTGTCGAGCCACAATCATCCGGCCTTCCCCTTTGCCACACTTTCTTGGTGTCACCTTGTCTTGTAAAACTGATAGTTCATGTTTTTCCAATAAAGCAAAGAATTCATTTTCATATGTTGCTTTTCCAAAATCAATGGTGGTGAGGTACTTTAATTTTGGTTTGGTAAAGTCTAATAACCAGGATTTTTTTTTAAACATGGTTTGAAAAAATACTATTTCGCCGTCAGGATGAAGGTAGCTTTTTACTTTATCTAAAATCAATGGCTGATCATTAAACAGCATAAAGCTCATACTAAAAAGAACAAAATCATAAAATTCATTATTGGGTGGGGAAAAGTATTCAATAGGCTCATGATAAATGGTTAGATGATCCTGAAGATGATATTTTTTGATTAGGCGCTTACAATTCTTTAAATAAACCTTATTGATATCTATTCCTGTTATGCTTAGTTGCTTGGATCTAATTAAAGGGTGAAATGTTTTTAACATCTTGCCATTGCCGATTCCAATATCTAAAATATTTGAATCACACGGAAAATACTCTAAACAACTTTTATAGCTATGGTTCGTAAAATCATTGATGATGTGGTTATAGAGCAGGTTTCTCATTTTCTGATTTAATCCTTTAAATTCTTTTATGTTTTTTATTGATCTTCAGTAATCGATTTAAACGTCAGCCAATATAACTCAATATATACACAAGCCCGATGTATCGAATTGCCCGAGGAACCAATGCATAAGCTATAAAATCTCTAATGCTTAATCTAAAAATTCCGCCTAAGATAGGAAAATAAGGTAACGGTGTCAATGCCAAGATCGTTAATCCAAACTTGCCATATTTTTGAAAAATTTCGATCGCCTTGATCATATTCTGTTTCTTTAATGTGTAGCGTAATATGGATTCGCCATATACCATGCCCAAATGATAACCGATAAAACCCGCAAGAAAACTTCCGGTAATAATACTGACCAACAGGTAGAACGGGTTCATCTTGATTACGACGCCAATAGCAAGAAATAAATCGGGGCCGATTAGCTGAAACGATACTTCTAAGAGTAACGAGAAAAACAGAATTCCCATATATCCAAATTTTAAGGCAAAAGCAGGTATAGCTTCTTTATCAACAAAGTACTGGGCAATCAAAACCACAGATAATAGTAATGAAAAAATCATTATGGATGCATTAATGACAGAAAATATGCTTTTATTTTTCCAACTAAACAGCGTTTTATAGGTCATCCCTTAATGCGTAGCCAGAAGTCATCTTCGCTGATATACGCAGTTGATGCCGGCGGCAGGAACAAATCCATGCGATCTCTGAAGCTCAAATCCAGCATGCCATGGCTTTTCAGGTAATCTTTCATCCGGTTGCCGGATTTTGTCTGGAAGCCAATCAGGTCAACCAGAGGCTCATGGGGCTGCTTATCATCAATATCATGTGACTTCCTTTTTGCCATGATGGATAATACCTGGCCTACGGGTTCTGAACAAGGAAAAAATTGAAATGTGTTGCCAACTTTTCATTTGAGCAGGGTCTTACAACTGGGAATCTGTCAGAGCCATAAAGCTAGCATAAGGATACGCTCGTTTCACGAAAATTGAGAAATGCCCGCGACAATGGCTTCAGCGGCCCGGGCCAGGATAGATCTGGGACAGGCGATGTTGATCCGCTCAAACCCCCGGCCGGTTGCGCCGAACCAGTCGCCGTGGTCCAGGCCGACACCGGCCTGTTCCTCCAGCATCCGGATCCGTTCTTTTTCCGCCAGCCCCAGGCCGTTGAAATCCACCCACACCAGGTAGGTCCCCTGGAGTTCGTACACGGTGACACCGGGCAGTTCCGTTTCAAGAAAGGTTTTCAGGTAGGTGTAATTGTCGTGCAGATAAACAATCAAATCCTCCAGCCAGGGTTCGGCTTCATTGTACGCGGCCGCGGCAGCCACGGCCCCGAACAGCGTGCCCCCCTCGGCATTGACAAACCCCAGGTTTTCGATCTGGGTGTACAGTTCCTGTCGCAGAACCGGATCGGAAACGATGATGCTGGACTGCTGAAGGCCTGCCAGATTGAACGTCTTGCTGGCTGCCAGACAGGTGATGGAATGATGTGCAAACGCGTCTGACATGGAGGCGAAACACACATGTTTGAATCCGGGCATGATCAGATCGCAGTGGATCTCGTCCGCGATCACCCGCACCTGGTTCTCGATACAGATGCGGCCGAAGGTGTCCAGCTCCTGCCGGGTCCAGACACGACCCACAGGATTGTGGGGGCTGCACAGAATGGCCAGCTTGACCCGGGGATCCCTGGTTTTTTCCTGCAAATCGTCCACATCCATCCGGTAATGGCCGTCTGCAATCTTCAAAGGGTTTTCCGCCACCTGCCGCCCGTTGTTCAGAATGGATCTTGCAAACGGGTAATAGACCGGGGGCTGGATCAACACCTTGTCCCCGGGCTGGGAAAACCGCTGGATGATGTAATTGACGGCCGGAACCACCCCCGGGGTGGTGAGCACCCATTGTTCATCGATTTCCCACTGGTGCCTGCGTTTGTACCAGGAGATCAGGGCCGGCAGATAGGCCGGGTCCTTGAGGCTGTAGCCGTAGATCGGGTGTGCCAGCCGCTTTTCCATGGCATGGCGGACAGCAGGGTGGCATTTGAAATCCATGTCCGCCACCCACAGGGGCACCAGGGTGTCTCTGCCGCTGCCGAACACCCGTGACAGCACTTCCGGTTCCCACTTCATGGAAGCTGTGCAGCTCCGGTCCACCTCCTCGTCAAAATTCCAGTCTCGGGTCATACACATATCCTTATGAGCGTTATCATGGATCGGTGTTATATCATATCGGGCCGGTGGGTATCAATAGTTGCGGTCGGCGTATTCCACCCACCCGCCGGCCTGGACCAGGGCTTTTTCAAACCCGGTGAGGGAAAAGGGAATGGTCCAGGTCTCCGGGCCGGCAGTCACGGTGATCTCTTCTGTGGTCACATCCGCGGATATTTGAAGGCGGGATGCACGGGCCGCGTCAAACAGCCGGTCGATCGGGTCCGGGTCCAGGGTGATGGCCAGCATGCCGCAGTTGAACATGTTCTGGTGGAAAATCCTGGCAAAACTTTGGGCGATGACCACACGGATGCCGTTGGCTTCCAGGGCCCAGGGGGCATGTTCCCGGGAAGAGCCGCACCCGAAGTTGTTCCGTGTCACCAGGACCCCGATGCCGGCCAGGTCTTTTTCAAGATTGAATCCTTCCAGTTCCAGGTCTTCCATGAGATGGGGTCCCAGGGCGCGCTTGTCGATTTCCGTCAGGTACCGGGCCGGGATGATCTCATCCGTGTTGATGTCTGCCCGGTCCAGGCACAGGGCGGTTCCGGAAAATATGGTCATGATTGGCTCCTGATGGTTTGGCCGGGTCGCTGAGTCTGAGCCGGATCGGTAAACAGGGGGGAGTCGGCGATGGTGCCGGTCAAAGCCGTGGCCGCGGCCGTGGCCGGACTCATGAGATGCACCATCCCCCCTTTGCCCATGCGGCCGCTGAAATTGCGGTTGGTGGTGGCGGCGGCCACTTCGCCGGATGCCAGGACCCCGTTGCTCATGCCCAGGCAGGCCCCGCAGGTGGGGTTGGTGACACAGAATCCCGCATCCATGAAAATATTGATCAACCCTTCCTCCAATGCCTGTGAATAGACCTGCGGGGTGGCCGGAGACACAATGGCCCGGACAGTATCGGCAATTTCGTTGCCCGCCACCACCTGTGCCGCCACCCGCAGATCTTCGATGCGGCCGTTGGTGCAGGAACCGATATACACCTGATCCACGGGCGTGCCGGCCATGGCGGACACGGGTTTGACCTGGTCCGGCTTGTACCCGAAGGTGGCCAGGGGAACCAGGTCCGTGACATCGATGATTGTATGACCGGCATACACGGCATCTTCATCCGGAAGGTACCGGGAAAAATCAGCCAGGGCCGCTGCCCGGTCCGGGTAGTCATCCTTGATAAAAGGCCACAGATAATCCAGGGTCACGGCATCCGGCCCACAGATACCCGAGGTGGCACCAGCTTCCACCGCCATGTTGGACAGGGTCATGCGGGCCTCCATGGACATGGCATCCACCACGGGGCCGCAGAACTCGATCACCTGGTTGGTGGCACCGTTCACGGTGATCTGCCGGATCACTTCCAGGATCACGTCCTTGGCAAACACCCCGGGTGGCAGGGTGCCAATGATCTCGATCTTCAGGGTCTCCGGTTTTTTAAAGGCACACACCCCTTTCAAAATCCCCACCTCCAGGTCCGTGGTGCCCACGCCGGCGGCAAACGCGCCGAACGCCCCGTGGGTGCAGGTATGGGAATCCCCCATGATGATGACAAATCCGGGCCGGACAAACCCTTTTTCCGGAAACAGGGCGTGGCAGACCCCGTTCCGGCCGATGTCGAAAAAATCGACAATGCCGTGCCGCCGGGCCCAGTCCCGCAGAATTTTTCCCTGGAGCGCGGTTTTCGAGTCCTTGGCCGGGGTCACATGATCGATGACCGCCTTGATCTTGTCCGGGTCGAACACCCGGTCCTTGCCCCGGGCCACCAGGTCCTGGACGGCGGTGGGGGTGGTGATTTCGTGACAGAACACCCGGTCCAGGCGCAGCACGGTCACCCCGTCGAACGGCTGGTCCACCCGGTGGTCGTCAAAAATTTTTTCTGCAATCGTCCTGCCCATGGCCCTCTCCTGATTCAGGTTGATTTTTCCCCGAAATAGTCTTCCCCGTCCGCCGGTGTCACCACCCAGTAGGCCTGGAAAAGGGTGTCCGAGGTATTGCGGATCAGATGGGGAATCTGGGAAAAAAAAGAGATTGAATCACCCGCCTCGATCCGGTATTCTTCCTCTCCATAAATCAACCGGGCCGTGCCGGAAACAATGATGCCCAGCTCTCTGCCCAGGTGACCGTCTTCCGCATCGCCCCGTTCCTGGCCAGGCGCCAGTTCCAGAAAAAACGCGTTAAAAGAGTGATTCCCCCGGGTCTGGCTTTCCCCGCAGAGTGTTTCATAGGAAAACCCTTTGCGTTTATATAGTTTCCGCTCGCTTTTCCGGATGATCTCCACCTGGGACTGGGTTTCATAGTCCTTGAAGAATCTGTCCGGGGATACGCCGTAAACCTCCAGCAGCTGGAGCAGCGTATCCAGGGAAGGGGAAATCCGGTTCCGTTCGATCTGGGACAGCAGGCTGGAACTGATGCCGGCCTTGGCTGCCACATCCTTGATGGTAAAGTTCCGGGTGTTTCGAATGGCCCGTAATAATGCGCCCAGTTTTGTTTTCATAATGCCGTATGTCGGTTGAATGATTCAGTATTCAGTATAATTAATTAAAATTAAATTATACTAAAAAAAGGGGTCTGTCAATCAGATTCTGACAACACTTTCAGCCCCTGGGGTTCGAACTGTGTCAGCATCCGGATAAAATCCGAGACCCGGTGTTTTTCCACAAATATTTCGTGAACGATCCATTCCGTGTAATCCGAATGCACAATGGTGGCATCGAACTGCCGGACCTGGTTCAACAGCGGGTCATTGCAGTCATAAGGCACCTGAACCCGCACCTGTTTTGCCTGGATGAGCCGGACTTTTTTTGCCGCGGCCAGGGCCGCTTCCACAACTTGGGAATAGGCCTGGATCAACCCCCGAATTCCCAGCTTCACCCCCCCGTAGTGCCGGGTCACCACCACCGTCACCCGGGTCATTTGATGGGAGGTCAGCACATTGAGCATCGGTTTGCCGGCAGTCCCGGACGGTTCCCCGGCATCGGAGCTGTGACAGATCTGCCCGGCATCCCCCACCACATAGGCCCAGCAGTTGTGGGTGGCGGTCTTGTTCTCTTTGCTGATTGTTGAAATAAACGTCTTGGCCGCCCCGATGGTATCGGTCCGGGCCAGGCGGCAGGTGAATTCGGACCGCCGGATCTTGAGCCGGGCCGTGATCGGATGATTGTCCGAAGAGGCGGCAATGGAAAAAAACGGGTTTTCATCTGTCATTTATCTCTCTGCCTTGAAAATACTGCCGGTTTGATCTATACATGAGTGTATTATGAAACCTGACCCCATTCCGTCAACCTTTTTCACACTGATCCGGAAATGCCCATGAGAATTGTCACCCGACCCGACTTTGACGGTATTGTGTGTGCTGTCCTGCTGCGCGAAGCCCTGGACATCGACACCCGTATTTACTGGGTGGAACCCGGTGAGGTGCAGCAGAAAACCGCACGGATACAGACCGGCGACATCCTTGCCAACCTGCCCTATGATGCCCGGTGCTCCCTGTGGTTCGACCATCATGTATCCAACCGGCCGGACCATGATTTCAAGGGCGCCTTTGCCGTGGCCCCGTCTGCCGCCGGTGTGGTCCATCAGCACTACAAGGCATCCGGACATTTAGATGACCGGTTCGATGACCTGGTGTTTCACACGGACATCATCGATGCCGCCGACCTCACCCGGGACCAGGTCCTGCAACCGGAAAACCATCCCCATATTCTGGTGTCCATGACCATCCAGAACCGGGACGGCAAAGAGGCCCCCTACTGGGACCGCCTGGTGGACCTGCTCCGGACCCGGTCCATGGACCAGGTGATGGCAGACCCGGATGTCACCACCCGGTGTGAAGAAGTGATCCGCCAGAACCGGGACTATGAAGGATATCTGAAAACACATACCCGGGTTGCCGGCCCGGTCTGTGTCACCGATTTCAGAGGACTGGACCCCGTGCCTTCGGGCAACCGGTTCCTGCCTTACTGCCTGTTTCCCGATACCCTGGCCAGTGTCAAGATCCGGTACAGGGATGCTGAAAAAACCCAGGTGCTGGTGAGCATCGGCCACAACATCTTCAACCGAGGCTGCCGGGTCAATGCCGGCCATCTGCTGTCCCGGTACGGGGGCGGGGGCCATAAAGGTGCCGGAGGCTGTACCCTGGATGCTGCCGAAGCCCAGGAAAAAATCGATGACATGCTTGCCATACTCGAAGCCAATGAACCGGTATAGCCTATGCCAGTTTCTCTTTCACGCTGTTGACCTTGTCTGTCAGGGTCTGTTCCCGGTCCGTGCGGGTGCCGGCCTTGATGGTGGTGGTGATGCGCGGGGCCCCCATGGCATGAATTTTTTCATGGCACTGCTTCACCACGGCAAACACCGGGTCCCACTCCCCTTCGATGTTGGTGCCGTAGGCATGCAGTTCACAGGACAGGCCGGCTGCCTGGATGATCTCATGACAGGCGGCCACGTATTTTGACACCGACAACCCCACACCCAGAGGTACCACACACAGATCGATGATGACATTCATTTTTCCTCCTTGTCCTTGCACTGAATCGGATACTCATTTGTTTCCATCTCCTTACCGCCGGCCATTGTACCGGTTCCCCTGCCCGGGATCAAGAAAAGAAGCTTCTGGAAATCATTCATGACCGGACCCCATAAAATCAGACTGATGATGAAAGCGGAACGGGCCGCAGCCCAGCGCCGATTCCGCCGGCACGGGAACCGGAACAAACTGGCCAAACCCGGCTGCCATTCCTGTGTCCTGGTACTGGACCACCTCAAACCCACCTTCAATATCGGGAAAATCTTCCGGAGCGCAGAAGCGTTCGGATGCAGGGAAATCCACCTGGTGGGCATCGAATTCTTTGACCCGGCCCCGGCCATGGGGGCGTTCAAATGGGTGCCCGCCTTTTTTTACAGCCGGTTCAACACCTGTTATGCCCATCTGATCACCCGGGGATACACCCTGTTCATTCTGGAACCCAACCAGGGAACACGGATCATGGATGTCGTTCTGCCGGAAAAAAGCGCGTTTATCCTGGGGCATGAAGAACGGGGACTGCAGTTCGAGCCGGACCTGTTTGAAAGGCTTGAACGATTGACCATTCCCCAGTACGGCCGGTCCGACAGCCTCAATGTGAGTGTGGCCGCCTCCATTGTGCTGTACGAATATGTCCGCCAGATCCATGCGCAGCCAGCGGTTCATCCGGACACAGACCTGGAGGCTACGTGATCCGGGCCATCAAGAATCACCAGGGCCGGGTCCTCCATCATGTCGGAGATGAAATCGGGAGGCAGATCAGCGATTCAGCTGCCGGGATCAGTCAGAATGACGGTAAAAATGAGATGAAGAAGGCGCCTCCAGAGTATTTCCCAGAATCATATCGCAGGCCTTTTCGGCAATCATCATGACAGGAGCGTATATGTTGCCGTTGGTCACATACGGCATGACCGATGCATCCACCACCCGCAGATTTTCAACTCCACGGACCTTTAAGGAATCAGGATCCACCACGGCCATGTCATCTTTGCCCATTTTACAGGTACACGAAGGATGCAGCGCCGTTTCTCCATCTTTGGCAACCCAGTCAAGGATATCCGGATCGGTTTGAACGAGCATGCCCGGAGAGACCTCACCGCCGTTGAATATATCGAAGGCAGGTTGATTCAAAATTTTCCTGGCGCACCGGATGGCTTCCACCCATTCTTTGCGGTCCTTGTCCGTTGACAGATAATTGAATTGAAGTGCTGGATATACCCTTGGGTCAGTCGATCTGATTTTAACCGATCCGACGGCATCGGAATTATTGGGACCGACATGTACCTGGTAGCCGTGGTCGCTGCCTGGCTGACTGCCGTCATATCGAATGGCCAGTGGTAAAAAATGAAACTGCACGTTGGGATATTCGACATCGTCGTTGGTCCTGATAAATCCACCTGCTTCAAAATGATTGGTGGCAGCAGCCCCTGCCCTGTGAAACAGCCACTGGTATCCGATAAAGGGTTTTTTCCACCATTTCAGGGCCGGATTCATGGATACCGGCTTTTTGCTTTTATACTGGACATAGACCTCCAGGTGGTCCTGCAGGTTCTCTCCCACACCCGGCAGGTCATGGACCACTTTCACACCCAGCGCCTTGAGCTCCTCTTCATTTCCGACACCGGACAGCTGGAGCAGTTGCGGAGAGTTTATGGCACCGCAGCAGGTTATCACTTCACCGCCATATACCTTCCTGGCATTCTTGCTCTTGCCTTTGCCGAACTCCACACCCACGGCGGTTTTTCCTTCAAACAGAATCCTGCTGGTGAACGCCCGGCAGATCACATCCAGGTTTTTCCTCTCCTTTAAAACAGGATGAAGATATGCCCTGGCCGCGCTCAGGCGCCTGCCGCGGTGGATATTCCGGTCAAAGGGGCTGAACCCTTCCTGGCGGTAGCCGTTGACATCACGGGTCAATGGATACCCGGCCTGCTGGACCGCCTCGAGAAATGCGCCAAACAGCGGATTTTTACAGGGGCCGGTCTCCAGGATCAGCGGACCGTCTGTGCCGTGGTATTCATCCGGTCCCTTGAGACGGTTTTCAGCCCGGATAAAATAGGGCAGGTTGTGGGCATAGTCCCATTGCGGCATGCCGCCATCCTTTGCCCATTTTTCATAGTCCATGGCGTTGCCGCGGATATAGATCATACCGTTGATACTTGAAGATCCTCCCAGCACTTTTCCCCGGCCGTGAAAAATCTTTCTGTTCTTCATAAAAGGTTCCGGTTCTGACTCATAGCACCAGTCATAATATTTATTGCCAAGAGGAAAGGTGAGCCCAGCGGGCATATGGATGAAAACATCCCAGATATAATCAGGGCGGCCTGCCTCCAGGACCAGCACGCTGGTTGAAGGATCCGCACTCAGCCTGTTTGCCAGGACACACCCTGCGGATCCCCCGCCAACAATGATATAGTCATATTTTTCTTTCATCCTCCGGATTCCCTTCCAAAACAATTTTTAAAAGTTATTGTCGACCCGTCTTTCTCGTTTTCAACCCGAGCCGTTCCAGGGTCTTTTCCAACGGGATGCCGTTTTCGTCCCATCCCCTGAGACTGTAATACTCCTGTTTCATCAGGGTCATGTCCTCAGGGGTAATCCTGTGGCCCCTGGCCGGGCCGTCAGGCAGTTTTTCCTTGACAAATCTTGCTGGAAGGGTGTCCTGGCCTGCGTTTGTGCCGTTATCCAGGTTGAAGATTCTCACAAGATTCCAGATGCGCTCTCCAGTCTCGTGAATGTTACCGGGTTCCATATCACGTCCCGTGGCTGCACTCAGCATTTGGGCATAGGTGGTGTCAGATATGCCGAAGCTGCCGAAATCACATTTTACGAGGGTATCCGTGCCGGCGGAATAATTCTGGAGATCGATCACCATGCCGGCCTTGTGCTTTGTGGACAAGGGATCTATGGATTTTCCCCTGTACTCGCCTCCAAGCTCATAGGACACGGGAAACCCTCGCTGGTGGCACCCGCCCCGATCCGTTGTCATCAGGGCAAGCCCCATCCCCGACACCCCTCGCGGGCCCCATGCCGGGGATTCGAGCCCCTTGACATGAACGGCAAATTCTCCGGCTGAACCGCCTATGGACTGAGCAGCCTGTTTCACTCCGCACGAAAGCAGCCTGCCAATCTCATTTTTCTTTACAGCAATGGAATGTATCAGGTATTCTGCGGCCTCGACATTTCCGAACTTCAATGTGATTCCGCCGGGCGGTTCCATAAGCTGCTTTTCGCATGCCTCCATGGCAAATCCGATTACATTGCCGCATGATATTGTATCCATGCCGTATCTGTCGCATAGCTTCACCAGGTGGGCCACTGCCCGTATATCGGAAATATCCAGGTTTGCCCCCATCATTGCGGCTGATTCATACTCGATTATATCCGTGACAAACCCCTTGAATTTACCGGTCCTGACGGCACCGATCCTGCTGCATGCAATGGGGCAGCCAAGGCAGGCGGAACTTGAGAGCCACAGGTGCCTGGACTGTCCCTTGTCAGCTATTTCACCGGCCTTTCCAAAGGTACCGTTTTTATAATTTTTGTTTGGCAAAAGCCCTGCTTCATTGGCAAATTCCACGGCAGATGCCGTGCCTGCCTTTCTGAGAACATCCACATCCGGGCTTTTTTCAAGCTCCTTGAGCGCTTTTGCACAGGCCCGGACAAAGCGGGCTGGATCATGAATACCGACCGGTTTCGACCCCCTGACTGCAATTGCCTTTAGATTTTTCGATCCCATGACGGCACCGGCCCCGCCCCGTCCGGCCTGCCTGTTGTATTCACAGCAGACCAGGGAAAACAGGACCCGGTTTTCACCGGCCTGTCCGATACTTGCAATTTTTATGCTTTCATCTTTCAGTTCACGTTTGATCCTGTGATTGGCGTCAAGGGTGTCGGTTCCCCATAGGTGACGTGCATCCCTGATTTCCACGACATCGTCATCGATCCATATGTATGAAGGATGCCCGGCCCGGCCGGTGATAATGATGCCGTCATATCCAGCGTATTTGATTTCAGGACTGAAACTGCCGCCGAAATAGGAATCCAGGAAAATGCCGGTCAATGGAGACCTTGTAACGACACACCCCCGCATGGCCGGTGCCATGGTGCCTGTCAGGGGGCCGGTCAAAAACATGATCACATTGTCTTTTCCAAAAGGATCGGTATCCGGCGGAACCCGGTCATACAGCAGCCTGGCCCCGAACCCTTTTCCCCCGATGAAATCATTTACAAGCGTGTCCCCGAGCGGCAGGATTTGAGATGACCCGCGGGACAAATCGATCAGCAGCAGCTTGCCGGTGTAGGATGTCATGGCAGATCCTCCCCGCATTCAATCAGTTCAAGGGCACCGGTCGGACAAACCTCTACACACAGGGGATTTCCCTGGCAAAGCTCGCATTTCACGGCCTTTTTCGTGTCCGGATCCAGTGTCACTGCGCCGATGGGGCAGTGCTCCACGCACAGTCCGCACCCGACACAACCTTTCGGATCGATGCAGACAATGCCCTTATCGTTCCTAGTGATTGCATTTGAAGGGCAGACATTCATGCAGTAGGCATTTTCACACTGGTTGCAGACAACCGGGATATGATACAGGTTTTCATGCCGGCGATGAATGGCCAGGCGGGAGCGCCGGGGGTTGTACCCACAAGTCAAATCCATGCTGCATGCAAGCTGGCAGAGACTGCATCCCGTGCATTTATCAAAATGTATGTGAATAAGGGCTTTTATGACTGCCTCCTGAAATACCGCATGTTCCATTTTTCAAGGAAGAAAGCATCTTATATCTCCCGGGTTTCACCGGATGCGGCATCGTTTTGATGCTTTTCCTTCAGGCAGCTCTGGAGGAGCACATAGTGATAGGAGCACATTGAAAGCGCTTTCAAGGGCTCACCCGCTGCAATCTCCTTTGCGGTGTTGATCCAGTTACTGATTGTCTTGTCGCGGTATTTCGGATTTTCGTACAAAAGTGAATCATATGATCCTATGCTCAACTGGATGGTTTTTTTTATCCATTCAAACACGGAATTTTGGGTCATTTTAGCCAAAAGCAGGTTCATCTCGCGGTCAACGGCCTTGATTCCCTCGACATCCGCCCCGCCAGGCAAGGAACTCAAATTTGAGAGACGGTCGGCCAGTTCGACCAGGTGTTCTTTTTCTTCTTTGCTGCCACGGATAGAAGCCAGGATGACTTCTGTCTGGTCAACGGCATCCCGGAACTCCACCAGCTGCTCGACAGGCACCTTGTTCTGGTGCAGCAGAAGCGACAGGGATTCACTGGCAGAGCCGATTTCGATTTTCTTGACATAAACCCCGCCCTTGACACCTTTTCGTATTTCGATAATGCCTTTTTGCTTCAATGTCTGCAGCGCCTCCCGGATGGCCCCCCGGCCCACTTCAAACTGAACCTGCAGATCCCTTTCGCTTGCCAGCCGGTTACCAGGCAGGATCTTTCCGCTTAAAATCGCAACCTCGATCTGGTCTGCCACCTTCTCACTGAGATTGTTTCCTTTTGCCGGTTTGAATATGCTGCTGCTCATAAGCTCGCCATTTTCAGGTCAAATGATCGTACCATTTAATTTTACATATTGGATCATTCATAGTTTGTCAATCAATTTATTTTCATTTTTTATTTATCAAATAAATATTCAATAATAAAAAATGGTTATAATAAATAAAAAATATATATTCACTGTTTTACTTACATTTATAACGTCTTTGCAGCATTAAAAGCCTTTCAAATGGTACTACTATTAGGTATCGGAACTTGCTTTTTGTTACTGATGATTTATCCCGGGGATTCACCGTTGCCCAGGTGGCTGAAAAACACAAGGGGCGAGGTCTTGTCAAACTTGTTGCTTGACCAATCCCGGGATGAAGTCTATACTTTGAAATATAAATTTACATAAGTTGTGCATTTCAGTCGTACTTATCGGGGCAACGGCCATCTCTTTCGGAGAGCCGATATTTGCCGCAGGGGAAAAAACAATGAAAAAACAGATTCAAGTGGTTCTGACCGGGTTATTGTTTTTAACCGGGTGTTCAGCAACCATGCCGAAACTGGGAATTGAAAAAGGTCAACTCATACAATGCCCAGCCTCACCGAACTGTGTGAACAGTCAGGCAAAAGACCCAAAACATTATATTGAACCCATCCGGTTTTCAGGGACACCCTCCGAGACACGAAACCATATTTTGAAAATCCTCAAAGAACTGGACCGATCAAAAATTATCACTGCTGAGGACAATTACATCAGAGCCGAGTTTTCCTCCAGGGTGTTTGGGTTTGTTGATGATGTGGAATTTTATTTTCCGGACACAACATCCACAAAATCCATCATTCATGTCCGATCCGCCGCCCGGGTGGGATATTGGGATTTCGGTGTGAACCGGAAACGAATTGAACAGATCCGAAACCGCCTGATATCATGAAATCGTTTATCCGGACAAAATCAGGGATTCCTAAATTTATCGGCAAAAAAAAGCGATCAAATTATTAATTGACTCTCCAGAGGTCACACCATGGGATACGTCATCGCTTATTTCTTAAAATGATTTCTGAAAGTGACGAGGGGCGCTTGGGTTGAAAATTTCCGCGATAGTTGATCATTTTTCAGTGACTAGTGTCAGGGGAGGGGTGTGGGTCGAATCCCATTCTGCTGCGGTTGTTACAGGGCCTTAGGCATGCGAAGCGTAAAGAACGGCAAACTGTATGAGGACATACCTGCCCGCAGTTTTTGACGTTTAGCGAAGCATGCCTTAGGCCCTGTTCAACCGCAACAGAGGGTGAGACCCACACCCCTCCCCTGACACGGGTCCCTGCCCCGCCATTGACAAACGCCCACACTTCCCAGTATAACGCGTAAAAAACCCCTTGCCGGAGAAACCCCATGCAGGCCCGAAAAGTGATCGATCACATTGTAAACTGGCTGGACACCTACCTGACCCACTCAGGCATGACCGGCTTCTGCGTCGGGGTGTCCGGCGGCATCGATTCTGCCGTCACCTCCACCCTGTGCGCTGAAACCGGGCACCCGGTCATGGTCTTGAACATGCCCATCTGCCAGGCCCCGGATCAGCTGTCCCGGGCATCGGCCCACAATGCCTGGCTGACATCCATTTATCCCAACGTCACCCCGAAAGACCAGGACCTGACCCCCGTGTTTTCCAGCATCCAGACCCATTTACCTTCGGACATCCAGGATAAGCTGACCCTGGCCAACACCCGGTCCCGGCTGCGCATGCTGACGCTGTACGCCTTCGCCGGGCACCACCGGCTCCTGGTGACCGGCACGGGCAACAAAGTGGAGGATTTCGGGGTGGGATTCTACACCAAATACGGGGACGGGGGCGTGGATATCTCTCCCATCGCGGATCTGATGAAATCAGAAGTGTATGCCCTGGGCCGGGAATTGAACATTGCGCCTGACATCCTCACGGCCCCGCCCACGGACGGGCTGTGGGCGGATAACCGCACGGACGAAAGCCAGATCGGGGCCGGGTATGACGAACTGGAATGGGCCATGGCCTATACGGCGTTGAGTGAAGAAGAAAAAAGAGCGCAGCCTCTGGATGGCCGCCAGAAACAGGTGCTGTCGCTTTTCCGGAGACTGCATGCCGCCAACCGGCACAAGATGGATCCCATCCCGGTTTGTGAGATACCGGACCATCTGCGCCCTTGACAACATCCGAAAACACGAAAACAGGTCTGCCGGGGTTATCTGAACTGATCCCGGGACAGGTTGAATTTTTTCATTTTATAATACAGCAGCTGACGGGAAATCCCCAGTTTTCTCGCCGACCGGGTCACATTGCCCCGAAACTGCATCAATGCCTGCCATACCATTTTTTTCTCGTGCTCTTTTTTATTGAACAGCAGGTCCGACGACCCCGTTTCCAGGGTATCATGGCTTACGGGTGAATTCGACATCCACAAAGATCCCCGCTGCCCGGCTGACCGGCGATTTCTGTACGCATGCCTGAAATGGGGCTGAAGATATTTGATCCGGATCCGGTTGTCCGGTCCCATGATATTCATGGCCCCTTCGATGGCATGCTCCAGTTCCCGGACATTGCCGGGCCAGTGATACTCGTAGAACCGTTCCATGACCCCATCTTCCACTCCACGCACCTGCCGGCCCAAAGACTTGTTGTGCTTGTCGATGAAATGATCCACCAGCAGCGGCAGGTCGGTCATCCGTTCCCGCAGCGGCACAATATGGATGAACACCACCCCCAGCCGGTAGAACAGGTCGGACCGAAGACTTCCGTCGGCAATGGACACATGGGGGTCCTGGTTCACGGAAGAGATGATTTTCAGATCGAATTTGATCTCCTTGAGGGCCCCCACCCGCCGGACCTTTCCTTCCTGGATAATACGCAGGATCTTGCTCTGGAGCCCCACGGGCATGGAATTGATCTCATCCAGAAAAATGGTGCCCTGGCTGGTGCGTTCAAACAGCCCCGCCTTGTTGATGGCCCCGGTGAAAGCGCCTTTGGAGGTGCCGAACAAAATGCCTTCCAGCAGGTTTTCAGGGATGGCGGCGCAGTTGACCGGGGTGTATTTTTTCTCATGCCTGGGACTGTGGTTGTGAATGGCCCGGGCAAACAGTTCCTTGCCCGTGCCGGTCTCGCCGTACAGCATGACCGGAGACGGGGTGTTGGCTGCCATCCGGGCCGCGTTCAGGGCATCCTTGAAGGCCGGATCCTGGCCGACGATGGAATCGAACGTGATCTCATACTGCTGCATCCGGTGCTGGATTTCCGGCATCCGCAGGGTGGACAGGGTTTCCGTGAGAACATGGAAATCTCTGACAAAGCAGATGCATCCCACCAGCTGGTTCCGGTTGAATATGGGGTGGACATTGTGGATGGTGTTGGCGAACTTGCCCCTGCGGGTCCGGTAGTAGATGGGATTGTCGATGATGGGCTGACGGGTGCTCAGGCAGCGCATGATCAGGCTGGTTTCATGGGTCAGATCATACACATCCGTGACCTGATTCAAAATGGCATCTTCAGGTTCCAGTTCATCGATACGGGACATGGCTTTGTTGTAGTAGACAATAATACCGTTTGCAGTGGTAATGAGAACCCCGTCACAGTACTCATCGAACACACCCAGAAAATTGGCATTGTCCAGGCCGAACAGAAACTGACGGGCATTTTGATGGGTAAACTGGTTCATGTTATAATTGTTTGATCATCTCCGGCAGAATCTCGAACAGATCCCCCTGGACCCGATAATCGCAATTGGCCATGATCGCCGCATTGTCATCCATGTTCACGGCAATGATCATTTTGGCGGTTTTCATGCCGGCGAAATGCTGGATGGACCCGGAAAGACCGCAGGCGATGTACACCTGGGGGCTGACTTTTTCACCGGTCTGTCCCACTTGAAACGCATAGGAAACCCATCCTTCATCCACCGCCACCCGGGAGGCCCCGGGAGCGGCATTCAATTTTTTGGCACAATCGAAAATCAATGAGAAATTTTCTTTGTTTTTCAATCCCCGGCCCCCGGCAATGATGATATCCGCTTCGGTCAGACTTTGCCGGCCGTCACTGTCCCCTTCATCCCGGGACAGCAGAACGATATTTTCCGGCACGGCCGCATCCACGCTCATGGCAACGGTCCTGGCCTGAACCGGGGCGGATTCGGGCGGACACGCATTGGGCCGGACCCCGAAAACCTGTATCTCCCCGGTCACCTGAATCTGTGCCATCACCTTGCCCGAATACTGGGAGGTTCCGGCAATATCTGTCTTCAGGTCCACATCCACGCAGTCCATCACCAGCGGGGCATCCAGCCGGGCCGCCACCCGGGGCAAAAGATCTTTTCCTTCCGGGGAAGACACTCCCAGAATCCGGCCCAGTTCAAGTTCCCGGGCCGCCTGGACCACCGCAGCAGACCGGACCGCAGGGTTCCACCGGATGGCCGGATCTTCGGGCAGGTCCAGATGTGCAATGGTGTGAACCCCATACGCAGCCAGGTGATCGGCAATCTCGTCCATGCCTTCGTCCAGAACCAGTGCAGTCAGGGAATCAGCGGTTTTCGCCGCCAGGGTGATCAAGCCGAGACTGGTTTCCTTGACCCGGCCATTGTCCATTTCAATGAGAATTCCTGCCTGTTTCATGATAACACCTTTGCTTCCTGTCTTAAAATCCGGATGATTTCACCGGCCTGTTCCGCCGGGGTCCCCGTGATTTCCCGGGGCTGCCGCCGCTGTTCCAGCGGCATCATCGAAACGATTCGGGTCGATCCCGGTGGGGCCGGGATGTCCAGTTGTGACAGCGACAGGCAGGTGATCGGTTTTTTGCGGGATTTGACCACGTCCGGAAACGTCGGATACACCGGGGTATTCAACCCCCGGCCCGCCCCCACCACGCAGGGCAGGGACAGCTGAAATTCCCGGGTACGCCCTCCGGCCAGTTCACAGGTCACCCTTGCCCGGTCAGTTGTCACCTCAAGAAAGACGGCATTGGTGACCACAGGAAAGTCGAACAGGGCCCCGATGCGGAACTGGGTCTGCATGCCTTCATTGTCGATGGACTCCTTGCCCGTGAAAATGATGTCCGCATGTCCGTCTCTGACAATGGCGGCATGCAAAGCCCGGGCCGTGGTCATGCTGTCGCAGGTCTCATCGGTTTCCACCAGCACCCCTCTGTCCGCCCCCATGGCCAGGGCCGACCGAAGTGTCTTTTCCGCATCTTTTTTTCCCAGGCACACGGCAGTGATCTCACTGTCGGGCACCTGTTTTTTCAGGGCCGCGGCTTCCGTCACGGCATGTTCATCATACGGGTTCATCAGAAACGGCACGGTGTCATCGATCTTACGATTGTCTATAATATGGATGTTGGCTGCGGAATCCGGTACGTGTTTCACGCATACATAAATTTGCATTGGTCTCACACCTTAAAAAAAAGGGCAGTGCCAGGGTGTTCCCCGGCCCTGCCCCTGGATAAAAGCACGCCATGCAGCTTGACAGCCGAACAGCGGTTACAGTGTCGTTATCCGTTTACCGAAAAACTGGAATCATAGTTGATCTCCCGTTTCCGGGAGAAAAATCCCACGTTCAGGGTCCGCTGGGTGTATTTGAACTCATACTGGAACGGTTCCTTGTCATGATCCAGGCCTTTTTCACAGGCATCGATGAGTTCGGCCATCATTCGGCCCACCACGGGGGCGTTCTTGTACTGGTTGCCCGAGGTGCCGATGGCCATGTAGAAGCCGGGCAAATCGGATTTGTCATAGATGGGGATCCAGTCGTCCGAGCAGTCGTACAGATCCACCACCCCTTTGGGCTGGTTGGGCACCTTGAGAGTGGGAATGCGTTTGCCCAGGCGGTAGCACTGGGCTTTCCACTGGCCGTCGGTCAGCACGTTGTCCCGGCCGGGACCGCCTTTGCCGGCATAGAAATCATCCGGGTCCACCCATTCCTGGGGGTCGCAGTCCGGGTCCTCGGAACCGATGAGAAACATGTTGCCCACTTCGGGTCTGACATAGCAGCCGATGTCGCCGTCAGACATGTGGTATCCGTCATTGAGGTAATCATAGTCTTCGGGGGAGGGGCAGTACATCACCTCGTGGCGCAGGGACTGGGTCTTGATGTTGCAGCCGTCCCACACGCCGTCGGCCATCTGGTTCACCTTGAAAGAATGGGGGCCGCCCACGTTCACCACGATGTCCGCATCGATCTGGGTGCCGTCTTTGAGGGTGATGCCCTTGACTTTGCCGTTTTCGCTTCGAATATCCACCACTTCCGCGTTGAACATGAACTCTCCGCCCTTGGCTTCAGCGGCCCGCATGATGTTGTGGGCGGACAGGGCCGGGTCGTTTACATACCCGCCTTCCGGGCAGAAAATGGCACCTTCCAGCTTTTCAGTGGGTTCGTCAAAGAATGAAGGGTCTTCGGGCCGCCGAACGGGCCAGTATTTGTGCAGGTCAATGGGCGGAACATGTTTTTTGATGGTGTCCAGATCCCATTCTTCGTATTGAACCCCCACGGCATCATAGTGTTTTTTCACTTTCCGCCAGTCATGGCCGTCGGATTTGATCAGGATGGACCCGGTGTTCATGTACCTGGCCATGCCTTTTTCATCCGTGACGTTGTCCAGGTAGTTTTCCCAGTCCAGCCAGTACTTGAAGCCTTCATAGGCCAGGGCCACCCCGTCTTCCGTGGAGTAGTGGGCCCGCACAATGGCGCAGGAACCGGCAGTGGAACCTTCTCCGGCATCGGGCAGCTTGTCCACGTTCAGGGTTTTGTAGCCCATTTTGCACAGTTCATAAGCAATGGGTGCGCCGATCACACCGGCACCGATAATGATGGCATCATATTTTTGGGTCATGTGTTTTCTCCTTGAATAATCGGGTCTTGTCAGACCCTGTTTATCATTTGGTTACCGCCCGGGAACTGCCCGGGCGGTTCGATTACAAGCTGTCGATCCAGTCAGTGAGCCGTTTTTCACCGGCCGGTTTGAGGCCGAATTCCTCGCCCGCGTGGAGAATGGCATCCACCATTTCTTTGGCATAGCCCCGGGAGCCGGTGAGCATCACCCCGGATTTTTCTCCCTCCCGGCTCAGTGTCACGATCTGGCAGGGAACATGGGAAAACGGACCCTGGAGCAGAAACGGGGTTTCCCGGGTGTTGTCCCCGAAATCCAGGGCGGAGAGTTTTTCACAGATGGCAAACACGGGCGCACCGATGATGGCCAGGAACACCGAGGCTTCCGTTATATCCGTATATTCGGTTTCTTTGGGTATCTCGACGGCATCGCCACCCAGATGATAGATGGAACTCTGGATTTTGTTCATGCGGTTGATCAGAAACCCTTTTTCCAGCACGGACTGTCCGGGGGTGGCAGGGATGGTGATCCCGAACGGTTTTTTCGCATCCAGGTTCCCGGTCTGCAGGTCCAGCCGGACCCGGTGACACAGATCCACCAGCCAGGGGCCGTCCCCTTCGTTATGGTATTCCAGGACCACATCCCAGTGGTCCCGGT